>NZ_JBSFCI010000071.1:0-18480 GCF_053593375.1 Streptomyces sp. NPDC002309 | reverse complement strand
TCTTCGTGACGAGCGGTATCCAGTTCAACCTCGGCGCCCTGTTCGAGGACGCCGGGACCATCCTCCGGGTGCCGATGTTCCTGGCCGCGCTGCTGTTGGTCCGCGGCCTTCCGGCACTGCTGTACCGCGCGGCCGGACTCTCCTGGCCGGAGGTCACAGCCAGCGCTCTCCTCCAGGCCACCTCACTGCCGGTCATTGTGGCCGCAGCGACCATCGGCCTGAAACTGGATGCCATACGGCCCGAGAACGCGTCCGCACTGATCGCCGCCGGGCTGCTCTCCGTGCTCCTCTTCCCCCTGATCGCGCTGCCCCTCCTCCACCGCTCCCGGCAGCACCCGGCGGCGGACGGCCGGACACGGGTGCGTCAACTCAAGATCGAGCCGGATGACCGAGGCCGTAGGGCGCCTGA
The DNA here is from genome assembly GCF_053593375.1 of Streptomyces sp. NPDC002309. NCBI lineage: Bacteria > Bacillati > Actinomycetota > Actinomycetes > Kitasatosporales > Streptomycetaceae > Streptomyces > Streptomyces sp. NPDC002309. Next base: position 18,071 of record NZ_JBSFCI010000071.1, on the reverse strand, counting down.
TTCCCGAGCGGTACCGCCGATGGCCCAACCCCAAGCCGGCGGAACCGGTGCCGCCGACGAGCGGCTTCCTGCCCCCGCTCCTCGACGCCGCCGCTGACGACCCCGACTCAACGCCCCGGCCGGGCGTTGTCGGTCGCGGGTGACATGATCCGCGGCATGGATCTCGCTCTCGTGTTCGCCGGCATCGACCAGATGGACTGGTCACGCCTTCGCCATGCCTACGGCTCCGCGGAGGACGTCCCCGCGCTGCTGCGGGATCTCGCGTCCCCGGTGGAGGAGACCGCTGCGGAGGCGGAGCAGGAGCTGTGGAGCAGCATCGTGCACCAGGGCACGGTCTACGCGGCTACGGCACCCACAGTGCCGTTCCTGGCACGTCTCGTTGCCGAAGGGGTGCGGCGAACCGCCTTGTTGGGCATGCTCGGTGTGATAGCCGGGAGCGTCGACGAGCATGATCTGCCGGTGCCCGGCGCGGCCCGCGACGCTGTCGCGGCACAGCTGGGGCTGCTCCTGCCGCTGCTCGCGGACGACGATCGCGAGGTGCGGCGGACCACGGCGTGGACGGTGGCCCAGTGCCGGTCGGCCGCGGGCCCCGAGGCGCGTGCGGGGCTGCGCGCCCGCTGGACGGCGGAGACCGATCCGGCGGTGCGCGCGGACGTGCTGACGGCCTGTGCGCTCCTGGATTGCGGTGCGGCCGAGGAACTGTGCTCCGCAGTACTCGCCGGGGACGAACCGGCGCCGGTGCGGGTCGCCGCGCTCCTGGTCACCGCCGACTGCGGCCTGCCGTGGAACAAGGACACGACCGCGAGCGTCACGACATTGGTCCCGTTGGAGCGGCACGGTTTCGGCGCCCTGTGGGAGCGGGAGCCGCTGCAGGCGCTCGCCGAAGCGCTGCACGCACGCGGCGATGTCGACACCGCCATCGAGGTGGTCGACTCCGCGCTCGGGCGGGCCGTAGCGCTGCGGCTCCAGGGCAGCGAGCAGGGGCAGGCCGCCGTCACCGAGGCGCGGTGGGCCGCCGAGCGCCTTGCCCTCCGCTCACGGACCGCCCCGGCGCGGCTGCTGCCCGCGTTGCTCCCCCTGCTCGGCGATCCGGCCACCGCGGCCAAGGTGATCCCGCTGCTGCGAACCTGGTGGCAGCCGGCCCCGGAGGCGGTCCCGGCCCTGCTCGCCATCGTGCGGGGCGACGGCGAATCGGCCGACGAGGCCCTCGCCGCGCTGCTGTGCCTGGGAGCTCCGGAGGCGACCGGGTTGCTCGCCCGCCACCTGCCCGAGCGGCCCCACGCGCTGAAGGCCGCGTACCGCCTCGCGACCGGTGAGACCCGGACGCCGAGCGATGCCCACGTGCCCGGCGAGGACCGGACCCCCCTGCCCTACGATCCTGAACTGCTCGACGCGATACGCGTCCGGCTCACCGCCGAACCGCCCCGCGAGCGCAGATCGGTCTTCGACGGCGGACTGGCCGCGACCAACTGTTGGCCCATGACCAGGCACGAGACGAAGCCGAAGCAGGCACCCGCCGCCGGGACCAGCGCCGCGTACGGACCGGCGGTCGTATCGGTGAGGGAGCCCACGCTGAAGTGGGCGACCATGAATCCGGCAAACAGGGCAAATGTGTACCACCCTCCGCCGTCAGGGAGGGCGTAGCCCTTTAGGGTTCGCTCCAGTCCCATGTCAACGGCACCGGCGACTGCCCAGAAGAACGCGCTGGAAGCTACCACGCCGAGAGCGACGCGCCACGCCGTGTTCGTCATGCCGGGATCGTAAGAGCGATGAGTGGAGTTCGGCCAGGGCTTTGTTCCAGCCCGCCGTGTACACAGGGCCGTGGCTTCCGCGTCGAGGGCGGCGAGCAACTGCCGGGACGATGCACCGCTTCAAGGCTAGCCGGTGGGGGCCGCTGTCAGTCCGAGCGTGTCGCGCGGTAGCGGACCGGGTGGTCCACCTCCTTCACGAGCAGGCCGGCGGCCGCGAGGTCACGCAGGATCGCGCGGGTGTGCTTCTCCTGCGGCTCGTACCCCGCGTCGCGCATCGCGCGCAGGCCGCGCTCGGTGTCCCAGCAGCCGCCGTACGTGACGACGGCCTTCTCGAGGGCGGCACGCTGACTGGAGAAGGGTTGCGTCATGGTGCCGCTCCTCAAGCGAGTTCGACGGGCGTGGTGTGCGTCTGCCCGGGGCCGCATCCGTGCGCGTGCGGCAACTGGGCCACCGAGGAACCGAACTCGACGGCGAGCAGCGCCGCCTCCGCCACCTTGTCGTGGCCGGGGGCGAAGAACGATCCGGCTCCGGTCTTCTTCGCGCAGCCGCACCAGCAGGTGCCGGTCGGAGTGAGGCGGGGGAGGGCATCCGCGATCATGACGTCACCCTAGGTCAACAGGGGCGAGCAGCACGGACTTCGCCGAATTCGGATGCGGGCGTGCCAACGCCCGGCGTCCCGCCGTCGGTTGCGGGACTCGATCGGGTGGAGCGGGGCCCCTGTCCGGGACCCCGCCGCAGCGGTGGTCGCTTGCCTCAGTTGGCCAAGGCGGTGCGCTCGACGTGGGCGATCTTCACGCCCGCGATCTCGCTCAGTTCCTTGCCGTCCTCGATCGTGCTGTACTCGGTGAACTCGACGCTGCCCGACTTCTTCTTGCCGGGCGCCAGGTGGACGGCCCCGAAGAAGGTCTGCGCCACGAAGTCCCCGTCCTCGTCGAAGGCGTTGACGACGACCGAGTAGTTGGCGAGGTCGTCCCCCTTGTTTGTGATCTTGTACTTGAACTCGTAGGTCTCGGTGGCCGGGTCGCAGTCGTTGTACGAGAACTCGTCGGTGTCGTCGCAGCCACCGAGGTCGGAGGGGTCCTCCTTCACGAGGGACTTGCCGCCCAGGACCTCGACGTGGTCCGTGGCCTTCCCGGTGTCCTCGGACTTCAGCACCCACCAGGTGGCGCCGCCGCCGGCGAGCAGCGCGGCGACGACGGCGGAGACGAGGGCGACGACTATGAGCCGGCCCGTGCCGCGCCGCTGGGGAGGTGAGGGCGGGGTCGGCCAGTAGGCGGCCGGAGGCGTGGGAGGGAACGGCGGCGGGGGCGGCGCTACCGGTCTGCCGGGGTTGCTGTCGGCCATGGCGGGGGACTCCTCATCGGGGACGATGCGCGCTGTCGCGGGCACGGGCGAGCCTCGGTCGGAACTGTGGGGCGGTCAGGTCCGGCTTGTCGCGCTCTGTCATGCCCACTTGCGGTCGTGCTCAGACGAAGGCCGTTGCGGCGGCCGGCGATGACGTGACGAGGTCGGGCGTGAGGCAGGCAGCGGGAAGACAGCGTACCTCTCGCCTCGAACATGCTAGCTGTGGTCGGCGCGGAGCGACTTCCAGAGGTGGGGGTATGCGTCGGGGTTCGCGGGCGCCGCCGATCCATGCTCGGCCCGGGCCCAGTTCGGGCTCTGTCGGACCCGTCCAGCCCGGCCTCGTCCGGTCCGGGTCCGGCCTTGTGCGTCCCTGGCGGGCTCGGTCTCCGTGGTGCCCTCACCGGTCGGCGGGTCCGCCGCTGACCGGGCGTCACCCCGCGAGCGGCTCCAGCACTCGACCCGTCCGCCCGGCCCTGTCCGCCTGCCCGTTCTGCGCGGTCTGTGTCGCCTGTGCGGTCTGTGCGTTCTGTGTGGTCCTCTCGGCGCGCGCGATCCGCTCCGCCTCGCACACCGGCCCGGGAGCCCCGTGCGGAGCCGCCCTCTCGGGAGCGACCGCGGAGGGCCCCTCGGGCGTCGCCCGGTTCGGTCGTGCCTCCCGCGACGTCCGCCACAGCCACAGCACGTCCCGCCCGAACGACCACACCAGCAGGCCCAACGCCAGCCCGACGACCGCCGCGTTGCCCGCCCACGGGAGCACATCGGCGCCCGCCACCAGGAGGAACACCCCCTGCACCGCGGCCACCGTCTTGCGTGCCGTGCTCGGGGGGAGCGCCGCGTTCAGCCACGGCCGGAAGCGGGCGGCGGCGACGAAGGCGTAGCGCATGCCACCGATGAGCAGCACCCACGGTCCCAGCGACATCGACACGTACACGCTCAGCACCAGGATCAGGAACGCGTCGACCTCCATGTCGAAGCGCGCCCCCAGCGCCGACGAGGTGCCCGTACGCCGCGCGACCTTGCCGTCCACCCCGTCGAGGATCAGCGCCACCGCCGTCAGAGCGACCAGCAGCGTGACCGGCGGCGCGCTCTCGAAGGAGTCGGCGACCAGCGCGGTCACACCGCCGACCAGGGTGGCCCGGCCGAGCGTGACCCGGTTGGCCGGGCCGAACGACCGCAGTCCCGACCGGTGCAGGGCCCGCGAGAGCACCGCCCAACTGGCGATCGCGAAGGTGAGACCGGTCAGCCAGCCCGCCGGTCCCAGACCGATCGCCGATCCGAGCACGGCGAGCAGCACGATCTGCACACCCGCGCCCACCGCGGTCTCCTGCTGGACCAGCCTCGCGTCAAAAGTGTTGTTCAGGGCCACCGCACATCCTCCGGCCAGGTGACAGAGTCGATCACCGCCGCGTACTGTGCGCGGCCTGTGCACACCTCCGTACGTGCACCACCTGCCGATCGTTCAGGAGGAACGCCGATGATCCGCGCGGCACGTGCGTTCTGGCTCGGTTCCCCCGGGCGGGGGGAGATCCGGGACGTCGGGCTTCCGGAGCCCGCCGAGGGCGAGGTGCTGGTCCGCTCGCTCTGGTCCGGCGTCAGCCGTGGCACGGAGACGCTGGTCTTCCGGGGCGGCGTCCCGCGGAGCCAGCACACGGCCATGCGCGCACCGTTCCAGGAGGGCGACTTCCCCGCGCCGGTCAAGTACGGCTACCTCAACGTCGGAGTGGTGGAGGAGGGCCCGGCCGACCTGGCCGGCCGCACCGTCTTCTGCCTCTACCCGCACCAGACACGCTACGTCGTCCCCGCCGCCGCCGTGACGCCCGTACCCGCGCACGTGCCCGCCCACCGTGCCGTGCTCGCCGGCACCGTGGAGACCGCCGTCAACGCGCTGTGGGACGCGGCGCCCCTCGTCGGCGACCGGATCGCCGTGGTCGGTGGCGGCATGGTCGGCTGCTCGGTCGCCGCGCTGCTCGCCCGCTTCCCCGGTGTCCGGGTGCAGTTGGTGGACGCCGACCCCGCACGGGCCGAGGTCGCCGCGGCGCTCGGCGTCGGTTTCGCCGAACCCGCCGCCGCGCTCGGCGAGTGCGACCTCGTCGTGCACGCCAGCGCCACCGAGCAGGGCCTGGCCCGGTCCCTGGAACTGCTCGCCCCCGAGGGCACCGTGATCGAGCTCAGCTGGTACGGGGACCGCCGCGTCGCCCTCCCGCTCGGGGAGGCGTTCCACTCCCGGCGCCTGACGATCCGCAGCAGCCAGGTGGGCACCGTCTCCCCGGCCCGCCCCGGCCGGACGTACGCCGACCGGCTCGGCCTCGCCCTCGACCTTCTCGCCGACCCGGCGCTCGACGCCCTCGTCACCGGGGAGTGCGCCTTCGAGGAACTCCCGGACGTGCTGCCCCGGCTCGCCTCCGGGGAGATCCCGGCCCTCTGCCACCGGGTGCGGTATCCCGAAAGCGCCTGACCTCAGAAAAGAGGTACGGGCCGCTGAACACGGGGACGACACGGGCCGTACTACTCGGCATCCATGCCCCGCACCTGGAGGGTCGTCCGTTGTTCAGTGTCACCGTCCGCGATCACATCATGATCGCCCACAGCTTCCGCGGAGAGGTCTTCGGCCCCGCGCAGCGCCTGCACGGAGCGACGTTCCTGGTGGACGCCACCTTCCGGCGCGAGCAGCTGGACGACGACAACATCGTCGTCGACATCGGACTGGCCACCCGTGAACTCGGGGCCGTGGTCAGCGAGCTGAACTACCGCAACCTCGACAGCGAGCCCGACTTCGCCGGGATCAACACCTCGACCGAGTTCCTGGCGAAGGTCGTCGCCGACCGGCTCGCCGAGCGCGTGCACAAGGGCGCGCTGGGGGAGGGGGCCAGAGGGCTCACCGGCATCTCGGTCACCCTGCACGAGTCGCATGTCGCCTGGGCCGCCTACGAGCGTGCCCTGTGACCGACACGACCGTGGAGAAGCTCTCCTTCGTGCCCGCCCCGGCGGCCCCCAGGAACGGCGAGATCGTCCCCATGTCCCTGCGGACCGTGCACTTCGTCATGCCGGGCGGTGTCGACGACCCGGCCGCGCCCAGCGGCGGCAACGCCTACGACCGGAGGGTCTGCCTGGACCTGCCCGGCTTCGGCTGGCGCGCCCGCAAGCAGCCGGTGGACGGTTCCTGGCCGCGGCCGGGCGCCGCCGCCCGCACCGAACTCGCCCGCACGCTCCGGGACCTGCCCGACGGCGCGGTGGTGCTCCTCGACGGGCTGGTCGCCTGCGGCGTACCGGAGATCGTCGTCCCCGAGGCCGAACGGCTGCGGCTCGCCGTGCTGGTGCATCTGCCGCTCGGTGACGAGACGGGACTCGAGCCCGCGGTGGCCGCCGAACTCGACGCCAGGGAACGCACGGTGCTGCGGGCCGTGGGTGCCGTGATCGCGACCAGCGACTGGGCGGTCCGCCGGCTCGTCGCCCACCACGGCCTGGCCCCCGACCGGGTCCATGTCGCCGCCCCCGGCGCGGACATCGCGCCCCTCGCCTCCGGCACCGACGGCGTCTCCCGCCTGCTGTGCGTCGCCGCCGTCACCCCGCGCAAGGGGCAGCACCGGCTGGTCGAGGCCCTCGCCGGGGTCACCGACCTGCCGTGGAGCTGCGTGTGCGTCGGCGGTCTGGGCACGGACCCGGAATACGTGGCGCATCTGCGGGACCTGATCGCACGGCACGGCCTCCAGGACCGCGTCCAGCTCGCGGGCCCCCGCTCCGGCGCCGCCCTCGACGCCAGCTACGCCGCCGCCGACCTGATGGTCCTCGCCTCCTACGCCGAGACCTACGGCATGGCGGTCACCGAGGCGCTCGCGCGCGGCATCCCGGTGCTGGCCACGGACGTCGGAGGCATCCCCGAGGCGCTCGGCCGCGCCCCCGACGGCGGGGTCCCCGGCATCCTCGTCCCGCCGGAGGACCCGGCCGCGCTCGCCGCCGAACTGCGCCAATGGTTCGGCGAGGCCGATGTTCGGCGTCGTCTGAAGTCCGCCGCCCGGGGCCGCCGTGCCGCGCTCGACGGCTGGGCGACGACTGCGAAGCACCTGGCCGGCGTGTTGAGCCGGATCCCCAGCGAACCCCGGAGGGCGGCATGAACGGAACGACGACAGCTGCGCAGGACACGGGGAGCACCGGGGCCGTCCCCGCGCGACCCGGCAGGGGGACCGGGGAGGACGCCGCCTCCGTCGCGTCCACCGCCGCCTCCGCCGCTGCTTCCGCCGCCGAGCCCGGGACCGGTCCGGCAGCCGTCATCCCCGGTGCCGGCCCCGCCGCGCCCCGCCCCGGGGAGCGCCCCACACTGCGGCTGCGGGAGACCGGCCCCGGGGAGGAACAGCCGCGGTACGCGCCCGAGTGGCTGGAGTTGAGGGAGGGCGCCGACGCGGCCGCACGGGCGCGGGACCTGCTCGATCCGCTGCGCGTCCGGCTGACCGACCAGCCGGCGGGGCCAGGCGGGATCGCCGTGCACGACCTGGGCTGCGGCACCGGCTCGATGGGACGCTGGCTCGCGCCCCGGCTCGACGGTGCCCAGCACTGGATCCTGCACGACCGCGACCCCTACCTCCTGCACTTCGCCGCCGTCGCCTCCCCCCGCTCCGCCGCCGACGGGAGCCGCGTCTCGGTCGAGACCCGGCGCGGCGACGTGGCCCGGCTCACCCCGGACGCGCTGACCGGCGCCTCGCTGGTCACCGCCTCCGCGCTGCTCGACGTCCTCACCCGCGAGGAGATCGACACCCTCGCCGCCGCGTGCACCGGGGCCGGCTGCCCGGCGCTGCTCACCCTCTCCGTGGCCGGGCGCGTCGAACTCACCCCGGGGGACCCGCTCGACGCGCGGATCACCGAGGCGTTCAACGCGCACCAGCGCCGGGGCGGGCTGCTCGGCCCGGACGCGGCCACGGCGGCGTGCGAGGCCTTCACCGAGCGCGGCGCGACCGTGCACGTGCAGCCGAGCCCCTGGCGGCTCGGCCCCGACGAGGCCGAACTCACCGCCCAGTGGCTGCGAGGCTGGGTCGGCGCCGCCGTCGAGGAGAGCCCCGAACTGGCCGAGCCCGCGCAGAAATACCTCGCCGAGCGCCTCGCGGCGTGCGCGGCGGGCGAGTTGCACGTCACCGTCCACCACAGCGACATCCTGGCGCTGACGCGTCCGGCGGGCGGGACATCATGAGCGCGCCGACGGTGAGTCTTTCGCCGGCTCCCGCGTCCGCGGTGGGTGTTTCGCCGGCTCCCGCGTCGGTGGTGAGTGTTTCCCCGGCTCCCGCGTCGGCGGTGGGTGTTTCCCCGGCTCCCGCGCCGACGGTGAGTGATTCCCCGGCTCCCGCGCCGACGGTGAGTGATTCCCCGGCTCCCGCGTCGGCGAGTGCACCCGGGGTCCCCCCGCACCCCCGTGCCCGGCTCACCGTCCGTCCCCGGTTCACCGCCCGCGCCCTGCGCACCCACCTCGGCACCCTCGCCGGTGTCGCCATCCTCGCCGTCCTGATGTGGCGCATGGGCACCGGCGTCCTCCTGGACGGGCTGCGCCGGATCGACGCGCCGACGCTGCTGGCGGCCCTCGGGATCGGCCTGCTCACCACCGCGTTCAGCGCCTGGCGCTGGCAACTGGTGGCGCGCAGCCTGCACATCCGGCTTCCGCTCGGACCGGCGCTGGCCGACTACTACCGCGCCCTGTTCCTCAACGCGGCCCTCCCGGGCGGTGTCCTCGGCGACGTGCACCGGGCGGTACGGCACGGGCAGAGCGCCGGCGACCTCGGACGCGGCGTCCGCTCGGTGGTCCTGGAACGGACCGCCGGCCAGGTGGTGCTGGCGGTTGCCGGGGTGGCGGTCCTGGTGACCGTGCCGTCCCCGGTGCTCGACGAGACCCGGCACATCACGCTGCTGCTGCTGTGCGCCGCGGCCGGTGCCCTCGCGATCGGTCTCGCCGTGCGGATGAACCGCACCCCGGCCGCCCGCCGGCGCCGCACCCTGATCGACGAGGCCCACGAGGCCCTGCTGTCCCGCCGCAACGGGCCCGGCGTCATCGGCTCGTCCGTCGTGGTCCTCGCGGGCTACGTGGCGATGTTCCTGCTCGCCGCCCGGGTCACCGGCACCCGTGCCTCCGTCGCCGTGCTGCTGCCGCTCGCGGTGCTCGCGCTGCTCGCGATGAGCCTGCCGCTCAACGTCGGCGGCTGGGGTCCGCGCGAGGGCGTCACCGCCTGGGCGTTCGGCGCCGCCGGGCTCGGCGCGGGCAACGGACTGGCCGTCGCGGTGGTGTACGGCGTACTGAGCCTCGTGGCGAGCCTGCCCGGCGTTCTCGTCCTCGTGGCCCGCTGGTACCGAGGCCCGCGCGGACGGCGGGGCTACTCCGGGTCGCCCACCAGCAGCGAGAAATACGCCCCGAACGATTCCGCGAGGGAGGCCAGCAGCGCTTTCCCCTTTTCCGCGTCCCCCAGCGAAGGACGGCCGATGACACCCGAATCCGTGTAGGCGGACATCCCCAGGCTGAGCAGATGGCGCCGGTCGTCCGCCACGAAGTCCGTCTTCTCATGACCGGGCCCGACCAATTCCGGATGAGTGTGCAGAAGGATGGAGGTCTCGATTTCCCCCGCATGCATGTCGGTGAGCAGCGAGGTCCGCACCCCGGCCCGCTCCCGTGCCGTCTCCCAGTCCTCCGCGGCCGGGAACAACGCCATTCGCTCACCGCGCGCGGAGGATTCCTGAACGACGTTTCCCAGGACATAGTTTCCCCCGTGCCCGTTGACGAGGACCAGCGCCTCGACTCCGGACCGGCGCAGCGAATCGGCTATGTCCCGTACCACCGCGTGAAGGGTCACGGAGGAGATGCTGACGGTCCCCGGCCAGGCCGCGTGCTCGTGCGAGCAGGAGATCGTCACCGGAGGAAGGAGGTGCACCGGGTACGTGTCGGCGATCTCCCGCGCCACGGCGCAGGCGATGAGCGTGTCGGTCGCCAACGGAAGGAACGGACCGTGCTGTTCGAAACTGCCCACGGGCAGAACGGCGACCTGCCGTGAGACATCGGCGCCCCGCGTCCGTACGTCCTCGGTGGTGTCCCCGGGCAGCAGACCGTGCCGCACCGCACCGGATCCCGCCGACCGTATATCCGATCCACTCATTTCTTCAGGCCTTTCGTCTCTGCTTAGGAATCAGATCATGACAGAAAACCTCGGTGTCATAGGCAAGAAGTCCGCGCAGCGCACCGGTGTGGAACGCATCGTGAATGCGCCGCTTCCCACGGTGTACGGGCAATTCCGGGCGGTCGGCTACCTCGACCACGACCGCGGCGACGAACAAGTGGCTCTCGTGTACGGCGACATCGGCGCCGAGAACGTCCTCACCCGGCTGCACTCGGAGTGCCTCACCGGTGACGCCTTCGGCTCCCAGCACTGCGAGTGCGGTGACCAGCTCGCCTCCGCCCTGCGGGCCGTCGCCGCGGAAGGCAGCGGCGTGGTCGTCTACTTGAGAGGGCACGAGGGCCGCGGCATCGGCCTGCTCGCCAAGCTGCGTGCGATGGCCCTCCAGGCGGAGGGCCTGGACACCGTCGAGGCCAACCTGGCGCTCGGACTGCCGGTGGACGCCCGGGACTACGGTGTCGCCGCGGAGATCCTGCGCGACCTCGGGGTGTCCTCCGTACGGCTCATGTCGAACAACCCGCGCAAACGCGAGGCGCTGCTGCGGCACGGCGTCACGGTCGCCGAGGAGGTGCCGTTGCTGATCGCGCCGTGCGAGAGCAACATCACGTATCTGCGCACCAAGCGGGAGCGCCTGGACCACCGCCTGCCGCATCTGGACGCGGTCGCGCACTGGTCCTGACCCGGAGCGGGACATGACCTGACGGGACAGGAGGGGGACACGGGAGAGCAGCCCCGGTGCGCGTGCCGGGGCCACCCCCGCCAGGAGGCCCACCGCCGGGGGTGGACGAACTCACCCGCACGGCAGCTCCGTTCACCCGTCCTTGACCGCCTCGTGGAGCAGTTGCTTCAGTTCGCGGAACATGGTGTGCGAGGTCCGCGGCCGCACCTGCGTCATGAACTGCACCGTCAGGTCCCGGCCCGGGTCGACCCAGAACGCCGTGGTCGCCACCCCGGTCCAGCCGAAGGTGCCGAGGCCGGCGGGCGCCAGGGTGCGCTCCGGGTCGACGACCACGGAGACGCCGAAGCCGAAGCCGACGCCGTCGTTGCCGGGTTCGTCGTGGGCGGGACGGCTGCCGAACGCCCGCAGGTCGGCGCCGCCGGGAAGCTGGTTGCTGGTCATCATGTCCACCGTCCCCCTGCTGAGCAGCCGGACCCCGTCGAGTTCCCCCCGGCGGCGCAGCAACTCCATGAAGCGGTGCATGTCGTGGGCGCCGGCCACCATGCCGCCACTGCCCGACAGGAACCGCGGCCGGCCCCTCAGCGGCAGCCCGGCGATCGGTTCGATACCGGTGCCGTCCTCCTTCTCCCCGTACATCTCGGCCAGCCGCTCCTCCTGCCGCCCGCCGACCTCGAACCCGGCGTCCGGCATGCCGAGCGGGCCGAAGATCCGCTCCGCCAGGTGCACGTCGAGCGGCTGCCCCGACACCACCTCGACCACCCGGCCGAGGACGTTGCTGGCGACCGAGTAGTTCCACTGCGTGCCCGGGTCGAACTGCAGCGGCAGGCTCGCGTACACGTCGATCGTCTCGGCGAGGTCCGCACCCGGCGGCACCGACGACTCCAGACCGGCCTCGCGGTAGAGGGCGTCGACGGGGTGCGAGTGGTAGAACGCGAAGGTCAGACCGGCCGTGTGGGTCATCAGGTGCCGGATCAGCATCGGCCCGGCGGGCGGGCGGGTGCGGGTGTCGGCGCCGGAACCGCTCTCGTGGACCCGGGCGTCGGCGAAGGCCGGCAGATGGCGGGCGACCGGGTCGTCCAGCGACAGCCGGCCGTCCTCCACCAGCATCAGCGCGGCGACCGCCGTGAACGGCTTGGTCATCGAGTAGATCCGCCACAGCGTGTCGGACTCCACGGGCAACCCGGCGGCGACGTCGCGGCTGCCGTACGTGGTGAGATGCGCGATCCGCCCGCCGCGCGCGACGGAGACGAGGTAGCCGGGCAGTCTTCCCACGTCGACGTAGTGCGCGAAGTGCTGGTCGACGCGGTCCAGCGCGTTCCCGTCCAGCCCCACGTCGCGCGGGTCCACCTCTTGTCGCAGCACCGCCATCACCGTACCTCCGCTTTCGTTCCTCGAGGTGGAATCGGAGATACCCCGCCCGCGCCCCCTCAGACCTCATCGTCGCGCAGGAATACGCGAAGCGTCGTCAGGATGACCGCGAGGTGCCGCGGTCGTCTCGTTCGCCTCGTTCGTCTCCTCCGCTCCCGGGAATGGCCCGGTTTCCACGGCGGTTGAGACAACCATGAACGAGGACGCGCTGCTCAACCTGCTCTCCGGAGGCCACCGCGGGGTGCTGGTCACCCTCAGGCGGGACGGCCGGCCCCAGGTGTCGAACGTCATGCACGCCTACTACCCCGACGAGCGGATCATCCGGATCTCGGTCACCGACGACCGCGCCAAGACCCGCAACCTGCGCCGTGACCCCCGCGCCTCCTACCACGTGACCACGGACGACCACTGGGCCTACACCGTCGCCGACGGCACGGCCGACCTCACGCCCGTCGCCGCGGACCCGCACGACGACACCGTCGAGGAACTCGTACGCCTTTACCGCGACATCGGCGGTGAGCACCCCGACTGGGACGAGTACCGCGCCGCCATGGTCCGCGACCGCCGCCTCGTGATCCGGCTCCGGGTGGAGCGGGCGTACGGCGCTCCCCGGCGCTGAGCGGGCCCGGGTGTGCCCGGTGCGGGCGCAGTGGGTACTCGGTGGATCGGGCCGAGGCAGCAGCGGCCCGGACGGCTGACGCACCACTCGCCCGAGAAGAGGGGCCCCATGACCCACCGAACGCACACGGACACGGCACCCACGCACAGCGCCGGCACGGACGGCGCCGACCTGCTGGGCATCTATCTCAACGACCACCTGGCCGGCGCCACCGCGGGCACCGATCGGGCCCGCTCCCTCGCCGGGGCACTCCGGGAATCGCCGTCGGGACCGGCCCTGCGCACCATCGCGCGGGAGATCGGCGAGGACCGGGCGAGCCTGCTCGCGATCATGGACAGGCTCGGCGTGCCGGTGCGGCACTACAAGGTGTCCCTGGCCTGGGCGGCTGAGAAGGCCGGCCGGCTCAAGAGCAACGGGCGCCTCGTGGGGCGCTCACCGCTGACCTCGATGGTGGAACTGGAGGCGCTGCGCCTGGGCGTGCTGGGCAAGGCTTCCGCGTGGCAGACCCTCCGCCAGGTGGCCGAGACCGATGCCCGGCTCGACGCGCGACAGCTGGACGAGTTGCTCGCGCGGGCCGAACGCCAGCAGGCCACGCTGGAGGACCTGCGCCGGCGACAGGCCACCGAGACCTTCCGGCAGGCCTGACGGGAACGGACACCCCACCTGCTTGGTGGGCGGGCCTCAGGGCTGGCGGGCGTGCGCGTGACTGTGCGCGATCTCGTCGGGACAGCCCCGTCCGTGGCACTGGTGGTCCCGCAGCCAGTCCCGCCCGGCCAGCGCGAGCGCGCCCAGTACCGGCAGGACGCCGCAGCCGACGGCGAACGCGACGGCGGACCGGTAGTGGCCGGCACCGCCGTCGCCGAGCGTCACGTAGAAGAGGCCGGGCAGCGCCGCCGTACCCACGGCGCCGCCCAGGCGCTGTCCGGTCTGCAGGGCACCACCCGCCGCACCCGCCATCCGCACCGGCACGTCCCGAAGCGTCATGGTCACGTTGGGTGAGATCACACAGCCGCTGCCGATCCCGCCGAGGAGCAGCGCCAGGGCCATGAGCCACACGGCCGTGTCGGCGGGCGCCCACCGCAGGATCAGCGCCGTCCCGCCCAGCCCCACGACGACGGCGGCCAGTCCGCACACCGTCAGGAGCCGTCCGAGCCGCTCCACCAGCCGGCCGGCCACCGCCGCGGCCACGGCGGAACCGAGGGCGAAGGGCGTCACGGCCAGCCCGGACTCCAGAGGCGAGTAGCCCAGCCCGTCCTGGAAGAACAGCGCGAACACCAGCCACACGCCGCTGAATCCCACGAAGTACAGCGTGGCGATGGCGGCCCCGGTCACATACCCGCGTGTCGACGTGGCGAGGCGGGGATCGAGGAGGGGCTGACCCTGACGCGCGGCGACCCGCCGCTCCCAGTGGACGAAGGCCACGAGGAACGCCGCGGCCACGGGGAGCAGCCACCACAGTGTGCGCACCCCGCCCGACTCCGCGAGCACCAGGGGCAGCATCACCGCCAGCACGCCCGCCCCGAGCAGCGCGACGCCGGGCAGGTCGAGGCGCTGCCCGCCGGAGGGCGCCGTCCTGGGCAGCAGGCGCATGCCGAGGACGAACGCGACCACGCCGACCGGCACGTTGACGTAGAAGATCCAGCGCCAGCCGCCGGGACCGTCCGCGAGGGTGAGGATCAGCCCGCCGACGACCGGGCCGACGGCGCTGGAGATGCCGACCGTGGCGCCGAACAGACCGAAGGCCCGGCCCCGCTCGGCACCCCGGAACATCTGCTGGATGAGGGCGGAGTTCTGCGGTGCCAGACAGCCCGCGCACACGCCCTGCGCGACGCGGGCCACGACGAGCAGCGCGATCGACGGGGCGGCCCCGGCGCAGGCGCTGCACAGCACGAAGCCGGCGAGGGCGATCAGGAAGATACGGCGCCGGCCGATCGTGTCACCGACCCGGCCCGCCGTGACGAGGACCAGGGCGAAGGAGAGGGCGTACCCGGAGACCACCCACTGGATGGCGGGAGCAGTGGCGTGCAGGTCGCGCTGCATGGACGGCAGCGCCACCGCGACGATCGTGACGTCCAGCAGACTCATGAAACCGGCGACCAGCGTGACCCACAGGGCGCTCCAGCGCCTCGGGTCGGCTTCGTCGGCCTTCGGAGCGCCCGCCCCGCCGCCGCCCTGCGCGCCCGCCTCGGCTCCCATCGGCACTCCCTGCTGCGACCGTCCGCCGCTGTCGTCGCCGCTCCGACAGGTGTGCGGGTTACCAGCCTGCGCCCGCGCCACACGCCGCGTGCCGCGCGTGTCGGCCAGGTGGCGGTACCGGGTAGGCGGCGGGCGCGCGAGGGGCACGGTCCGGTCGGGTGGCGGCGGGCGCGCGAACGGCACGGTCCGCTCGGGCGGCGGTGGCGGGCGCGTGCGGACGGCCTTCCGCTCAGGCCGCGAGCACGGGTCCCGGCACCGTTCTCAGGGGTCTGGCCGCGGTGCGTGTGGCCCGGACGCGATAGGTCGTCCTCGACGGGTCGACGACCGGCTCGCCGAAGGTGATCCGGCCGGCCGCGTGGAGGCTGTCGCACTCGCCGGTGGGCAGGGCGACGTAGCAGCTGCCCTGGCCGGTCGCGGGGTCGTGCGGCCGCCAGTAGCTGTAGCGGCGGCGGCCGTCGGCGTACACGGTGACGAACACCGGCGTTCCCGGGTCGGAGATGATGCGCGCGGTGTCCGGGGCGCCGCGTCGGGCAGGGGAGCCCGGCCGGGCCGGAACGCGGTCGTGCGAGGCGTGCGCAGGGCCGGTGCTGAGCGGCATCGTCGGGACCTTTCGCGGAGGGGTGAGCGAGACCGACTACCCGGCACGGCCGTTGTTGATCTCTCTACGCCGCATTCTTCAGCACGGCACTGACATCGGTGCTTCAGCATGGCAACGGGATCGCTGCAGGTGCGCCACCCGGAAGCCGATGCCCGGGGTCCGTCGCACGCGCGGGAGCCCTCCCGCCGTCACTGGCGGCTGATCATCCAGGCGAAGACGACAGCGGCGGCACGGTGCCGAAGGCCCGCCCCACCCGTCGTTCGGCCGGTGTCAGGTCGTCGATCTCCCTCGCGGGCGACTCCGACCCGGCCGAACCACGCAGGGCAACAGGGCTGCTACGGGCGCGCGTTCCACTCGGCGACGACCGGTCTGCCGCGCTCGGTCGACAGCCGGCTCAGCGTCCCGGTGGCCAGCTGGAACAGCCGGCCTTCGGCGGGCGGCAGCCCGAGCCGACGGGCCGCGAGGACGCGCAGGAAGTGGCCGTGCGCCACGAGTGCCACGTCGCCGTCGGCGAGCGCGTCCCCGACCCGGGCGAGGACCCGGTCGGCGCGGGCGCCGACCTCGTGGGGCGACTCGCCCGGGTGTCCCTCGGTGCCCGGCGGCACCCCGTCCGTCCACAGGTTCCAGTCGGGACGGGTGCGGTGGATCTCCGGGGTGGTGATCCCCTCGTAGCCGCCGTAGTCCCATTCGTGCAGGTCGGGGTCGGGTATCGCCCCGACGAGGCCCGCCAGTGCGGCGGTCCTCGACGCGCGTGCCAGCGGACTGGTGAGCGCGAGTGCGAAGGTCCGGTCGGTGAGGAGTGGAGCGAGGGACTTGGCCTGTTCCTCGCCGTGCCCGGTCAAGGGCAGGTCGGTCCAGCTGGTGTGCTGTCCCGTGACGCTCCACTCCGTCTCACCGTGGCGGACCAGGAGAAGGTCCCCCATGGCGTGCTACTTGTCCGCGGACTCGACGGCGTGCCCGCCGAACTGGTTGCGCAGTGCCGCGACCATCTTCATCTGCGGCGAGTCGTCCTGCCGGGACGCGAACCGGGCGAAGAGCGACGCCGTGATCGCGGGCAGCGGCACGGCGTTGTCGATCGCCGCCTCCACCGTCCAGCGCCCCTCACCCGAGTCCTGCGCGAAACCGCGCAGCTTCTCCAGGTGCTCGTCGTCGTCGAGGGCGTCGACCGCGAGGTCCAGCAGCCAGGAGCGGATGACGGTGCCCTCCTGCCAGGAGCGGAACACCTCGCGGACGTTGTCGACCGAGTCGACCTTCTCCAGCAGCTCCCAGCCCTCGGCGTAGGCCTGCATCATGGCGTACTCGATGCCGTTGTGGACCATCTTCGCGAAGTGGCCGGCGCCCACCTTGCCCGCGTGGACGTAGCCGTAGGGGCCGTCGGGCTTGAGCGCGTCGAAGATCGGCTTCAGCCGGTCGACGTGCTCCTTCTCGCCGCCGACCATCAGCGCGTAGCCGTTCTGCAGGCCCCACACGCCGCCCGAGACGCCCGCGTCGACGAACCGGATGCCGTGCTTGCCGAGTTCCGCGGCGTGCTTCTCGTCGTCCGTCCAGCGGGAGTTGCCGCCGTCGACGACGGTGTCGCCGGGCTTGAGCACGGTCGCCAGCTGGTCGATGACGCCCTGGGTCACGGCGCCGGCCGGGACCATCACCCAGATCACGCGCGGTGCCTGGAGCCGGTCGGCGAGTTCCACCAGGTTCGTCACGTCGGAGAGTTCGGGATTGGTGTCGTACCCGACGACCTCGTGACCGGCGTTGCGCAGGCGCTCGCGCATGTTGCCGCCCATTTTGCCGAGACCAACAAGACCGATCTGCATGTCAGCTCACTTCCTGAATTCGCGGTAGGCGGCCACGAGCGCGGCCGTGGACGGGTCGAGACCGGGCACCTGCGCGCCCTCGGTCAGGGCGGGTTCGACGCGCTTGGCGAGTACCTTGCCGAGCTCGACGCCCCACTGGTCGAAGGAGTCGATGTTCCACACGGCGCCCTGCACGAACACCTTGTGCTCGTAGAGGGCGATGAGCTGGCCGAGCACCGACGGGGTCAGCTCCCGGGCCAGGATCGTGGTCGTGGGGTGGTTGCCCTGGAACGTGCGGTGCGCCACCTGCTCCTCGGCGACGCCCTCGGCACGCACCTCGTCGGCCGTCTTGCCGAAGGCGAGGGCCTGCCCCTGGGCGAACATGTTGGCCATCAGCAGGTCGTGCTGGGCCTTCAGCTCGTCGCTGAGCTCCGCGACCGGACGCGCGAAGCCGATGAAGTCCGCCGGGATCAGCTTGGTGCCCTGGTGGACGAGCTGGTAGTAGGCGTGCTGCCCGTTGGTGCCGGGCGTGCCCCACACGACGGGACCGGTCTGCCACTCCACCGCCCGGCCCTGACGGTCCACCG
>NZ_JBSFCI010000070.1:0-19031 GCF_053593375.1 Streptomyces sp. NPDC002309 | reverse complement strand
GAACATCCACGGGGCCCCAACAAAGCAGGACCGCTTTTCACTATATAAAGGGCCCGCCGCGTCGCGGCGGGCACTTCTTCCTGTCTCAGCGAGCCGTCATCCCCGAAAGCGACGACGGCAGGGGTCACGTCTCCAAGGGGAGGGAACCTCACGCACCGCCGTCGCCGGCCGGGCCGCCGGAATCCGGCGAGAGCAGGGCTTCCAGCGTGGCGACGTCCCCCGTCTGCGACGCCGAGACGAATGCTTCCAGGAGCTGTCGGTGATCCTCCATGTCGACGGTCCTGCGTCCGTCGGTGGAGAGGCGCTTGCGGGCCCTGCTCACGATCTTGCGTGCGTTGACGGTGGTGATCTGCAGGATCTCAGCGATCTTCTCGTAGGAGTAGGCGAACGCCTCGCGCAGGACGTAGGCGGCCCGCTCGGTGGGCGTCAGCTTCTCCATCACATGGAGCAGCGCCAGCTCGATGGCCGCCGCGCGCTCGGCTCCGAGCTGCGGGTCGCCGCTCGTGTCGATGGGCTCCGGCAGCCACGGGCCGATGTAGGTCTCGCGCCGCATACGAGCGCACTGTGTCACATTGATGGCCAGCCGGGTGGTCGTGGCGGTCAGAAACGCCACGGGGCTGACCACGACGCTCCGGTCGGTCCTCTGCCAGCGCAGCCACACTTCCTGTAGCACGTCCTCGGCCTCGACCGCGCTGCCCAGTATCCGGTAGGCGATACCGAAAAGGCGGGGGCGGAAGTGCACGAAGACAGAAACGGCCTCCTCCAGGGAACTCTCCTTGAGGGACGTCTCTAGGTCCATCGTCCTGATGTCTCCGTTCCGGGCTGCAGCTCAGCTCGGCTGAACCGTCACATCTGAATGTTTGACCAGGACCGTCCACATTTTGTGACAGCATCTCCGGCTCAGGGCGGTGTGAGACGTATCGCCCCGGGCGCCTCGGGGCGCACCACCGTGTTCCGCGCGTTCGCGGGAAACGTCTGTGATCCGGGGTGCCGGATTGCCTATGATGAAAGTGCCCATTACGGTGCACGGCCGAGAGGCACCGCGGTACGAGTCACCAGGGACGCGACACAATGGGTTGAGAATGAGAGGAACACATGGTCTCCGGCACCCACGCTCCGCGCGCCATCGCGGTCACGGCTGAAAGCCTCCACAAGGACCTGGCCCGCCTGGAACTGCAGAAGCAGGCACTGGAGCGGGAGCTGGCCGCCGTCGTGGCCCACCTCGGCTCCGTCCAGCGCGCACTCGGTGCGATCGAGGCGTTGGTGCGGAACTCGACCGAAGCGGCGCCGGTGTCCGGGCCGCGGTCCGAAGGGCCGATGCGCGGTCAGGACGCGCGGGAGCCCGTCCACCCGGCTCCCTCGACCTCAGCCGTCGTATCCGCCTCCGCCGACATGGATGCCGAGGGTCAGCGGAAGTACGGCCGGCTCACCGAGCAGATCCTCGAGTACTTCGCCACGGTCGGCCAGGCGGACGTGCGGGCCCGCGACGTGGCCGCGGCTCTCGGGCGCGACACCGACAGCGGAAGCATCAACGCGGTCCGCAGCACCCTCGACCGCCTTGTCGGCACCTCCCGTATCCGGCGGAGCGGCCGGGGCCTCTACCGCGCCAAGCGCGCGTAGCCCCCGGTCACACCATGGGAACACGCTTTGACACTGATCCCCACGAGAATGACAGTGTGGATCGCATCCTGAGCGAATGGCAGCTCCAACGGCCCGAGCTCGACGTCTCGTCCAGCGCCGTGATCGCGCGCCTGCTCCGCACGGCTCGGCTGACCGAGGAGCTGATGGAGGAGGAGCTGCGGAGCCAGGACGGCTTGAGCATCGCCAACGCGGGAGACCTCGACGTGCTCCTGGCGCTGCGCCGGACAGGCCCTCCGCATGTGCTGACACCCGGGCAGCTCAGGGGTTCGGTGACCGTGTCCTCCGCTGGACTCAGCGGCCGGCTCAACCGTCTGGAACGTGTCGGCTGGATCGACCGCACCGCTTCGCCCGACGACCGGCGCAGCTCACGGGTCAGCCTGAAGGACGACGTCCTGCCGGAGCTGGACCGCCGGCTCGAGGCGTACTTCGCCTGGGAGCGGGACCTGGTCTCCCTCCTGGAACCCGACGAGCGGGCCGCCGTCGCCGGCCTGCTGCGCAAGGTGCTGGTGGGGCTGGAAACGGCACCTTGAGTCGTCCGCCGGCGGGCGCGGGTCATCCAGAGGCGGCGAGCAGCACCATGCAGCACAGAGTGAGGACCAGCGAGGTGCTGAGCGCCGTCGCGCCGCGCACACCTCGGCGCAGCCGTGCGTATCGCTTCGCATGATGGTCCTCGACCGCTGTGATGTGGTCGGTGAGGTGCTGCGACATCGACCGGCCGACCCAGAGCTGCTCCTGCACGTACCACCACTCGATCTCGGCCTTCTGCTGCTCGTTCAGCCCCGTGACGCGGCCGACGAGGTCGGTCGCGCGGCGGTGCGCGGTACGGCGATACGCCTCCCAGTACAGGTAACCCTCTATGTCGGTCAGGCCGCGCGCGGCCTCATTGCTGGCGTCCACAGGGTCCTCACGGCGAGAAATGGCGGTCGGTGTGCACCGCGCGGGGCGGTGCACCGGAAGGCACGGCGCCACCGGGCAGCGCCACTCGTTGCCCCGGTCCATCGAGCCGGACCCATTCCGCGACACCAGCATATCTCGCTCGCGAGACAAATAGCGGGCGGGGTGTCCCACCGTGTAACCGTTTGACCGCTTCGCGGACCGCGCGGCGGCCGGGCTACCGCTGCTGCGCCTGCATCCAGTCCTCGTAGCTCGTGGCGGCCAGGACGGCGTCCTTCGGCGCCGTCAGCACGTCTCCCTTGACGACGGCGAACATGCCGGCCTGCTCGTCGGTGACCACACGACGGTCGTCGGAATGCGCCCTGAGCGTGATGCGGCCCAGGTCGTCGAGGTTGTAGACCTCCGGGCCCGCGACGTTGCGGATGCCCTGCAGCGGAGGTTCGGACGCGGCCGTGACGACCGCCGCGACCACGTCGGCGGCGGCCATCGGCTGCACCGGGGTGGACGGCAGACGGACGGTGTCGCCCTCGGCCGTCCAGGACAAGATCGCGTCGACGAATTCGTAGAACTGCGTCGCCCGCACGATCGAGTAGGGCGTGGGACCATCCCGGACCACCCGCTCCTGGAGCGTCTTGGCCCGGTAGTAGCCGAGCTCGGGCACCTGGTCCACACCGACGATCGAGACGATCACATGGTGACGCACACCGGCCGAGTCCACCGCGGACACGACGTTGCGCATCGCCGTCTCGAAGAAGTCGATGGACGCGTCGTCGAACGTCGGCGAATTGATCAGGTTCACCACCACATCGGCACCCCGCACGGCCTCGTCCAGGCCCTTGCCGCTGAGGACGTCGACCCCGCTCGACAGTGAGGCGGACACCACCTCGTGGTCGGCCGCTCTCAGCCGTTCCCCCACCTGTGAGCCGATCCGGCCGCTGCCCCCCAGGACGGTGAACTTCATGACCACACCCTTCTGATGGCTGTTCTGTCCAGGGAAATAGTAATCTGTCCCGGTATATCCCACCCGTGCTGCGAGGCACGGACAGGAGGTCGCATGATGCCGAACAACGGACAGGACGCACACTCCCCAGGCAGCCAGGGGCAGCGATCCGAGGCATGGAAGACCGCGGTGACCGTCATCCAGGAAGCGCAACCACCCTCGGTTCCGGACGGCGCACACGTCATGACAGTGCTCGTCGAATTTCCCCCGGGAGACCCCGGCACACCCCCGCACCGCCACTTCGGACCGGCCTTCGGCTATGTGCTGGAGGGCGAGATGCTCTTCGAACTCGAAGGTGAGCCCGAACGGGTGGTCCGGGCCGGAGAGGCCTTCTGGGAGCCCGGTGGAGACGTGATCCACTACCAGGACGGCAACAACCGCACCGACATGCCGAGTCGGTTCGTCGTGACGATGATGTGCCGGCCCGACCAACCCATGCTCGTCCTCGTCGACGAAGAGGAACTGGAGCAGCGCAAGGACAGGCGGGCCCCCCGGCCCTAGCCTCGTACTGAGTACGCCTACTCATGCCTGCCCGCGCGGGGTCCGCGACGATGGGCACCCAGGACATCGGGACGGAAGCACGGGGGCGTGGGCGTGGGCAGGTTTCTGGCAGCGGTGGTGGCGGTCGTGGCGGCAGCCGGGGCACTGGTCCTCGCCCATGCGGCCGGGGCGCCACCGGAGGTGGTGTTCGCGGCCGGGGCGGGCGTCCTGAGTCTTCTGTGGCTGCTGCTCCTGCTCACACTGCCGTGGAACCTGTACTTCCGGGCGCACGCGGTGCTGGCCGAGATCGCGGTGAGTCGTGACAAGGGCATCGAGGTCTCCCCCGCCCGGGACGCCGAAGCCACCCGCATCGCCCGCGCCATGCTGCGGACAGCCGTCGCGGGCCATGTCCTGACCGCGGCGGTCGTCCTGGCGGTCACCTGGGCGACGGGAGGGTTCACCGGCTACTGGTTCGCCGCGTTCTTCCTGCTGAGCACCTTCTTCCGCCCGGCAGGCGCCTATTTCGGGCAGCTCCGGCGCCGGCTGGGGACTCTCCTGAAGGACGTCACCCATCCACGGGACGACGTCGTGGAGCTGCACGGGCGCCTGGAGCGCGCCGAGGCCGGTGCGCGGGTCCTGGAGGAAAAGGCCGAGGAACAGTACCGGTCCCTGGCCGAACTGCGCCGCTCGGTGGACGCGCTGGCGATGAGCACGTACGAACGGGCCGGGGAGGCGGACCGCAGGATCGCCGCGCTGGGCAGGGAGTTCGAGGCCACGGTGAACCGTCTCACCGACAACCAGGAGATCATCGCGGGGGTGAAGGCGTTCCTGCGCCTGCTGCACTCCGCGGACGCGGCGGACAGTGCCCGGACGACCGGCTGACCGGTCCGCACGCGGACGTGTCCGGGGCCGACGGCTCATCCCGCCGGCCCCGGGCCCGCCGAGGGGCGACCGCGCCTCATCCCAGGGGCTGCACCCGGATGTTGCGGAACCGCACCTTGTTGCCGTGGTCCTGCAACCGGATCGCCCCCGCGGCGGGGGTCTCGGGCCGGCCGGCGCCGGTGGGCCCGTCGAGAGCGATGTCGTCGTGCACCTTCTTGCCGTTCCATGTCACCGTCGCCCGGGCGTCGGCGGTCTTGCGGCCGTCGGCGTCGTAGCGGGCCGCGCGGAAGACGATGTCGTAGGTCTGCCAGGTCTCCGGCGCCGTCGCCGCGTTCACGTCGGGTGCTTTCTTCAGGTAGAAGGCACCGGCCTCGTTCGACTCCGGTGTGGTGTCACCGTAGGAGTCGAGGATCTGGAGCTCGTAGCGTTCCTGGAGGTAGATCCCGCTGTTGCCGCGGTCCTGACCGGTCACGTCCGGCGGCAGCAGCGGGACACGGAACTCCACGTGCAGTGCGAAGTCCTGGTAGGCGTCCTTGGTGCGGAGGTCGCCGCAGCACACCTCCATCGACTTCTCGTCCGTCAGCGGCCACGCCGTGCCGCGCCCGTCCGTGTGCTGCCACCGGTCCTGTGAGGCCGCGGTGCCGTCGAAGAGGGCGACCGGGGTGCCGTGCGGATGCACGGTGACGAGGTCGAGGTTGACGTGCCCGGTGTCGCCCGCGTCGTACCGGTAGGCGATCTCGTTGCGGCCCGCGCGCAGGGTCAGGCGTTCCGTCCGGGTGGACCAGGAGTCCCAGTAGCCCGTGGAGGGGAGTTCGGTCTGCCGCACCTTCTTCCCGTTGGCGTACAGGGACAGGGACTTGGTGCCCTGGAAGGGGTGGGGGCCGTTGGAGTAGCGCAGGTTCACGTCGTAGGAGCCCGACTTCGGGACCGTCACGTCGAAGGTCGTGCCGACCTTGCCCTCGGTGGCGTACCGGTCGACGAATCCGCTGCCGGAGTAGCCGGTGTGGTCGGTGTTGATGCCGGCCTTGCCGGTCAGTCGGGCCTCCTCGGCCTCGTACAGGGTCGCGGGCGGGGGCTGCTTGCCGGGGATCTCGTTGAGCGTGTACCAGGCCTCGGTGCTCCACAGCGACTCACCGGACGCCGAGGTGAACGGGCGCGGGGAGCGTACATGCACCACATGACCGGCCTTGAGTCCGTCCAGCCGCAGTCGGACGGTGAGGCCGTCCTCGGACAACGTCGCCGAGCGTACGGCGAGCCGTTCCTCGGCGATCTTCGGGCCGCCGTAGTCGGTGGTCGGTGTGTAGCGCCACTGCTCGGCCCGGTAGTGCTCGGCGAGTCGGGCGGCCGTCTCGGTGGAGACGGGCTGCGTGTAGGTGAGGTCGAAGCCGCCGGGCACGGCGCGCATGGTCTTGACGTCGAAGGTGTCGCCGCCGTTGGGCGTCAGTTTCTGCAGGCCGAACCGGAGCTTGCCCTCCTGGCCCCAGTTGCCGTCGGCGCCCAGACCGCCTACGTAGATCGCGCCGTCGGGCCCGAGGGTGATCCGGTTGACGCCGGCCTCCAGGCCCTGGGTGTAGCGGAAGACGGCGCCCTGGTACTGCCCCTTCACCTTCTCCAGGTAGGCGCGCTGGAGGCCGCCGTAGGTGACGTCGCCGATCAGCATCTGCCCGGCGAACCTGCCCTTGCTCAGATACAGCGGCGTGGAGGGGGAGTTGGCGATCTCGTTCTGCGGCAGCCACAGCACCGGCGCGGTGACGGGTGAGTCCTCGAAGGGACCGGCGGGCTCGGTGTAGTGGTTGAAGAAGCGGTCCTGCTTGATCTGGACCAGCTTCGAGGACGGTAGCCAGCCGCCCTGGTTGTCGGTGGTGAAGAGGCCGCCGTCCGGCCCCCATCCGATTCCGTTCGGGGTGCGTAGGCCACCGGCGACCGGGCTGATCCGGCCGGTCTTCTCGTTCACCTTGTACGTGGTGCCGCGGCCCGGCGCCGGCTGCGGTGTGGTCGTCGCGCCGCCGTAGTCGATGGCGACGGACAGGTTCACGTAGAAGTGGCCGTCGCGGTAGAGCAGGCCGAACGCGAACTCGTGGAAGTTGCCTCCGTAGGGCCACGTGGCGACCGTGCGGTATTCGTCGGTCACGTCGTCGCCGTCGCGGTCGACCAGCCGGGTCAGCTCGTGCTTCTGCGAGACGTACAGGGACCCGTCGACGTACTTGATGCCCATGGGCTCGCGCAGCCCGCTCGCGACCTTCTCGACGGTGACCTTGTCACGGCTGGTGGCGCCGGTGACGTTGTCGAGCAGGTAGACCTCTCCGGCGACGTTGCCGCTGCCGCCCCACGTACTGATGGCGAGCCGTCCGTCGGGCAGCCAGTCCATGCCGGTGACCTGGGGCTCGAATCCGTCGGGGCGCAGGTCGGTGAGGGTGAGGTCGGGGCGCACGGAAGTGAGGGGCAGTCCGTCGCCGGGGGTGTCGCCGCTCGCCTCGCACTCCTTGCGGCCGGGCGCCGTCACGCGCACCACGCCGGCGTCGGTGCTCAGCGCCTCGCCGGGCACCGCGGTGAAGTCACCGGCGCCCGGGGGCTTCCAGGAGAGGTGCAGCCGCTGGCCGCCGTCGCGCTCGAAGTGGTCGATGCGCAGGGGGTGCGCTCCGGCGGTCAGATGGACGGCGCCGTCCTTCGGCTCGGCTCCGTGGAGCCCGTCGTGGTCGATCACCGTCCGGCCGTCGAGCGTCAACCGCGAGCCGTCGTCGCTGGTGAGGCGGAAGACGTACGACCCGTCGCTCGGCGCCACCAGATAGCCGGTGGCCTCCGCGACGAAGCGGTCCTCGATGCCGCCGAAGTCCCCGGCCGTGGACCAGTCGATCGTCGGCATGAGCTTGTCGTGGTTGGGGGTCTGGCCCGGCTTCAGGGTGCACAACTCGCTGAGCGGGGTCTGCACGTCGAACACACGCAGGGTGACCCCGGGCTCCTGCGGCGGGATGTCGGCCGGGGCGGCGACGGCCGCGGGGGCGGCCAGGGCGCCGGTGGCCAGGACGGCCGACGTCAGCAGGGGAACGAGGTGTCTTCGGACGGCGGGGAACAGGCGGTGGCGCATTGGTCCTCCTGGGCTGGGGACCGGACCGTGCCGGATTCCGTTCCGGTCTTCTTCCGTGGCGGAGCCTGCGGTTGCGCCGCAAAGGTAGGAGACTTCCGCTTGTCATGTCCATACTTTGTCATCAGTGTGTTCAAAGTCCGGCGCGACGAGGTGACTTGGAGGACGGGGAATGAGCGGATCCAGCGCTTCCGCGAGGCGGCTCGTGGCCCGCTGCCACGAGCACATCCCTGGGGAACGGACGCGCCGATGGCGCGCCCAGGAGAGTGCGCGCGGTGGTCAACGGGCCCTTCGTCCAGGGGAGTCAGAGGGCGGTGGCGCCGCGCTGGCCCGCAGGACGACCTCGCCCCCGGCCCGCACCACGCGTGAGCGCGGGCCGTTCGGCTCGCGCAGCGCGAGGGCCATGACCTGCTGCCCCATCTCGGTGAGCGGCAGGGCGACGGTGGTCAGGGGCGGGGACAGCTCCCGTACGAGCGGGATGTCGTCGAATCCGGCCAGGGACATGTCCTCGGGGACCCTCACGCCTTGCTCACGGAACGCGGCGAGGGCCCCGACCGCCATCACGTCGGTGAGGGCGAAGACGCAGGTCGGCCGGTCCGGCCGGGCCAGCAGCTCGCGTGCGGCCGCGTATCCGCCGTCGCGGGTGAACGCGCCCTCCACGACGCGCTCCGGGGGCAGCATGACGCCGGCCGTGGCCAGGCCCGCGCGGAAACCCGCCAGCCGGTCGGAGACGGTGGTCAGTTCGGGCGGTCCGCTGAGCACGGCGAACTCCCGGTGACCGAGGTCCAGCAGGGCCCGTGCGAGCGCCGCCGCCCCGGCCCTGTTCTCGGGCAGCACGGCGTCCACCCGCAGACTGCGGTGCCGGCTCACCACCGCGACCCGGCCGCCGGCACGGACGTACGGTTCGAGCTCGGCGGCGAGGGCCCGCTCCCAGGCACGGTCCTGGATGCCCGAGCCGATGAGCAGGATGGCGCGGGCCCGCTGGGCGCGCAGCGTGGAGACGTAGGCGATCTCGCGCTCGGGTTCGCGGAAGGTGCCGGCGAGCATGACGAGGAGGTCCTGCTCGGCGGCGGCGCGCATCACTCCGGCGGCTATCGCGGCGAAGTACGGATCGCCGACGTCGTGACAGATCAGCCCGACCGTGCGGCTGGAGGCACTGGCGAGCGCCTGGGCATGGGCGTTGGGGATGTACCCGAGCAGGTCCGCCGCCGCGCGGACCCTGCGGCGCAGGTCCTCCCGGACCCTCACGGTCCCGTTGAGCACTCTGGAAGCCGTGGCCAGGGAGACGCCGGCCTCGCGCGCCACGACGTCGAGCGTCACATGGACGGGTGTCGCATGCCGTTCTCTCACCGCACCCCCGAAACTTCGGGACGGCCTATTGACCGTGCGCACAGGCAGTCACTAGCGTGGCCACACCTTATCAGAAAGCGCTTTCTGAAAGCGTTATCCAGGCAGACCGTCCCGCAGCTCTTCGCAACCACTCCGTCAACCGGAGGAATTGACCGTGAGCCAGAGCGTCATCGACGCAACGCCCGAGAAGGTGGCGGGAGTTGCCCAGCGGAACAAGCCGGGGGCCGCGGAGCGGATCACCTGGGCCCTGGAGCGAAGCTGGCGCCCCGTGGCGCTGCTGCTGACCTGTTTCGGCGCGTGGTGGGTGATCGCCGCGGCCGAACTGGTCGAGCCCTATCTGGTCCCCTCGCCGGGCGCGACGCTCGACGTCCTGACCGGCCGGACCGGCTACCTCTGGCAACACACCTGGGTGACCACCTACGAGACGCTGCTGGGCTTCCTGATCGCCGTCGCCGTCGGTGTCGCCGCCGCCGTGATCATGGTCTACTCGTCGACGGTCGAGCGGACGCTCTACCCGATCCTGCTCTTCGCCCAGGTCGTCCCCAAGATCGCCGTCGCCCCGCTGTTCGTCGTCTGGCTCGGCTTCGGCATCGCCCCGAAAATTCTGATCGCGGTGCTGATCGCCTTCTTCCCCGTGGTGATCTCGATGGTGACCGGACTCAAGGCGGTCGACCCGGAGATGCTCCAGTTGTCGTCGACGATGGGCGCGAACTCCTGGCAGACCTTCGTCAAGATCCGCTTCCCCGCCTCGCTCCCCCATCTCTTCTCCGGCCTCAAGGTCGCGGTCACCCTCGCCGTCACCGGAGCCGTCGTCGGCGAGTTCGTCGGCGCCAACGAGGGACTCGGCTACGTCATCCTCCAGGCCAACGGCAACCTCGACACCCCGATGCTCTTCGCGGGGCTGCTCGTGATGTCGCTGATCGGCGTGGTCCTGTTCGTCCTTGTCGAGATCGCCGAGAAGTTCCTGCTCCCGTGGCACGCCAGCCGCCGCGACTCCGGTGCCACCACCGCCTACTGACCCCCCACGCCGACCCAGAAGGAACAGCCATGACCGCGCGCAGAGTTCTGATCGGCCTCGTTCCGCTCCTCCTGGTCGCCACGGCCTGCGGTGAGGACGGCTCGGACCAGAGCACCAGTGCGTCGGGCAAGAAGCTCGACAAGGTCACCCTGACCCTCAACTGGTACCCGTACGGCGAGCACGCGCCGTTCTACTACGGCAAGCAGCAGAAGATCTTCGAGAAGCACGGCATCGACCTCACCATCCAGGCGGGACAGGGTTCCCAGAAGACCGTCCAGGCCACCGGCGCCGGCCAGACCGACTTCGGCTGGGCGGACACCCCCGCGGTGCTGTCCGGCGTCGACTCCGGCGTCAAGGTGAAGAGCCTCGGCGTCTTCCTCCAGACCACGCCGTCCTCCGTGCAGTTCTTCGCGTCGCAGGGCATCGAGTCCCCCGCCGACCTCAAGGGCAGGACCATCGCGGGCACGGCGGGCGACGCGCTCTCCAAGACGTTCCCGATCTTCCTGGAGAAGAACGGCCTCGCGGTGTCGGACGTCAAGGTCCAGAACACGGACCCGGCGGGCAAGATCGCCGCGGTGATCTCCGGCAAGACGGACGGACTGCTCGGCTACGCCAGCGACCAGGGCCCCACCATGCAGAACAAGGCCAAGAAGCCCGTCGCGTACCTGCGCTTCTCCGAGCACGGGCTCAACTTCTACTCCAACGGGCTCATCGCCGGTGAACGCTTCCTGACCGAGAGGAAGGACGTCGCCGCCCGGATGGCCGAGGCGGTCAGCGAGTCCTTCGCCGCGGCGGAGAAGTCCCCCGACCCGGCCGTCGCCGCGATGGAGGGCGCCAGCGAGCAACTCCCGCCCGAGGAAGTGCTGTCCGAGCAGTTCAGGACGACCCTGACCCTGCTGCACACCCAGGCGACCGAGGGCAAGGCACCGGGCGTCAACACCGAAGCCGACTGGCAGCAGACAATCGACGTCTTCGCCGAGGCAGGCCTGGTCAAGAACCCCAAGGCCGTCGCGGACTACTGGGACAGCGCCACCGCGACGAAGGGATGACGATGGCGAGAGAGACGACGGTGCGGGAGCCCGCTGTGCGGTTGGACAAGGACGAGCGGCAGCCGGCGGCGGTCGGGCTCTCCGACGTGGCGGTGCGCTTCCGCACGAAGAACCGGGACGTCACCGCGCTGGAGCGGGTCTCCCTCGACGTCGCACCCGGGGAGTTCGTCGCCCTCGTCGGCCCCTCGGGTTGCGGGAAGTCGACCCTGCTCAAACTGGTCGCGGGCCTGCTGGAGCCGTCGGCCGGAGAGGTCAGGCTGGCCGGCGAGCGGGTACGCGGCCCGCGCCACGACATCGGTTACGTCTTCCAGCGCGCGGCCCTTCTGGAGTGGCGGTCGGCCCGGCGCAACATCCTGCTCCAGGCCGAGATGCGCAGGATGCCGTCCGCGACCGCCCGGCGGCGGGCCGACGAGCTGATCGCCATGACCGGCCTCGGCGGCTTCGAGGACGCCTACCCGCACGAGTTGTCCGGCGGGATGCAGCAGCGGGTGGCACTGTGCCGCGCGCTGCTGCACGAGCCGCCGGTGCTGCTGATGGACGAGCCGTTCGGCGCGCTGGACGCGCTGACCCGCGAGCAGATGAACATGGAGCTCAACCGGATCTGGCGGGAGACGGGCACCACCGTGCTGCTCGTCACGCACTCCATCTCCGAGGCCTGCTACCTGGCCGACCGGGTGGTGGTCATGAGCCCCCGGCCGGGCACGATCACGGAGGTCATCGAGGTGGGGCTGCCGGCCGAGCGCGACTACACCGAGACGATGGGGCGCCCGGAGTTCCGGGACGCCACCGGTCGAATCCGCCATCTGCTCGGCGCGGCCTCCGCCGCCGACTGACACGCGGGACGAGCGCGCGGGCCGACGCCACTGAGCCTCGCACCCCTTCGTGGGGTGCGAGGCTCAGGCGTTCCGGCGTGCCGCCGCCGTCAGTACCTCAGACGGGAGAGGTACCGGTGACTGTTCAGCGCCGTGGCGAACGGGTCCGCCGGCGCGTCGTGCTCGACCAGCCACTGCCGTACGCCGCCGCTGTCCGCCGTCCCGAACATCGACGCGAAGTCGAGGACACCGGAACCGACATCGGCGAAGTCGCCGTTCGGGGCCATGTCCTTGACGTGCAGCGCGGGGAAGCGCCGGCGGTGGCGCACGAACAGCGACCGGGGGTCGGCTCCGCCCTTGGCCGCCCAGTACAGGTCGAGCTCGAATCCGACCAGGTGCGGGTCGGTCTCCCTGAGCAGGATCTCGTACAGGTTCTCGCCGTCGACGACCTCGTGGTCCAGGCCGTGGTTGTGGAACAGGAGCGGTCCCAGACCGGCCTCGCGGGCCGCGAGACCCGCCTTGTTGAACTCCCGGGCGGCTTCCCGGAATCCCGCCGGGTTGTGCATGGCGCCGGGCAGGCTCGGTACGACGATCCAGCGGGCGCCGAGGGTGTGGATGTCCTCCAGGGCCTGGGGCAGACCACTGCCGCGGACGATGTCGTACCCGACGTGTTCGAGCACCGCCTTGAGGCGGGTCTCGTCCAGCATGGTCCGGATCGC
The DNA here is from genome assembly GCF_053593375.1 of Streptomyces sp. NPDC002309. Classification (NCBI taxonomy): domain Bacteria; kingdom Bacillati; phylum Actinomycetota; class Actinomycetes; order Kitasatosporales; family Streptomycetaceae; genus Streptomyces; species Streptomyces sp. NPDC002309. The sequence continues at coordinate 6,104 of NZ_JBSFCI010000070.1, read as the reverse complement.
GGCCGCGCTGTTGCCGTGCCGGCCGCTCACCCCGACCGTCGCGTACCCCATGTCCGCGAGCCGCGCGAGGGTGCCCTTGAAGTCCGTCGCGAGTGGGGTGCGCATGGTGTACAGGTGCATCCCGATGCCGGACGGCGGTATGCGCCGCCGGCACCGGCCCGTCCCGGCGGCCTGGGCGGGTGCGCCCATGCCGGTCGCCGCGGCCGCGCCCAGCGCGGTGGCGAGGAAGGCGCGTCGTGTGCCGTTCATGTCAGCTCCTCTCATGTCCGCTCCTGCCTCAGCTCACGGTGACGCGGGCGAAGGCGCTGGTGGTGTCGCCCTCGTCGTCGGTGACGGTCAGATGCGCCGTGTACGTGCCGGGCCTGGCGTAGCTGTGCGTGGCCGTCGCGCCCTCGGGACCGGTCGGCTTGGTGTTGTCACCGAAGTCCCAGTGGTAGGAGGCGATGGTGCGGCCCGCGAGCGGTTTCACGGTGCTCGTCAGCTGGACGGCGAGGGGCGCGGTGCCCGAGGCCGGAGCCGCCTTGACGGTGACCTTGGTGCCCGGGCGCTTCTCGACGCCACGACCGTTGAAGTGCAGCCAGTCCACGGCGAACAGGTCCGGCTTGTCGGCGGCCCACTGCGAATTGGAGAAGACCACGTACAGCGGGGCGGTGATCCCCGCGAACTTCAGGGACGTCGTCGGCGAGACGACGTTGCCCCAGTCGCCGGTGTCGGGCACGCTCACGCTGCCGAGGAGGGAGCCGGTGGGCGATCCGGAACGGAACTCCACGGTGCCGCCGAGGCCGCCCGAGGCCGCGCCGACCGTCACGGAGTCGATTCCCTTGAGGTGCACGGGATCGAAGCGGATCCAGTCGCCGTCCTCGATCTCGGTCAGCCGCTTGCCGCCGGAGGCGTCCGCGCGGTTCGCCACCACCACGCCGTCGTGGGCGCCGCCGGTGGAGGTGTGGTGCTCCGCCTCACGCAGGGCCGGGCGCAGCGTGAGCGAGGTGGAGCCGGTGAGGGCCGGTGCTCCCGGCGCTCCCTTGTCCTGGTACTGGGCGGTGATGCCGTAGTACAGGTTCTGGCCGGGACCGTGGCTGTCGCCGGCGTCCGTGCGGATCTCGCCCGCGCAGCCGGTGTAGTTGTCCAGCGGATGCAGATGTGAGTCGTGGCCGAGCTGCGACTGGACGACCACCCGCGAGCAGTCGATCCGTCCGTCCTCGCGGTCCTTGACCTTGACCTTGAACGGGATGGTGTCCCCGAAGCTGAACATCCCGCCGTTCGGCGGCCGCTGGATGGTCACCTCGGGCCGCGAGTTGCCGACGGTGATGTCGGTGACGGCGAGACCGCTGAGGTTCCCGGGGGCGGTGACCGTCAGCAGGGCGGTGAAGCGGCCCACGGTCCGGTAGACGTGGGTCGGGTCGGCGAGCGTCGAGTCGGTGGTGCCGTTCCCGTCGAAGTCCCAGGCGTACGTCACCGGGGTGCCGCTCGGCAGGCCCGACCCGGCGCTGGAGAACCGGACCTTCAGCGGCGCCTTCCCGCTGTCCGGCGTGGCCGTCACCTTGGCGTCCGGCAGGCGGTCGTCGCCGACGTGGTCGATGCGGTAGATCCCCGAACCCTCGTTGCTGCCGCCGCGGCCGGTGCCGCTGCCGAGGCCGAAGTCGATGACGTAGAGCGCTCCGTCGGGCCCGAAGTCGGCGTCGAAGGGCTGGTTCCACTTCATGTCGCCGAAGATCCCGTTGATGGAGTGCAGATCACCTGCCTTCACCGGGGCGAAGCGCGGGTCGGTGAACGTCTGGTCCTTCTGCTGGATCGAGAACGCCTTGAACCAGGTGCGGGTGAGCTCGTAGTTGAGCCACTTCCCGTCGAAGTACTCGGGGAACTTGGTGCGGTAGGTGTTGTCCGGGTCGTAGTCGTAGACCGGGCCGCCCATCGGACCGCCGCCGCCGGTGCCCAGTTCGGGGAACTCGGGCGAGGCGGAGTACGCGTACCAGACGGTGGCCGGCTGGGCCGGCGGCAGCTGGGTCAGCCCCGTGTTGTTCGGGGAGTTGTTCACCGGGGCGGAGCAGTCGAACTTCGGACCGGACGTCTTCGTCGTGAAGTCGTAGTCGTTGAACGGGGTGTTGTCGCCGATGCAGTACGGCCAGCCGAAGTTCCCGGGCTCGGTGATGCGCATGTACTCGACCGTCCCCTCCGGCCCGCGGTCCGCCTTGGCCTGACGGGCGTCGGGGCCGTAGTCCGCCACCATCAGCGCACCGCTGTGCGGATCGGTGGTGATGCGGAACGGATTGCGCATGCCCATCGCGTAGACCTCGGGACGTGTCTTCTCCGTACCCGGCGCGAAGAGGTTGCCCTCGGGGACGCGGTAGCTCCCGTCGTCCTGCGGGGTGATGCGCAGGATCTTGCCGCGCAGGTCGTTGGTGTTGCCCGAGGTGCCCTGGGCGTCCCACGCACGGCGTCCCGCGCCCTCGTCGATGGGGGTGAACCCGTCCGAGGCGAAGGGGTCGGTGTTGTCGCCGGTCGCGATGTAGAGGTCGCCGTGCTTGTCGAAGGCGAGCGAACCGGCCATGTGGGAGTTGGCCCTGCCCTCGCCCCGCAGGGTGGGGATCGCGAGGAGTCGCTTCTCCGAGGCGGGGTCGATCGTGTTGCCGGTCACCGTGAACCGCGACAGGTTGATCTGCTTCTCGGTCTTGTCGGAGTTCAGGAGGTACAGCCACTTGTTCTCGGCGAAGCCGGGGTCCAGCGCAAGGCCGAGGAGGCCGTCGGACTGGCTCGTCATCTCCGGGGTGTAGGCGAAGTCCAGGGCGGTGGTGACCTTGAGCGTCTGCTGGTCGATCACCTTGACCTTGCCGGTGCGCTGGACGAAGAACACGCGGCGGTCGGGAGCAACGGCCAGTTCGAAGGGGTCGGCCAGATCGCTGGTGACCAGCGGGGTGCGCTGGAACGCGCTGGTCTTGGTGGCCGTGCAGTCACCGGGCTTGTCGCCCGCGGCCCACTGGATGCCGCCGAGCAGGTGCCGGAGGAACGGCGCCTCGCCGAACGCCGCCTTGTCATGGCCGCCGGCCGTGAACCAGGAGCGCCCGCCGTCGTAGTTCTGGCACCAGGACCACGGATGGTCGACGCCCTCGTCCAGCCCCGTGATGCCGTCGCGGACCTTGATCTGGGCGAGCGTGTGGACCTTGCCGGTGGGGTTGGTGCGCCAGTTGTACCACTCCTCGGAGCGCTCCCAGAGTTCCGGGAGGCCCTTGGTGGAGGGGTGTGCCTGGTCGAGGACCTTGACCCGCCCGGTCTGGACGGCGGGGTGCTTGTCGAAGAGGGCGCCGACGAGGCCCTCGTACCAGGTCCAGTCGCGTTCGCTGGCCGAGGCGGCGTGCAGGCCGACCCAGCCGCCACCGCCGCGGACGTACTTCTGGAGCGCGGCGCGCTGTGCGGCGTCGAGCAGATCGCCCGACTCCGGAGTGGAGTTGGTGTTGTTGAAGACGATCGCCTGGAAGCGCGCGAGGTTCGCGTCGGTGAACGCCGTGGCGTCGTCGGTGGCCTCGACCTCGAAGCCGTTCTCGCTGCCGAGCTTCTTGATGGCCTCGATCCCGGCGGGTATGGAGTCATGGGTGAAGTTGGTGACCTTGGAGAAGACCAGGACCCGGTAGGCCGCCGCTGCTTCGGCCCGTGGGGGCGCGGCCAGGCCGAGTGCCACGACGAGCGCGAGAAGCGCCGTGACGACGGTGGAGGGTAAGAGGATCCTTCGGCTGAGCCGTGGGTGACGACCGGTCATGTGCGCTCCCGGTGGCTGGTGGGCGGACCGTGATCGGGGATCTGGAAAGCGCTTTCTGAATATACGTCGCACAGCGTAGGTTCCGGCTTCACAGGGGGTCAATGGGTCGGATGCGGCCCGTGTGGGACGCCCCGGCCCGGCCGCGTGAGCCTGTCCCGTCCTCTGCCGGGCCGGAGACCGGCCGGCCCGCCCGGAGTCCGGCGGTGAGCGCGCACTCGCGGGAGCGGCACGACGGTCCGCGCCGGGGGCGGGGGCCCGTCCAGCCGGAAACCGACGGCAAGCACGCACTCGCAGGAACGGCGCGGCAGTCCACGCCAGGGGCAGGCGCATCCGGCCGGAGTCCGGCAGTCAGCACGCACTCGCGGGTGCGGCGCGGCGGTCCGCGCCGGGGGCGGGGGCCCGTCCGGCCGGAGAGCCTACCCGTGCGCCGGCCCGTAAGTGCTCGCGGCCGCCGCCCGCCCGGTCGCCCGAGCGGCGGCCGCCGCTCAAGGATCTCCCTGCTCGCCGTCGCGGCAAGCCTCACTGACAGTGCGTCACGTCATCCGCGCGAGGCCCTGGAACGGCCACTCCTCGCCCCTCGCCGAGTGTCCTTCCGTGCCCGCGCCGCGTTTCTGCAACCGGAGGTCGCGTTCAGGCACTCATGTCCCATGCGTGCCCGTGACCGACCACCACGAGCACCGAGCACCTCGCCGAACCAGTCCGAGGAAGAAATCGAGGAATCATCGTGTCACTGTCGCCACGCCGACGTCTGACCCTGGGCGTCACCGTGATCGCAGCCCTCGCCGGGGGATTCGCTCCTCTCACCACCGCGACGGCCGCTCCCGCCGCGCAACGTACCGTCGCCGGAACGCCTGCTCCTCCCGCCCCCGACATGGACGGGGTGGTCGCGGCGCTGAACGCCGCGATGGCCAAGGGCGCGCCGGGCGCCATGGCGCGTTACACCGCCCCGGACGGGGTCAGGAGCCGCGCGGTCGGCGTCCGTGACCGGGTCTCGGGTGCGCCGATGGACATCCACGCCCGGTTCCGGATCGGCAGCGTCAGCAAGACGTTCTCCGCCGTCGTGCTGCTCCAGTTGGCGGAGGAGGGCAGGCTGAGGCTGGACCGTCCGGTCAACCGCTATCTGCCGGGGCTGCTGCCCGACGACCGCATCACGGTCCGTCACCTGCTGACGCACCGCAGCGGCTTGCCCGACTACACGGAGGCCATGTTCGAGCAGACGGTGCCCGGCTTCGAGGCGGTCCGCAACCGCGTCTTCAGCCACCAGGAGCTCCTCGACCTGTCCCTCGCCGCGCCCCCCACCACCGAACCCGGCGCCGCGTACAAGTACTCGAACACCAACTTCGTGGTCGTCGGCATGCTCATCGAGAGCCTGACGGGCCGACCGGTGGCCGACGCCTACCAGCGCCGCATCATCAAGCCGCTGGGACTGCGCCAGACCTCGTACGTGCATCCCGACACGCGTATCAAGGGTCTGCGCGTACGCGGCTACCTGCACCCCGACGAGGCCGGCGCGCCCCTCGTGGACTCCACCGAGCAGACCGTGTCCTGGGCGCAGTCGGCCGGTGCGGTCATCTCCAGCCCGACCGACCTCAACACGTTCACCGGCGCACTCCTTCGCGGCCGGCTGCTGTCCCCGGCCACACTGGAGGCCATGACGACGGTGACGCCGACGGACACGACCGGCACCCGCTTCTACGGGCTCGGCCTGCGCCGCTACGACCTGACCTGCGGCACGAAGGTCTACGGTCACACCGGCACCGTGCAGGGCTACTACACGTACGCCTTCTCGACCCGTGACGGCCGCCGCAGCCTGTCGGCGATGGCGAACACCTCCAACCGCGGCGAGGCCAACACGGCGCTCGGTGCCACGCTGGAGGCCGCGTTCTGCGGGAAGAAGCCGGATTCCACGCCGTCCGCGCGCGGCGCCACCGCGCCCGCACGGGGCGCGGAGTCGCTGCCGGCCGAGCACGACCTGCCCGAGCGGCGCTGACCCTCCCCCGGAGGCGCGCACCCGGGCCGAGGGGGTCAGGCCCTCGCAGGCACCCCCTCGGCCCGCCGAACGGCGGCGGGCCGGTACCACCGCGTCGCGGAGACCTCCGCATGCGCCACTTCACGCCCCGCACCAGCGTGACGAGGTACCCCGTGTGCCCGCCGGGCGGTCCGCGTGACACCAGCCTCGCGCGCGGCTCCTCGATGTGCCGGCTGCGCGAGGACTCGCCGGACGGAGACGAATGCCGGCCCTCCCTGTCACAGGCGGTCGGGCTGCCCTGTCTGAAGTGCGTATCTGGAATCGGACCAGGAGATCGTCATGGAACCGCGTCTGAACTTCTTCGGCAACGCCTTCGCCGGCAAG
>NZ_JBSFCI010000069.1:0-20588 GCF_053593375.1 Streptomyces sp. NPDC002309 | reverse complement strand
GCCCGCAGCGGTTGGCGCGTCAACCCGGGTGAGTCGGTGAGAGACCGATTCCGCGCCGTTCCGAGGACGGACACCCCCCGGCCCGGCCCCGACGAGATCCCCACCCGAGGCGCGACAGCAACCCCCACCGGACACCCACAGGCGCCGCAGGCACCCGACGCCCTACGCGGTCGCCCGCGCCGCAGCCACCCGCTCCACCCGCTCCACCCGAGCCGCCCGAGTCCCCAGCAGCGTGATCCCCACGACCCCCAGCACCGCCAGCAGCCCCACGCTCACGGTCCCGCTCCAGCCGCCCGTGTGGAAGGCCATCGCCCCCACCGTGCTCCCCACGCTGGAACCGACGTAGTACGCCGACTGGTACAGCGCCGACGCCTGCGCCCGCCCCCGCGTCGCCGTCCTGCTGACCGCCGACGAGGCCACCGCGTGCCCCGTGAAGAACCCCGCCGTGATCAGCACCAGCCCCAGCAGCACCAGGACCAGCGAGTCGCCCAGCGACAGCACCAGCCCCACCGCCGTCGTGCCGCCGCCCAGATACAGCGCACCCCGGCGCCCGAGCCGCCCCACGAGCCGCCCGGCCGTGGACGCCGACACGGTACCCACCAGGTAGACCAGGAAGATCGAACCCACCACGCCCTGCGGCAGCCCGAACGGTTCCTCCGTCAGCCGGTACCCGATCACGGTGTAGACGCCGCCGAACACCGTCATGAACAGCGCGCCGATGGCGTACAGCCGGCGCAGCAGCGGATTTCCGAGATGCCCCCGCACCGTCCCCCACAGCACTCGGGGCCGCAGCGACCCGGCGGAGAAGTGCCGAGGCGCCGGGAGCAGCAGCCGGAACGCGACCGCGCACCCCACGGCCAGCACCGCGAGCGCGCCGACGGCCACCCGCCAGCCCCATTCCTGAGCGACCCACCCCGTGACGACCCGGCCGCTCATCCCCCCGACGCTGTTGCCCGCGACGAACAGCCCGATCGCCGTGACCAGCGCCTTCGGCCGGACCTCCTCCGCCAGATACGCCGTCGCCACCGCCGGCACCCCGGCCAGCGCGGCCCCCTGCACCGCACGCAACGCGACCAGCGTGGGCAGCGACCCGGCGAACGGCACCAGCAGCGCCACGCCGACCGCGACCACCAGCGACGCCGTCATGACCGTACGGCGTCCGTACCGCTCGGACAGCGCGCTCATCGGGATCACGAACAGCGCCAGGCCACCCGTGGCCGCCGCCACCGTCCAGCTCGCCGCGCCCGCCGTCACTCCGAGGTCCCCCGAGATCAGGGGGAGCAGGGCCTGTGTGGAGTACAGGAGCGCGAAGGTGGCGACACCCGCGAGGAAGAGGGCGAGACTCATCCGGCGGTAGCCGGGCCCGCCCGGGGCCATACGGGAGTCGGAGGCAGGAGCGGAAGGAACGGCGCCCACGACGGTGGACGCCCCGGTACTGGCGGGAGTCATGCCTCGAAGCTACGTACGCCGCGGCTCATCCGTCCAATGCATGGAATCGCCATAATCGTTCCCATGGTGCATCAGTTGAGTTCACAGCCCCGTGTGTCACCGGCCAGTGACACACGAGACATCGTCACACTCCTCGCCCCGCGCCTCGCGCACTTCGCCGGCGTCGCCCGCACGGAGCACGTCACCCGGGCCGCCCAGGAGATGAACGTCCCCCAGTCCACCCTGTCCCGCGCCATGGTCCGCCTCGAACAGGATCTGGGGGTCGACCTGTTCGCCCGCCGCGGCCGGACGGTCTCCCTCACCGCCGCCGGCCGCACCTTCCTCGCCTCCGTGGACCGCGCCCTCGCCGAGATCGAGCGCGGCGCCGACGCGGTGCGTGCCGACGCCGACGCCGCCACGGGCAAGGTCGCGTTCGGTTTTCTGCACACCATGGGCGCGGAGACCGTCCCGGGCCTGCTGCACGCCTTCCGCGCGGACCACCCGAAGGTCCGCTTCAGCCTGGTCCAGAACTACGGCGAGGCCATGCTCGAAGGTCTGCGCAGCGGAGAACTGGACCTGTGTCTGACCTCACCGGTACCCGACGCGCCCGACCTGGTGGCCCGCCGGCTCGACGAGCAGAAACTCCGTCTGGTCGTCCCGGCCGAGCACCGCCTGGCCGGCCGCAGGCGCATCCGCCTGGCCGAGGCCGCGGAGGAGACCTTCGTGACCCTGGAACCCGGCTACGGCCTCCGCCGCATCACCGACGACCTCTGCCGGGAGGCCGGCTTCAAGCCGCGTGTCGCCTTCGAGGGCGAGGAGGCGGAGACGCTGCGCGGCCTGGTCGCCGCGGGCCTGGGCGTGGCGCTCCTCCCGCCCCCGGCGGTGGCCCGCCCGGGCGTGGTGGAGCTGACGGTCACGGCACCGCGCGCGGCCCGTGAGATCGGTGTGGCCTGGCTGGAGGGCCACCCGGACACAGCCCCGGTGGCGGCCTTCAAGAAGTTCCTCCTCTCCAGAAGAGGCAACCTGCTCCCGTCCTGACCGCGGCCGCGCTTGCCGTCTCACCGCCGGCACGATCGCCCTCTCACCGCCGGCACGATCGCCGTCTCACCGCGGCCACGATCGCCGTCTCACCGCGGCCGCGATCGCCGTCTCACCGCCGCAAGGACCGTCCGAACCCCGCGGCCAACGGCATCCGCAATCCCAACGGCGGCGGAGCGGCAAGCGCGTCCTCCACCGGCCGTGAGAACGCCCGCCCGAAGAGCACCCCCATCACGAAGTCCTCCGCCAATGCGAGCACTTCGTCCCGGTACTGCTGCAACCCGTGCCGGTCCGAGTGCACTTCGAACCGGCACACGTCCCGGTTGACCTTCTTCACCCGCGCCGCGTACCGGAACGACAGCTCGGGGTCGGTCCGCTGGTCGTTCGTGCCGTGCGCGATCAGCACCCGCCGCCCCACGAGCTGCTTCACCGGTTCGGGTGAGGCCGCGACGTCGTCCTCCGGCAGCCAGGGAGCGAGGGACAGCACGGAGTTGACGGCCTCGTGCCCGCCCGCGTGCAGTGCCGCCCGCCCGCCCATGTCGAACCCGGCCAGGCAGACGGGGACGTCGCCGTAGCGCCGTACGGCCTCGTCGGCGGCCCAGGAAGCGTCCCGTGCCAGATGTGCCTCGCTGCCGTTCCATCCCCGGTAGCGGTAGTGCACGACGTGCGCGGCCAGCCCCTCCGGCCGCCCCGCGCGGACCAGCCGGCGCCCCAACCCCCGTACGGACGCCGCCGCGACAAGGGGAGAGGGTCTGCGGGAGGAGCTCGCCTCGCCGCCGGGGAGCAGCAGCACCACTGCGCTCACCGCCGTCGGTTCCGGACCGAACGCCCGTCCCAGCCGGGCCGTGCGAACCGGCGTCGCTTGCTGTGCCATGACAGAACAGTGTCAGAAGCACCGGTGTACGCCACCCGTCCGCACGGTCACCGTTACGTATCGACGGAAACGTCCACCGGTGATCTACGCGCGTAGGAGTTAGAGTGCGGAAATGACGAGCCAGACTGACCGGATGGGGCACACCCCGAGCCCGGACCAGATCCGCCGGGCACCCAAGGTTCTGCTGCACGACCACCTCGACGGCGGGCTGCGTCCCGGCACCGTCGTGGACCTCGCCCGCGACAGCGGCTACTCGCAACTCCCCGACACGGACCCCGGAAAGCTCGGCCTCTGGTTCCGCGAGGCCGCCGACTCCGGGTCCCTGGAGCGGTATCTGGAGACCTTCTCGCACACGGTCGGGGTCATGCAGACCCGCGAGGCCCTGGTGCGGGTCGCCGCCGAGTGCGCCGAGGACCTCGCGCGGGACGGCGTCGTCTACGCCGAGGTGCGCTACGCGCCCGAGCAGCACCTGGAGGGCGGACTCACCCTCGAAGAGGTCGTCGAGGCCGTCAACGAGGGCTTCCGGGAGGGCGAGCGGATCGCCCGCGAGAGCGGCCACCGTATCCGCGTGGGCGCCCTGCTCACCGCGATGCGGCACGCGGCCCGCGCCCTGGAGATCGCCGAACTCGCCAACCGCTACCGGGACATGGGCGTCGTCGGCTTCGACATCGCGGGCGCCGAGGCGGGCTTCCCGCCCACCCGGCATCTGGACGCGTTCGAGTACCTCAAGCGCGAGAACAACCACTTCACCATCCACGCCGGCGAGGCCTTCGGGCTGCCGTCCATCTGGCAGGCACTGCAGTGGTGCGGTGCCGACCGGCTCGGGCACGGGGTGCGGATCATCGACGACATCGAGATCGCCGAGGACGGCGGTGTGCGGCTCGGACGGCTCGCCGCCTACGTCCGGGACAAGCGCATCCCGTTGGAGCTGTGCCCCAGCTCCAACCTCCAGACCGGCGCCGCCTCCTCCTATGCCGAGCACCCCATCGGCCTGCTGCGGCGGCTGCACTTCCGGGCCACCGTGAACACGGACAACCGGCTGATGTCGCACACCAGCATGAGCCGGGAATTCGAGCACCTTGTCGAGGCATTCGGTTACACGCTCGACGACATGCAGTGGTTCTCGGTCAATGCTATGAAGTCAGCATTCATTCCTTTCGATGAACGACTCGCCATGATCAATGACGTGATCAAGCCCGGTTATGCCGAGCTGAAATCCGAATGGCTGTTCCAGCAGACCGCGTCCACCAGGGACTCCACGGATTCCTGAGGGGTGACGGGGATCAGGTGATGCGGACGGGCGTTCACCATCCGTCCGCATTTCGATGTTTGCGGCGGGTGCCTCGCGGTGTTTACGTTCTTGAACAGCCCCCCTGATCCGTCATCCCGTTTATCTCATTTCGAGTCAGTCAAGGACGCATTCACCATGAAGCAGTCTGCTGCCAAGTCCCTCGGTGTCGCCGCCCTCGGTGCCGTTTTCGCCGCCACCGGCGCGGGTGCCGCCAGCGCCGCTCCGGCCGCCCTCCCGGACGCCGGCCAAGCCCTGGACACGGTCACGAGGACGCTGCCGGCGGAGAACCTCCACCACGCGGTGCCGGGTTCCTCCGCGGCGCTGACCCAGGGGCAGAGCACGCTCGGCCTCGGGCTGCGGACGGCACAGCCGGCCATCGAGTCGGTGCTGGCCGAGGGCCCGACCGGCCCGGCCGCACATCTGCTCGGCGGACTGCCCGTGCAGGGCCTGCCCACCCACGGCACCCCGGTCAACGGCATCCCGCTGGGCTGAACCACCCCGTTCGCACACGCCGATGGGGCGCGCCCTGGTACGGGTCGCGCCCCATCCGCGCATGCCCCTTCGGGCGGGGGTGGATCAGGTGGCCGTCACCAAGCCGTGCGGGCGGCCTTGTCCTCCGCCGGAAGCAGGAGCCACAGCGCGAGGTAGAGCAGGAACTGGGGGCCGGGCAGCAAGCAGGAGATCAGGAAGATCACACGCATCGTGGTCGCGGAGGTGCCGAAGCGCCGTGCCAGCGCTGCGCACACTCCGCCGATCATCCGACCACTGGTGGGGCGGGCAAGGCGGCTCATCAGGACTCCTTCGTCTTCCGCGGTTCTCGGCTCGTACGCGGTGCGTCTTTCCGGGGCCTCTTCCGGCTGCCCCGTCCGAGAACAACGCTACGGTGACGAAGGGGGCAAAGCGTCGCTCCACGGGGCGATGCCGACCCTGGGAATCGTCGGGGTGCGACCCTGAGGCGCTTCCTCCCTGAGGAGGGGCGGCTGGGCCTCCGGCCTCCGGGAACAGGCCCTGCGGCGCAGCCTGGAGCGGCCCGCCGGGACGAGGGCGACATGGGCGAGGGCCACTCCCACGGTGTTCAGCAGCAGCGAGTCCACGTCCATGACCTGACCCGGCACGCCGGTCTGGAGCAGCTCTATGCCCAGGGAGATCAGCGCCCCGGCGGTGACCGTGCGGACCAGGGAGCCGAGCGGCGAGGCACGCAGTCTGCCCCCGGCCAGCGGCAGCAGCACGCCCAGCGGCGCCAGCAGCGCCAGCCCGCCCCCGAGGGTGAGTGCCGCCTCGGGCCAGCCCAGCGCGAGGTCGGCGCGGATCCCGGCGAGCGGACGCAGATTCGCGGGCATCACCCAGGGCACGTCCAGCGGACGCAGCGTGTACCAGGCGACGAAGGCGAGGTAGGCGGCGAGGAGGACACCCCCCGTCACCCGCATGTGGATCGCGGCGCTGCCGCCCCTGGAGCCTTGACGCTGCACGTCCCCCAAGACGCGGTCATCGGCAGGATCGGTTCCGGGACGAGCCCCCCTGCCCGGGTGAGGCATGCGCCACACCCGCCGTCAGCCGTCCTTGACCTCCGCCGACGGCGGATCCACCTCGCCCGGACGGGCCCGGACGTCGTCCGTGCACTCGTAGCGGCGGGGCGGCGCGGCACCGGGGCCGCCGAGGATCACCGACCCGTCGCCCTCGGCCGCCGCCGAGTCGGAGAATGTGCACACGATCTGGGCGAGAGCGAAGGAAGCCAGGTCGCCGGGGGCGGTGGACAGTCGCAGGGTGTCCTTCGGATCCCGCGGTCCGGGCCCGCCGACCTTCGTGCCCGCGCGGACGTCCGTCGAGTAGCCGGCCTGTTTCTCGGCCGCCGGCGGTGTCGTCGCGAGCTCGTCCAGCAGGCCCTGCGCCACGAGCACCCGGCGCGCGGAGTCCTCCGCGCCCTCGGGCACACTTACGGCCCGGTCGACCGCGACCAGCGACGAACCGCACAGCAGGAACACCCGCACCGGCATCCCCGCCGAGGACTGCCTGGCGAGGTCCGACCCGGCGAGCGAACAGTGCGCCCGCGAGGGCGCCGCGCCGAAGTCCGTCGGCACCTCGGTGGCCCGGATGCCGCAGCCGGCGAGCAGCGCGGCGAACGCGGGCACCACCAGGAGACGGTTCTTTCGCACGCGTCCCCCCTTCCTCACGTGTCTTCCTTCTCCGAGCGCTTCTCCTCCGCCGCCCGCACCACGTCCTCCCCGTCCCGCGGCAGCCGCAGCGTGAACACCGCGCCGCCCTCGGGGGAGTTGGCGGCCGTGATGTCGCCGCCGTGGATGTGGGCGTTCTCCAGGGCGATGGACAGGCCGAGGCCGCTGCCCTCCGACCGCGGCCGGGAGGCGCTGGCCTTGTAGAAGCGGTCGAAGACGTGCGGCAGGACGTCCTCGGGGATGCCGGGTCCATGGTCGCGCACCTGGATGACGACCTCGCTGTCCTCCGCCCGCACGGACACCCGCACCGGGGAACCGCCGTGCTTGAGCGCGTTGCCGATGAGGTTGGCCAGTATGACGTCCAGTCGGCGCGGGTCCAGGCGGGCGTGGATGCCGCGCGCCGCGTCCAGGTCGACCGCGTCCAGCCAGGCCCGGGCGTCGATGCAGGCGGTGATCTGGTCGGCGACATCGACGTCGTCCAGGACCAGTCGCGCGGTACCCGCGTCGAAGCGGGTGACCTCCATCAGGTTCTCGACCAGGTCGTTCAGCCGCCGTGTCTCGCTCACCACCAGCCGGACAGCGGGCTCGATCATCGGGTCGAGGCTGCCGCTCTCGGATTCCAGCTCCTCCTCCAGCACCTCCGTCACGGCCGTGATGGCGGTGAGCGGCGTCCGCAGCTCATGGCTCATGTCCGCCACGAACCGCCGGGACGCGTCCTCCCGCGCGGCCATGTCCGCGACCCGCTTCTCCAGTGCCTCGGCGGCCCTGTTGAACGTCCGTGACAGATCGGCCAGTTCATCGGTGCCCGACTCCCTGAGGCGGGTGTCCAGCCTGCCCTCCCCGAGCCGCCGCGCGGCGACACCGAGCCGGTGCACGGGCTTCAGCACGGTCGTCGCGGCGGCCTGCGCCAGCAGCGCCGAGCCGATCAGCGCGAGGCCGGTGGCGATGCCGAGCGACCAGGCCAGCGAGTTGAGGTCCTTGGCCTCCGGCTCCAGCGACTTGACCATGTAACCGGTCGGGCCGCCGCCGATCACCCGGGTGCCGGCCACCAGGTACGGCGTGTCGCCGTCGACGATCCGCTGCCAGTACAGGTGGTACGGCGACCTGTTGTTCGAGGTGAGCGGCTGCTTCTTGTTGACGGCCGCGCGCAGCGACTTCGGTACGTCGGCCAGCGCGAAGCCGTCGTTGAGGCCGCCGGAACTGCCGTGGACCGGCTTGCCGGCGGCGTCGTCCGCGACGAGGAGCACGCTGAAGCGCTGGCTGCTGCTGGCCATCTGACCGGCGGTGCGCTGGAGTTCGTCCTGGGTGGGGTGGACGGGCAGGGCCCCGGCGCGGTTGCGCATCTCCTGCTCGAAGTCGCGCAGCACCGCGTCCTGGGTGCGGGTGAGCACGGCCTCGCGGTTGAGCCAGTAGGCGATCCCGGACGCGGACACCGCGGTCGTCAGCGCCACCAGCCCGAACACCAGGACCAGCCGCAGTCGCAGACTGGTGAAGCGCAGTGTCGACAGAGCTCCCTTGCGTACCGCGGACCAGCCGCGGGGACCTTCGTGCGCGTCGGTCACTGAGGCGGATCCAGCCGGTAGCCGACACCCCGCACGGTACGGATGAGGGTCGGGGAGGACGGCACGTCCTCGACCTTGGCACGCAGTCGCTGGACACACGCGTCGACGAGCCGGGAGTCGCCGAGGTAGTCGTGCTCCCACACCAGCCGCAGCAACTGCTGCCGGGACAGGGCCTGACCGGGCCGCCGGCTCAGTTCGAGCAGCAACCGCAGTTCGGTCGGGGTGAGCTGGAGGTCCTCGCCGTTCTTCGTCACGGTCATCGCCGCGCGGTCGATGACGAGGCTGCCGAAGGCCGCCGCGTCGTTCGCCTCCCGCTCGCCGCGCCGCAGGACGGCCCGGATGCGCGCGTCCAGCACCCGTCCCTGCACCGGCTTGACGACATAGTCGTCGGCGCCGGACTCCAGCCCGACGACCACGTCGATGTCGTCGCTGCGGGCGGTCAGCAGGATGATCGGCAACTGGTCGGTGCGCCGGATGCGCCGGCACACCTCGAACCCGTCGATGCCGGGCAGCATCACATCCAGCACGATCAGATCCGGTCGCTGCTCACGCAGCAGCTTCAGACCGTCCTCACCGCTGGCAGCGGTCGCCACGCGGTGTCCCTGGCGCGTCAGTGAGAGCTCCAGGGCCGTACGGATGGCGTCGTCGTCCTCGATCAGCAACAGGGAAGGCACGGGCTCATTCTGGCCCATGGTGGGCCGGCGTTTCGACACTCGGGCGGCAGCGTAGCCGTATCGCTCTTCTCCGTGACCGCGGCGGTGTTCCGGCGCGCCGTACGGATCCGGGCCCTGTGACACGCCTGTGACAGTCGGCGGACACGGCGATGATGTCGGCTCGGCAAGCTTCTCGGCACAGGCAAGGAAGCAGGACGAGCAGGGCCGAAGTCCGGTAAGTACACGACGGGGGGCGCGAGATGAACACGCTGCACGGCACCAGTACCAGCGCAGTGGTCACGCGTCTGCACGACGTGCACGCGGGCCGGGGTTCCGAGAAGTCCGGCGCCGACGGGGGTCCCTCCCGCGCGAGCGGGTTCGAACGTGGGGGAGGGCGGGGGTGCGCTCGCGGCGCCGGGCGTCAGCACACCGCCTACATGACGGTGGTTGACGGGGTCACGGGGGAAACGCACGGGGGAGCCGCGTACGGGGAGGAGTCGGGGGAGCGTCGCTCGCTGACCGAGGCGGAGTTCACCGCCTACGTCCAGGAGCGCCGCGCCTCCCTGTACGCGACCGCCTACCACCTGACGGGCGACCGGTTCGAGGCCGAGGACCTGCTGCAGAGCGCGCTGTTCTCGACCTACCGGGCGTGGGAGCGCATCAGTGACAAGGCGGCGGTCGGCGGATACCTCCGCCGCACCATGACCAATCTGCACATCAGCGCCTGGCGGCGCCGCAAGCTCAACGAGTACCCGACCGAGGAACTGCCGGAGACGGCCGGCGACACGGACGCGATGCGCGGCACCGAACTGCGCGCGGTCCTGTGGCAGGCGCTGACCCGGCTGCCCGAACTCCAGCGCACCATGCTGGTCCTGCGCTATTACGAGGGCCGCACGGACCCGGAGATCGCGGAGATCCTCGACATCAGTGTCGGCACGGTGAAGTCCAGCATCTGGCGCTCCCTGCGCCGGCTGCGTGAGGACGAGGTCCTCAGCTTCGGCCGTGACGAGCAGCACGCCTTCGGGGAGCTCGTCGCCTGAAGGCAAGGCCCCAGGGGGAGTACGGGGGAGTACGGGGCCGGGGGGAAACGGGGGAAGCACCACGGGGGAAGTACGGGGGAAGCACCACGGGGGAGCGGGAAGCGGGGCTGGAGGGCCGGGGGGTCCGTCCGGTCCCGCTTTCGTGCGCCGGGGGGACCGTGCGTCCGGGCGCGCCCGGAACCCGTGACGATCGGGGCGCTACGCGGCCGTGCGAGTCGTCGTGCGGCGGCCCGCCGCCGCGGCGGCCAGGCGGCCCATCGCCTCGTCCCGGTCGCAGGCGTGCGCGCCGAGGGCGGTCTGGCGGGCGACGATGGAGCGCTCCGCGCGCATCAGACGCCAGCCGCGGCGCAGCAGGAACGGCAGCGACTTGCGGCCCTCCTTGAGATCGCGCACGAAGCGGCGCCGGAAGGTGCGCACCGGTCCCCGGCTCAGGCACAGCGCGTCGGCGAGCAGGCCCAGCTCACGGCAGCGGGTGACGACCTCGGCGGCGAAGATGCCCTCGGCGATGAACAGCGGGGTCCGCCCGATGTCGAGGGTCTCGGCGCCGGTGCGGGCGCTCAGCGAGATGTCGTAGACGGGGATGTCCGTACGGCCCGTGCGGCACAGGTCCTGGATCGCGGCGACGGCGGCGTCCGTGTCCCACGACGCCGGGTGGTCCCAGTCGATGTCGGAGCTCCCGTCGACCTGCGGCAGCGTGGGGTCGTCGCCCTCCTTGTAGAAGTCGTCGAGCCGCAGCACCGGCAGGCCGGAACGCTCGGAGAGAAGGGACTTGCCCGAGCCGGACGGGCCGCACAGCAGTACGACCCGGGTGGGTATGGGCGGATGGGAACCCAATGTGTCGTCCTTCTCACCGGCGGTCTCGGGGGCGGCGCGGGGGAGGCTCCCGTCCGCGCGCATCTCGCCATTATCCCCTGCCGCCGTCCGGGCCCGGGAGCCCGCGTCCGGCGACGACCGGATCGGTGGCCCGCCGCGGCCCCGATGCCCGGGGCGCGCCCCGGCGCACGGCGGCCGGTCCGGCCTGGCTCGCGGGACTCGGGCCGACGAGTGCGCGTCGGGGCGGGCGCTTCGTCCGGCACGCGCGCGGACGTCGGCCGCACAGTGCCCGCCAGAGACGGCCGCTCCGTAGGATTCCGGGCGTTGGCGGGCGGGCGGGCGCGGCCGGACGCGTCGCCCGGCCCGCGCGTCCGACGCACGACGAGGAGGGGCCGGCCCCCGTGGAAACCGATCGTCTCGCCCAGCAGCTGTCCGCCGCCGTCGGCCCCGCCCATGTGCTGGCCGACCCCGCGCTGCTCGCCTCGTACGAGACCGACTTCACCGGCCGTCACCGGGGCCGGGCCCGCCTGGTGGTGCGGCCGGCCGACACCGCGCAGGTGGCCGAGGTGCTGCGGCGGTGCCACGCGGGCGGTGTGCCCGTCGTACCGCAGGGCGGCAACACGGGGCTGGTCGGAGGGTCGGTGCCCACGCGGGACGGCGGCGAGGTCGTGCTGTCGCTGCGGCGCCTGGACGGCATCGGCGAGGTCGACCCGGCTGTGGGCCAGGTCACGGTGGGCGCCGGGGTGGTGCTGTCGGACCTGCGCCGGCATGTCGCCGCGTACGGGCTGGAGTTCGGCGTCGACCTCGCCGCCCGGGACTCCGCGACGCTGGGCGGGATGATCGCGACCAATGCGGGCGGCGAACGGGTCGTGCGGTACGGCACCACCCGCGCCAACGTGGCCGGGCTGGAGGCCGTGCTGGCGGACGGGACCGTGCTGGACCGGCTGGCCGGGCTGCCCAAGGACAACGCCGGGTACGACCTGACCGGACTGCTCGTCGGCAGTGAGGGGACGCTGGCAGTGGTGACCCGGGCCCGGTTGCGGCTGGTGCCGCGGCTGCCGGAGCGGGTGACCGCGCTCGTGGGGCTCGGCTCGCTGGAGGCGGCGCTCGCCCTGGTGGCACGGCTACGGCTGCTGGAGTCGCTGGAGCTGGCCGAGTTCTTCCTGGCCGAGGGGCTGGCGCTGGTGCTGGAGTCGAGCGGCCTGCCCGCGCCGTTCCGCACGGCGTACCCGGTGTATCTGCTGGTGGAGTGCGCCGGGCGGCGCGATCCGGCCGAGGAGCTGGCCGGCGTCCTGGACGGGGCGGGGCCCGGGGAGACGGCGGTCGCGCTCGGGGACGCGGACCGGCGGCGGCTGGCCGCCTACCGGGAGCGGCACACCGAGGCGATCAACGCGGCGGGCGTGCCGCTGAAGCTCGACGTGACGGTTCCGATGGCCGAGGTCTCCGCGTTCGTCGCCGACCTGCCCGGCCTGCTGGCGGGGCGCGGCCGACCGTATCTCTTCGGCCACCTCGCGGAGGGAAACCTGCACATCAACCTGTTGGGGGTGGCGGAGGAGGACGAGGACGCGGTGACCGGCGCGGTGCTGGGGCGGGTGGCGGCCGTGGGGGGCAGCATCAGCGCGGAGCACGGGGTGGGCCGGGCCAAGGCCCGCTATCTGCATCTGAGCCGGTCGCGGGCGGAGATCGCGGTGATGCGGTCGGTGAAGGCGGCACTGGATCCGGCGGGGGTGCTCAATCCGGGTGCGGTGCTGCCGCCGCGGGAAGGGTAGGCGCATTCCGCGCCGCACCCCGGCGCGGAAGCCCCGGGGCTCCGCTCCCGTGGGTCGCTGATTGAAGCGCACGAGCACTCTCAACTACCCTACGTCGCGAACTGCTTACTCAGTGCGATCACGAGGCGGTACCCACGATGGCTCGAAACGGCTCCTCCACCAGGCCCACCACCCGGCACGCCCTCGCCGTGCTCGCGACCGCAGGGGCGGCGCTGAGCGTGTCCGCGACACCGGCCGCCGCGGAGACCGAGTCGGCTCTGGGCATGGTGCACACCCGCCCCACCTCCCTCGGCAACGTCGACCCCCAGGCGGGCGCCGCTGCCCTCACGGGCTCCGTCGGCTATGTGGTGGGTCCCGTCGCCGGACTCAAGCCCAACCCCCTCGCCGGCACGGGTGTCGACCCGCTCGACAACGGCGTCGGCACGCAGCTCGCCGACTTCAAGCCCCTGACGTCCCAGGACTTCACCGACCCGCTGACGCAGTCCGAGTCGCTGGCCGCCGTGCCGGTGGTGGGCCCGGTGGCGAGGCTGCTGGGCTGAGCCCGGTCGAGCCGCGGGGGCGCGGGCCCCGGTGGGGCGTGGCCGCGGCCGCCGTACGACGAACGGGCCGCTCCCTCCGATGAGGGCGCGACCCGTGTCGGGGTACGGCACCGGATCGCGGCACCTCGCGCACCCGCCGGCCGGCCGTGTGCGTGAGGTGCCATGGCGGGCCTTGTCCGACCAGCCGTGTGCGCGAGGCGCGACGGTGGGCCTCCGCCCGACCGGCCGTGTGCGCAAGGCGCAAGGGTGGGCTTTCGCCGGCCGGCCGTGCGGCCGGTGGCTCAGGTGGCGCGGGCGCCGTCGGCACCCGCTCCGGATGCCGCGGGTTCCGGTTCCGTCTCCTGCGCGGCCTCCCATCGGAGGAGGTCCCCCGGCTGGCACTCCAGCACCTCGCACAGCGCGGCGAGCGTGGCGAACCGTACGGCCTTCGCGCGGCCGTTCTTGAGCACCGCCAGGTTCGCCGGGGTGATCCCGACGCGCTCGGCGAGTTCCCCCACGGACATCTTCCGCCTGGCGAGCATCACGTCGATGTCGACGGCGATGGGCATCAGATCACCGCCTGCAACTCGGCCTCCAGTCGCGTCGCCTCCACGTCCCGTGCGACGGCCTGCGCGAGCAGCGTCCGCAGCACGAGCACGATGAGGGCGACACCCAGCGCGGCCACGACGAGGCCGCCGACCAGCAGGACGACACCCGGCGCGACGGCCTCGCCCGGCGCGAGCATGTACCCGAACGCGCTCAGCAGGACGGCGGCGGCGGCGATCGCCCAGAGCACGACGTCCACGTAGCGGAAGGCGGCGTGCGAGAACACCGTTCCCCTCCGGACCATGGTCACCAGCCGCCACACGCAGACGAGCACGACCTGCACGGTGATCACGCCGAGCACCAGCACGACGAGGAACGCGGCCCGCGGATACGCCAGCTCCGAAGCGCCCTCCTCCAGATCGCTGCCGATCAGCGGCACCATCACGGCCTGCACGAACACGGTCCCGGCCAGCAACACCACCAGCACGCCGCGCAGGGCGAGCGTCGTCATCTGCCCCATAGCCCCTCCTTCAATCGACCCACGATAAGAATCTATCGATTTACGATAGGTGGAGCAAGCCGTCTCGTCGCGGTCGGCACACACCTGGTCCGCGAGGGCGCGGAGAGCGTGGGTCCGGGGCGCTCACAGCGCGCCGGACGCGCGCGCGGCCTCCGGTGGCGTCCGGCGGCGCCCGCCGAAGCTCAGGCGATCGGCGGCGCGCCGCGGGCATACGGCAGAATCGAATACATGACGACCCCGCACCAGCAGTCACCGGCGCCGCAGCCCTCGCGCCCCACCACCCGCGACCGGATCTACCGGTCGCCCATGGGTCTCGTCGGCGGCGTCCTGGTGCTCGGCCTCGCCGGGTGGCTCGGCGTGGACGCGATCGTCACGGGCGAGGGCGGGACGCCGTGGGTGGCGTTCGCCACGCTCCTCCTGGTGGTGCCGCTGGTCCTCGCCTTCACCGTGCGGCCCGCCGTGTACTCCGGTGAGGACCGTCTCCGTGTGCGCAACCCCTTCCGTCTGATCGTGCTGCCCTGGGGGGAGGTCGCGTCACTGCGCGCCGGGTACACCAACGAGGTGGTCAGCAAGGCGGGCGACACCTACCAGCTGTGGGCCATTCCCGTCTCTCTCAAGGCCCGCGGCCGGGCGGCCCGCAAGGAGTCCCGGCGCACGGCGCAGGCATCCGGTGACGGCAAGCGCCGTTCCCGCGGCGGGCTGTCGGACGTCGTGGTCCAGGACGGCCCGATCCGCGCCGAGAGCGACCAGATCATGCACGACCTGCGCCAGACGCTCGAGGCCCGCGAGAAGGCGAAGACGGCCCAGGGCGAGGTGACCGTGCGCTGGTCCTACGAACTCCTCGTACCGGTGGTGGCCGGAGCGGTGATGCTCGCGGTACTGCTGGCGATCGGCTGACGCCGCTCCCGTTCTGGGCGGAGACGCGTCACCGCGGGCACGTCACATGGCCCGCGTCACCACGGGGCGCCGCCCGCCGCCCCGCTGCACGGTTACTTCCCTCACGTGCCGGCTCCCGTCGCGGGGCTGTACAGCCGCTACGCGCGTAGATATGCTCGTCTGGTGACCATGCCCACCACTGCACACACCCTCTCGGACGCGGCGGCCTCCGACAGCACGTTGCGCCGCTTCCTGCACGGGCTGCCCGGCGTCGACGCGGTCGGCCTGGAGGCGCGCGCCGCCTCCCTCGGCACCCGTTCCATCAAGACCACGGCGAAGGCGTACGCCATCGACCTCGCCATCTCGATGGTCGACCTGACGACGCTGGAAGGCGCGGACACCCCGGGCAAGGTCCGGGCGCTCGGCGCCAAGGCGGTCCACCCGGACCCGACGGACCGGACGACCCCCGCGACCGCGGCCGTCTGCGTCTATCCCGACATGGTGGCCACCGCCAAGCAGGCCGTCGCCGGCTCCTCCGTCAAGGTCGCCTCGGTCGCCACCGCCTTCCCGGCCGGCCGCGTGCCGCTGTCCGTGAAGCTGGCGGACGTGCGCGAGGCCGTGGCCGCGGGCGCCGACGAGATCGACATGGTCATCGACCGCGGCGCCTTCCTCTCCGGCCGGTACATGAAGGTGTACGACGAGATCGTCGCCGTGAAGGAGGCGTGCGGCACGGCGGCCCGCCTGAAGGTCATCTTCGAGACCGGCGAGCTGTCCACGTACGACAACATCCGCCGCGCCAGCTGGCTCGGCATGCTGGCCGGGGCCGACTTCATCAAGACCTCGACCGGCAAGGTCGCCGTCAACGCCACGCCCGCGAACACGCTCCTGATGCTTCAGGCCGTGCGCGACTTCCGCGCCCAGACCGGTGTCCAGGTCGGAGTGAAGCCCGCCGGCGGCATCCGCACGTCCAAGGACGCCATCAAGTTCCTCGTCCTGGTCAACGAGACCGCCGGCGAGGACTGGCTGGACAACCACTGGTTCCGCTTCGGCGCCTCCTCGCTTCTGAACGACCTGCTGATGCAGCGCCAGAAGCTGGCCACCGGCCGCTACTCCGGCCCCGACTACGTGACGGTGGACTGATCATCATGGCTTCCGTGTTCGAGTACGCACCCGCGCCCGAGTCCCGCTCGGTCGTCGACATCGCCCCGTCCTACGGCCTCTTCATCGACGGCGAGTTCGCCGAGGCGGCCGACGGCAAGGTCTTCAAGACGGTCTCCCCGGCCACCGAGGAGGTCCTCTCCGAGGTCGCCCAGGCCGGCGAGGCGGATGTCGACCGCGCCGTGAAGGCCGCGCGCAAGGCCTTCGAGAAGTGGTCCGCGCTGCCCGGCGCCGAGCGCGCCAAGTACCTGTTCCGCATCGCCCGCATCATCCAGGAGCGCTCCCGCGAGCTGGCCGTCCTGGAGACCCTGGACAACGGCAAGCCGATCCGGGAGACCCGGGACGCCGACCTGCCCCTCGTCGCGGCGCACTTCTTCTACTACGCGGGCTGGGCCGACAAGCTCGGCCACGCCGGCTTCGGGTCGTCCCCGCGGCCGCTGGGCGTGGCCGGCCAGGTCATCCCGTGGAACTTCCCGCTGCTGATGCTGGCGTGGAAGATCGCCCCGGCGCTGGCGACCGGCAACACGGTCGTGCTGAAGCCCGCCGAGACGACCCCGCTGTCCGCCCTGTTCTTCGCGGACATCTGCCGCCAGGCCGGCCTGCCCAAGGGCGTCGTCAACATCCTTCCCGGCTACGGCGACGCGGGCGCGGCCCTCGTCGCGCACCCGGACGTGAACAAGGTCGCCTTCACCGGCTCCACCGCCGTCGGCAAGCAGATCGCCCGCACGGTCGCGGGGACGGACAAGAAGCTCACACTGGAGCTGGGCGGCAAGGGCGCCAACATCGTCTTCGACGACGCCCCGATCGACCAGGCCGTCGAGGGCATCGTCACCGGCATCTTCTTCAACCAGGGCCAGGTCTGCTGCGCGGGCAGCCGGCTGCTGGTGCAGGAGTCGATCCAGGACGAGTTGCTGGACTCGCTGAAGCGCCGGCTCTCCACGCTGCGCCTGGGCGACCCGCTCGACAAGAACACGGACATCGGCGCGATCAACTCCGCCGAGCAGCTTGCCCGGATCACCGCGCTCGCCGACCAGGGCGAGACGGAGGGCGCCGAGCGCTGGTCCCCGGCCTGCGAACTGCCCTCGTCCGGCTACTGGTTCGCCCCGACGCTGTTCACGAACGTCACCCAGGCGCACACGGTCGCCCGTGACGAGATCTTCGGCCCGGTCCTGTCGGTGCTCACGTTCCGCACGCCGGACGAAGCCGTGGCCAAGGCCAACAACACGCAGTACGGCCTGTCCGCCGGCATCTGGACGGAGAAGGGCTCCCGGATCCTGGCGGTCGCGAACAAGCTGCGCGCGGGTGTCGTCTGGTCCAACACGTTCAACAAGTTCGACCCGACCTCGCCGTTCGGCGGTTACAAGGAGTCGGGCTTCGGCCGCGAGGGCGGCCGCCACGGCCTGGAGGCGTACCTCGATGTCTGAGCGACTTTCTGTCTTCAAGACCTACAAGCTGTACGTCGGCGGGAAGTTCCCGCGTTCCGAGAGCGGCCGGGTGTACGAGGTGTCGGACTCCAAGGGCAAGTGGCTGGCCAACGCGCCGCAGTCCTCGCGCAAGGACGCCCGTGACGCGGTCGTCGCCGCGCGCAAGGCGTTCGGCGGCTGGTCCGGCGCGACGGCGTACAACCGGGGCCAGATCCTCTACCGCGTGGCGGAGATGCTGGAGGGCCGCAGGGCCCAGTTCGTCCACGAGGTCGCGGACGCCGAGGGACTGTCCAAGTCGAAGGCCGCCGAGCAGGTCGACGCGACGATCGACCGCTGGGTCTGGTACGCGGGCTGGACGGACAAGATCGCCCAGGTGGTGGGCGGCGGCAACCCGGTGGCGGGCCCGTTCTTCAACCTGTCCTCCCCCGAGCCGACGGGCGTGGTGGCGGTCCTCGCCCCGCAGTCCTCGTCCTTCCTGGGACTGGTCTCGGTGGTCGCCCCGGTCATCGCGACCGGCAACACGGCGGTCGTGATCGCCTCCGAGAAGGCCCCGCTCCCCGCCCTGTCCCTGGGTGAGGTGCTGGCCACCTCCGACGTCCCCGGCGGCGTGGTCAACGTCCTGTCGGGCCGTACGGCGGAGATCGCGGCGCCGCTGGCCGCGCACCAGGACGTCAACGCCATCGACCTCGCGGGCGCGGACGGGCCGCTGGCCAAGGAGCTGGAGATCGCCGCGGCGGACAACCTCAAGCGCGTGCTGCGTCCACAGCCTGTGGACGACTGGTTCGCGACTCCGGGCACCGACCGTCTCACGGCCTTCCTGGAGACCAAGACGGTCTGGCACCCGACGGGTTCGCTCGGGGCGTCCGGATCGTCGTACTGATCGGACGCGCGCCGGTGACGCGAGTCCGGCGGGGGGCGTGACGGCAACGTCATCGCTTCATGCCGTGGTCCTGACAGGCGTGTCCCGACAGGAGCGGCCGTCGTCCCGCCCGCTTCGGACCATAAAGGTGCCGGGCCGCCCTCACGGGCGGCCCGGCACCTTTGTTCGCGGTCCTGCCTCAGATGCCGGCCGCCTCCGACAGGTCCCGCTTGATCGCCGTCAGCAGGTCCGTCGCCCTGGCGTGCGCCGCCGCGAGTTCGGCGTGCGCCGCCACCGGGACGACGACCTCCAGATAGCACTTCAGCTTCGGTTCCGTGCCGCTGGGGCGGACGATGACACGGGCACCGTCGAGGGTGTAGCGCAGGCCGTCCGTGGGCGGGAGCGTCGCCGTGCCCCGGGTGAGGTCCTCCGCGTTCGTGATCGGCAGGCCCGCGAGATGCGTGGGCGGCTGCTCGCGCAGGCGGCGCATGGCGTCCGCGATCACCGAGAGGTCCTCCACGCGGACCGACAGCTGGTCGGTGGCGTGCAGGCCGTGCTCCACGGCGAGGTCGTCCAGGAGGTCGGGGAGGGCGCGGTTGTCCGCCTTGAGGACGGAGGCCAGTTCCGTGATCAGGAGTGCCGCCGTGATGCCGTCCTTGTCGCGGACGCCGTCCGGGTCGACGCAGTAGCCGAGGGCCTCCTCGTAGCCGTAGCGGAGGTTCTCGACGCGGGCGATCCACTTGAAGCCCGTCAGGGTCTCCTCGTGGGCGAGGCCCGCCTTCGCGGCGATCCGGCCGAGGAGGGAGGAGGAGACGATCGACTCGGCGAAAGTGCCCTGTGCCCCGCGGGTCACCAGGTGGGCGGCGAGCAGTGCGCCGACCTCGTCGCCGCGCAGCATGCGCCAGTCGCCGCCGTCCTTGACGGCCACCGCGCAGCGGTCGGCGTCCGGGTCGTTGGCGATGATCAGATCGGGATCGGTCTCGCGGGCCTTGGCGAAGGCGAGGTCCATGGCGCCGGGCTCTTCCGGGTTGGGGAAGGCGACGGTGGGGAAGTCCGGGTCCGGTTCGGCCTGCTCGGTGACGAGGGCGGGGGCGGGGAAGCCCGCGCGCGCGAAGGCGGCGAGGAGGACGTTCTTGCCGACGCCGTGCATCGCCGTGTAGACGGTGCGGGCGGTGCGGGGGGAGTCCTTGGCCAGCACCGCGTCCGTGCGGGCGAGGTAGGCGTCCAGGACGGAGTCGTCGAGGGTCTCCCAGCCGTCGGCGGGGCGGGGGACGGCGGTGAGGGACGGGATCGCGGCGATCTCGGCGGCGATGTCCGTGTCCGCGGGCGGGACGATCTGGGAGCCGTCGCCGAGGTAGACCTTGTAGCCGTTGTCGCGGGGCGGGTTGTGGCTTGCGGTGACCTCCACGCCGGCGACCGCGCCGAGGTGCCTTATGGCGAAGGCGAGGACGGGTGTGGGCAGCGGGCGGGGGAGGACGGCGGCGCGGAGGCCGGCGCCGGTCATGACGGCGGCGGTGTCGCGGGCGAAGTCGGCCGACTTGTGGCGGGCGTCGTAGCCGATGACGACCAGGGCGCCCTCGTGGCCCTGCTTCCTCAGGTACGCGGCGAGGCCGGCGGCGGCCCGGATGACGACCGCGCGGTTCATACGCATCGGGCCGGCGCCGAGTTCGCCGCGGAGGCCGGCTGTGCCGAACTGGAGGGTGCCGCCGAAGCGGTACGCGAGTTCGGTGACGTCCTTGGTGTCGATCAGGCGGGCGAGTTCGGCGCGGGTCTCCGGGTCGGGGTCCTCGGCGAGCCATGCCTGGGCCTGTGCGAGGAGGTCGTCTTGCACGGTCGGTCAGCCTCTCGTTGGGGGTGGCGCGCCGTCATGCCTGCGGCGCCTGTGGTTGTCCGGTGGGGGGTGCTGCCGCGCCTCGGGTGGGGGTTGTCGTCGGGGCCGGGCCGGGGGGTGTCCGTCCTCGGAACGGCGCGGAATCGGTCTTTCACCGACTTACCCGTGTTGACGCGCCAACCGCTGCGGGCGGACACCCCCCGGCCCGACCCCTTCC
>NZ_JBSFCI010000068.1:0-20987 GCF_053593375.1 Streptomyces sp. NPDC002309 | reverse complement strand
ACCCTGGAGACCATGTACAGACAACTGAACCGATGGGCCGCCAGCGGCCTCATCCACAAGCTCGGCCCCGGCCTCTACGCCGCAACATCATGGGCCCCAGCCCGACTTGCGTGACCTGCGAAAACGCTAACTACCCAGCCTTGAGTCAAGGCCCCACCAGACGACCGCCCATGCCGCACGCTCCTCCACTCCCACCGCTGCCGCCCATTGCGGGCACAGCCTCACTGCTAGCGCGGCCAGACTCGTGACGATCTGTTCGGTGGACTCAGCAGTGATCCACCAGACCAGCGTGTACTCCTGCCGGTACTCGTGGGCATAGTGCAGCGCGAGAGAGCTCTTCCCGATCCCGCCCAACCCGTGGATAGCCCACGTCCCGGAGGCAGCTTGAGTCACCGCGGCCTCGCCACCTCGGGCCAGCAGCCCCCGAAGCCTCTTCAGTTCCTGGTCCCGGCCGACGAACACCCCGGACGCCGATTCAGGCAAATTCGCCGCCCCAGGCGGCGCGCTCACCTCCCGCGCCCAACGCACCGCCTCCGGCGGCAGCATCACAACCCGGGCGCCATCACCCGTGATCGCCACTTCGATGCTGCCGGCGGCCGCGACCGATCGCGGACCCGAGGCCTGTGGCCCACTTGCCGCGGCCGGGTAATCATCGCTCACGGCCTGAGCGTGGCGTTGTCACCGGTGACTGCGATACCGATCGTCTGTGCCGCGATGGAGCGCTCACCCGACGCAGTCACTGTCACCGGCCCACCGGCAGACGGCAGCAACGCGGCCAATTCCCGTAGCAACTCGGCGTCCTCGCGTACCGCACGCTTGAGCTGCTGCCGCATTGCCGCAGCTGCGTCCTCGTCGTCGGTTGCCTCGGCCGCGTCCTGCACAGCCGCCTCCAGTTCGGCACGTCCCTGCTCGTCCCGGCGGCGCCACACCGACTGCAGCATTCGCCGCCCGACGTTTGCCGTCGCCTCGACCGCAGCATTCTCAGCCCGGGTCAGCACTCCCGCGCCATAGGCCCCCAGGGCTGCCGTCAGGTAGGGGCCCGCCTGCCCTACAAACTGAACGATCTCCGCACTCATACTCAACTCCTTGGCATGCGGCTCTGCTTGTACCGCAGACTCAGCGTAGGGAAACGGCACTCCCGTCAGACCGGAATCGCCAGAAGCAGCCAGCGCGGTCCCCGCTGTCCAGGCGCTGGAGGGACCTCAGCTCGGGAAGCTGACGGAGCGCCCCCAAGCCTGGTCGTGACCCGTCACGAGGAGGTTCGGAAATGTCACTGTTCGTGCCGCTTCGACTCGTCTGTGATCGTCCGTGCGGCGGAGGCCGAGACGATCGATGATGATCCCAACGGAGTTTTCACGCTGCTGGCTGACAGCAGCGCGTCTGGTGGGGCGCTGTCGACTGTGCGGGTCACCCTGACGGCGGGCACCAACGGCGCCCCACCGCATCTGCACCGGCACTCCGCGGAGATGTTCTTCCTGCTGGATGGTGCCGCCGAGATCCTCTCCGGCGACGACATCGTGACCGCGGAACGCAGCATCCACCCACGGCACCGGCGCCGACATCCTCATCGTGATCACTCCGGGCGTCGAGCGCTTCGAATACTTCCGCCACATCCAGCGCATCCGCCTGGGCGAGGTCGGCCGGGAAAATCCACTTCCTTGACAGCAAGGCATGGTCCGCGCGCCGCTGAGGAGGGCCTGCCAGGCCAGTCCCGGGGAAACGTCTCACGTCCACACGGCACAAGCCCCCTGGTACTCCAGCCGGGCTGTACCCGCGCTGGAGGCGGACCATATCGGCGAAACGCCCGAGAGAGGTCACTGCCGGTCAGTCCGCCGGCACCTCAAGCCAGTCCGAGCCACCGGTCGGGAGTGACGTCCGCGGTATTCGCACGTGAGCAGGCCCTCTGGGCGAGGACCCGCTCACCGTGGGCTCAGCTCACTTCTGGCAGCCGCAGCCCGAGCCTGTCTTGGCCTCGGTGACGGTCAGGGCGGGATCGGCAGCGGTTTCGCCGGAGGTGCAGCAGGCGTTGACACCGCAGCAGGCGTCGGCGGACTCGGTCACCTCGGTCTGGGTCTCGGTGGCCAGCGACTTGGTGGCGCGGACGATCGCGGAGTGCATTCCGTCGGCGACCGGGTGGGTCGGGGTGATTTCGACGTCGGTGAACCCTGCGGCTTCGAGGCCGGTGCGGTATTCGGCGAAGGAGAGCGCGCCGGCGATGCAGCCGGCGTAGTCACCGCGCTCGGCCCGCTCCTGGGGGGTGAGGGCGTCGTCGGCGACGACGTCGGAGACACCGATGCGACCCCCGGGCGTGAGGACGCGGAAGGTCTCGGCGAACACGGCGGGCTTGTCGACGGACAGGTTGATCACGCAGTTGGAGATCACGACGTCGATGGTGTTCGCGGGCAGCGGGATCACCTCGATCGTGCCCTTGAGGAACTCCACGTTCGTGGCCCCCGCCTTCGCCGCGTTGGCGAGGGCGAGGGCGAGCATCTCCTCAGTCATGTCCAGCCCATACGCCTTCCCCGTGGGTCCGACGCGGCGGGCGGAGAGCAGGACGTCGATGCCGCCTCCGGAGCCGAGATCGAGGACGCGCTCGCCTTCGCGCAGCTCGGCCACGGCGGTGGGGTTGCCGCAGCCGAGGGAGGCGGCGACGGCCTCGGCGGGCAGGGCGTCACGCTCGTCGGCGGCGTACAGGGTGGAGCCGAAGTTCTCGTCGACCTCGACCGGCTCGAGCCCGCAACATGCGGTACCGCCCTCGGTTACTTCCACGGCTGCCGCCGCGTACCGGCGGCGGACGGTCTCGCGCAGGTCGGTGGACTGCTCGCTCATGACTCACTCCCAGGTGGCGGGCCACAGCATGGACCCAGAACGGCCTGTATTGATGTTCATTGATGCAACCTTGCGCTCTGAATTGAAAAACGTCAACATAGAGGTATGTCGAAACAAGAGCTTGCGGTGATCGGCCAGGACGCCGTCTGCTGCCCGGGCCTATCCGCCGCAGCACTGGATGAAGACCAGGCGGCCGAACTGGCGAAGGTCTTCAAGGCCCTGGGAGACCCGGTCCGGCTACGCCTTATGTCGATGATCGCCTCGCGCGGGCAGGGCGGGGAGGTCTGCGTGTGCGAGCTGACCCCTGCCTTCGACCTGTCCCAGCCGACCATCTCCCACCACCTCAAGCTGCTGCGCCAGGCCGGCCTCATCGACTGCGAACGCCGCGGCACGTGGGTCTACTACTGGGTGCTGCCCGGCGTCCTGGACAAGCTCGCCGCGTTCCTGACCACCGCGCAGCCCGCCGGAGTCACCGCGTGAACGCCTCCCTCGGCCGCCGCGTCGCCGCCGAAACGATCGGCACCGGACTGCTGGTGGCGGTAGTGGTCGGCTCCGGCATCCAGGCCACCGAGCTGTCGCACGACGTCGGCGTGCAGCTCCTCGCCAACTCCCTCGCCACCGTCTTCGGCCTGGGCGTCCTCATCCTGCTGCTCGGGCCGGTCTCCGGCGCGCACTTTAACCCGGCCGTCACCCTGGCCGCCTGGTTCACCGGCCGCCGGACCCCGGACGGCTTCCCCCTGCGAGACGCCGCCGCATACGTGCCCGCCCAGATCGCGGGCGCGATCGGCGGGGCGATCCTGGCCGACGCGATGTTCGCGAGGCCGCTCGTGAACTTCTCCACCCACGACCGGTCCGCCGGTCACCTGTGGCTGGGCGAGGTCGTCGCCACGGCCGGGCTGATCCTGCTGATCTTCGGCCTCACCCGGGTCGGCCGCGCCGCGCTCGCTCCGGCCGCGGTGGCCTCCTACATCGGGGCCGCCTACTGGTTCACCTCCTCCACATCGTTCGCGAACCCCGCGGTGACCGTCGGCCGCGCCTTCACCGACACCTTCGCCGGTATCGCGCCCGCCTCCGTCGCCCCGTTCATCGCCGCCCAGCTGCTCGGCGCCGCACTCGGCCTTGCTGTCGTGGCCGCGGTCTACGCCCCGGACGCTGCCCCGCCACGCCGCGAGACCGGCGTCCCGAGCAGCGAACCCGAACCCGCCTCGTCCTGACCACACTTCTCAGAGAGACACCCGCCATGAGTACTCCCCCGTCGGTCCTGTTCGTCTGCGTCCACAACGCCGGCCGCTCTCAGATGGGCGCCGCCTTCCTCACCCACCTCGGCGGTGACCGGGTCAAGGTCCGTTCGGCCGGCTCCGCGCCCGCCGACTCCGTCAACCCGGCGGTCGTGGAGGCGATGCAGGAGGTCGGCATCGACATCTCCGCCGAGACGCCGAAGGTCCTCACCTCGGAGGCGGTGCAGTCCTCGGACGTGGTGATCACCATGGGGTGCGGCGACGCATGCCCCGTCTTCCCCGGCAAGCGGTACCTCGACTGGCAGCTCGACGACCCCGCCGGTCAGGGCGTCAAGGCCATCCGGCCGATCCGCGACGCCATCGAACGGCGGGTACGCGGTCTGCTCACCGAAATGGGCGTTGCGGCCTCCGCCTGACCGCTGCGCGGGACGCGGTCCGAACGCGGGCGAAGAGATCGCAGACCGCGCGCCGCTCCCGGTAGGGCCGGTCGAGAAGCTCGCTTCGCCCGGCCAGGACATCGAACACAGAAGCGCGCGAGTGCGCGGAATCCTGGCGCCTTGAACCGAACCGTGGTTGCCGCCCTCAGCGGCAGTGACGTGCAGGTTCGGTGGAGCGGTGGCCTGATGTCGGCGGTCTTGTGGGCGCATGGTCCGATCAGAGCTCGGGGCCGTCTCCCTCGTACCGACGGGCGCCGGCGCTCCCTGCGGCAGACCCGGCCGGACATGTTCCTCGGTTACGGTGCGCCCGATCGAAGACGGGCGCGACAGGGAGTCAGTAATGAACACGGCGGGGGCCCAGACGGGCGCGGGCGCGATGAAGCGTCGTCTGGGGGTGTCGGACGCGGCGGTGATCGGCCTGGGCTCCATGATCGGGGCCGGGATCTTCGCCGCGCTCGCCCCGGCGGCCGGCGCCGCCGGTTCCGGGCTGCTGATCGCCTTGGCCTTGGCGGCGGTCGTGGCGTACTGCAACGCGACGTCCTCGGCACGGCTGGCCGCCCTGTACCCGCAGTCCGGGGGCACCTACGTCTACGGGCGGGAGCGGCTGGGCGACTTCTGGGGCTACCTGGCCGGCTGGGCCTTCGTCGTCGGCAAGACCGCCTCCTGCGCGGCGATGGCTCTGACCGTCGGTGCCTTCTGTGGCCCGGCCAGGCCCAGGTGGTGGCGGTGACCGCCGTGGTGGCGCTGACCGCGGTGAACTACGCGGGGGTACAGAAGTCCGCGCTGATCACCCGCGCCATCGTCGCGGTCGTCCTGGCCGTGCTCGCTACCGTCGTGGTCGCCACCCTGACCTCGGCCGCCGCGGATGCCGCGCGGTTGGACATCGGCTCGGACGCCACCGTCGGCGGAGTGCTCCAGGCGGCGGGCCTGCTGTTCTTCGCCTTCGCCGGCTACGCCCGCATCGCCACCCTCGGAGAGGAGGTCCGCGACCCTGCCCGCACCATCCCGCGCGCCGTCCCGATCGCGCTCGGCATCACCCTCGCCGTCTCCACCCTCGTCGCCATCGCCGTCCTGACCGTGCTCGCCCCCGACGGGCTCGCGGAGGCCACCGCACCGCTGTCGGACGCCGCACGGGCCGCGGGCGCCGGCTGGCTGGTGCCCGCCGTCCGCTTGGGCGGCGCCGTCGCCGCGCTCGGTTCACTCCTCGCGCTGATCCTCGGGGTCTCCCGCACCGCCCTGGCCATGGCCCGCGACCGGCACCTGCCGCACACCTTGTCCGCCGTCCACCCACGCTTCGGTGGGCCGCACCGCGCCGAACTGGCCGTCGGCACCGTCGTCGCCCTGTTCGCAGCGAGCACCGACGTACGCGGCGCGATCGGTTTCTCCTCCTTCGGTGTCCTGGCCTACTACGCCATCGCCAACGCCTCTGCCTGGACCCTCACCCCGCAAGAGGGCCGACCCAACCGCCTCGTACCCGTCATCGGACTGGCCGGCTGCGCAACCCTCGCCTTCGCCCTGCCCCTGAGCACCGTCATCTCCGGCACAGCAGTCCTCATCCTCGGGGCCGCCGTCTACAGCCTGCGAAAGGCCAGGACCAGCGACCCCGACCCTGACAGCGGCCCCGCGGGCCCGCGGCGGAGGGTCGCCCCCGCGTCCAGCTGAGTTCCTGTGCAGGTCAGCACCGGGCCTGGGTGGCGTACATGGCGTGGAGGGTGCCGAGGAAGAGGCGGAGCACGGTAGCGGGCAGGTGGGGCTGGAGGCGGGCGCCGAGGTAGCCGCCGATCAGGCCGCCGAGGCCGCAGGCCAGGTCCAGCCACCAGTTGGGTGCGACAGGCCCCTAACTCACTTGAGCGAGTGCCGCGTATGCGGCGGCCCCTGCGACGGAGGTGGTGAAGGTCGCGGCGAGCGTGACCGGTGCGACGCGGGCCATGGGGCATGCCGCGCGCTGACGATTCAGCCGGGCTTCGACGACGACCTCGCGACCACCGTGATAAGCGGCATCGCCCCGGCAGGACGGGGCCCCGTCAATTCCCAGCACGGGCAGCGCCGCTGACGACATCCACTTCCTGGGCCGGATTCCCGGTCCACCGGGCGCGGGCGGGAACCTCCTCGCCCTTCATCAGGAAGGCATCTGCGTCGAGCTCTGCATGATCGCCGATGGTGGTTCCGTAGTGGACGAACGCCCCCACGCCGAGCGTCACGTCCGAGCCGATGGTGATGCGGTCGGACTTGAAGGCGCCGTCCTCCTGCGAGTGGCACTGGATGACACTTCCGGCGTTGAGGGTACAACCGTCCCCGATGCTGACAAGGCTCCGCTCGACCAGCGAGCATCCGTCGTCAAAGACCCGTCGGCCGAGTCTGACGCCCAACAGCCGCCAGACCAGGGCCTTGAACGGGGTGCCGTTGAAGATCTGCATGTAGCGGTGTGTCGTCAGCTTCCAGAAGCGTTCGTGCGCCCAGAAGCCAGGATCGTAGATCGAGCAGTACAGCGGTTTGAGCGGGCGGATCCTTGTGACTGTCCGTTCCACCAGCGCGAAGAAGCCGACCGTGAACGACAGGCTGAGCAGGACCGCCAAAGCGAACACCACCGGGCCGACCACGTGGTAAAGGTCCACGGCAGCCGCGGTGATCAGCGCGAGCACAAAGAAGTGGAACCAGTGCATCAGCAAGAACAGTCCCGCTGTCACGGCGTTGTGCCTGTTCTTGGCGGCAACGCGACGGCGCAGCTCGTCACCGGTGGCCAGGTCGTCGAACTGGCTGTCACGGAGCACCGTTCGCGGGATCTCGAAGCTCGGCGAGCCCAGCAGGCCCACCCCCTCGCGCACCGGCCCGTCGATCGGAACCATGACCTTTGTCGCCAGCAGGCAGTTGTCGCCGATCCGGGCACGTGAGGCATAGACGATGTTGTTGCCGAGGAAGCTGCTCGCCCCGATGGAGACCGGGGAGAGACGGAAGGACGTGCTGGAGTAGTCGGCGTTGATGACCGACAGTCCGTCCGCGACCATCGTCCCCGTGCCGACCCGGGTCAGGTACGGGGTGTCGTGCTTGACCAGCGAGCCGAAGTTCGACCCCGTCTGCTGCACACCGCACAGGTCGTACCCGAGCGACCGCAGGTAGTGCACGATCGCGGAACTGTCCCCGAACAGGAGGACGAGGAACCTGGCGTTGGTCACCCGCGTGACCGCACGCTGGATGCCGTAGCGGAAGCCGTACAGCGGATAGATCCTGCACGGCTTGACCATCAGGGCGAGCAGCCGTGGCAAGGTGCTCATGAACAGCAGCGCCGCGAACAGCCCGCCGAAGAAGACCACCACGGAAGCGCCCAGCGCCTCCAGGAAGAACGCCGGGCTCGCGAAGGCCGGTGCCCCCGCTGTGACCACGGCATTGAGCTGCGGCACTGCGGTGAGCAGCATGGTCACGCCGGCCACCGTCAGCGGCAGATACACCAGCAGGATGGCGATCGTCTGCCACAGGCCGTAGAACGCCCGGCGCACGGAGCCGCATGCCGCGGGCCCGACTGCCCGGAAGTCGGTATCGGTCGGCTGCGCCGGTGTGCCGTGCCACGACTCACCAGCAGGGACCTTCTGGCCTGAATGCAGGGAGGACGCATGGCCGAGCTGGGCGCCGTCACCCATCTCCGTCTGAATGTCGATGACGGACTGTTCGCTGACGGTCACATCCACGCCGAGGGTGACGGGGCCCATCTCGATCCAGCCGTCATGCGCCCGGTAGGCGGACAGGAACACGTCCTTGCGTACGACGGTGCCGTCACCGATGGAGAGCAGGTCAGCGCAGACTGGAACGTTACGGGTGAGTACGGTGACGCCCTTGCCGATGCGGGCGCCGAGGGCTCTCAGGTGCAGCACGTACAGCGGTGACCCGGTGAACAGTCGCACCGGGCTGGTGCGTATGAGGGACTTCACGCACCAGAAGCGCAGGTAGACAAAGCCCCATACGGGGATCATGCGTGGGGTGAAGCGGCCGATGAGCACCCACTTGGCCGCGACGGGCACAGCGCACAGCCCGAAGAACATCACCGCGCTGAACACGACCGCCCGCGCATAGACACTGACCACCCCGGAACCCGCTTCGATCCACTCATAGCCTCGGAAGGCCGCGGTGGCACCGAGACAGGTGAACCCGAGGAACACCAGCAACTGCGCCATCCCGCACAGTACGTGGCGCCATGTGCCTGTCGGCATCCCGGCCGGGACATAGGTCGGCGCGCTTGGCTGCACGCCGACCTGCGCCGTGATGGACGAACTGACTGGTGCCGCCTGGTCCAGGGGGAGCGGGGTGGGGGCCGTGTCCGTGAAAGCGGCAGCCAGGGCCCTGATCGTGGAGTGCCGGTAGATGTCCTTCATCGACACCATCGGCAGATCGCCCCGCTTACGGACCCGCGCACAGAACTGCGCCATCACCATCGAATCCGCACCCAGATCTGTGAAGAAGTGGCCGTCCACGGACACCTGGTCGGAACGCAGGACACCGGCCAACACCTCCGCAAGCAGACTCTCAGTGCTGCTCCGCGCCGCACGCGTGCCGTTCCCTGCGCCGTCTTCGACGGACACCGTCCCGGCAGGAGTGGCCGCGGTTCGCTCAACGCTGTTGCCGATCATGAACGTTCCTCCATGGCCTTGCAGTCAGCACCACCACTTCGGGCCCTGGCCCCGAGGCTTTCCGCGGCAGCGGGCGAAACACCCAATGGGCAGGTCACACGGCCATGAACGCTGGCGTGATCATGAGAGCGCGAAAGCATGGGCTGTTCACCTGCCATCACCGCAGGATGCCGGTCGATTCGCCATCGAACCTTTTATTTTGGGCGCATGCCTGAAGGCGACAGCGGCACTTGGCGAAACCTCCAAGTATCCGGCGCCGAACGTTCCCTCCAGTAGGCACGATCACGAAAATTCTGCCCTGCTACTGAAATGCAATACTTGATACGGAAATCTACTCCTGTGAACGGCCTCAGCGCCTCGGGTCCAACAGTGACCAAACCCCTTGCAGGAAACAATGAGCCTTTTCCAACCTGCCTTCGCGGTCCGGTAGTTGGCGTGACAAACGAGTGAAGCCCCTGGTAGACGGGTTCACGACCAAGATCACCCGTTCTGCCAGAGGCTTCTGGTTGTCTACCCTTCCGGACTGGACCTGTCCAGCTCGCACCTTCGCTTCCTCACCGCCCGTATCCGGGAACGTCGCCGTGCGATCGGCAGCCGATGGCGCCGGTTGAGCGCCGGCCGACAGGCCCTGCTTGCCCTCGCTCACCTGCGCAACGGGCACCCCTACACCCAGCTCGCAGCCGGATTCGGCATCGGCACCTCCACGGCCTACCGGTACATCACCGAGGCCGTCGATCTCCTGGCCGCCCTGGTACCCACGCTCGAACAAGCCGTCCGCCAAGCATCGAGGAAGGCGTTCGTCCTGCTTGACGGCACACTCCTGCCCATCGACCGGATCGCCGCCGACCAGCCCTTCTGCTCGGGCAAACACAAGAAGCACGGCATGAACGTCCAGGTCCTCGCCGACCCGGCCGGACGTCTCCTGTGGGCCTCACCCGCCCTGCCTGGAGCCGTCCATGACATCCGCGCCGCACGCGAACACGGCATCCTCGACGCCCTCACCTCAGCAGAGATCGACTGCTGGGCGGACAAGGGCTACCAGGGCGCCGGACCGGCTGTCCGCGTGCCGTACCGAGGCCGCTGGGACAATCTGTCCGCGCAGGGCAGCAGGCCGTGAACCGCTCACAGGCCAGGATCCGGGCTCTGGTCGAGCCTGCCGTCGCCACCCTCAAGAACTGGCGGCTCCTACGCAAGCTCCGGTGCTCGACCACCCGCATCACCAGCCTCGTCCAAGCCGTCCTCACCCTCCACCTCACCTGCTCAAACTCAGGTTGGCAAAGGCTCAATGGACCGGAATTCCGGCCGACCGGCGGGGTCAGCGGCCGCGGCTTGAGGACCGGGTGCTGCTGGTGGCGACGTGCTGGCGCACGAACCTCACATTGCGGCAGGTTGTGCCGCTCTTCGGAGTCTCGAAGTCCGCTGGGCCGACCGCATCCTCGATCACCTCGCACACTTGCTGGCGATCTCACCGGCGCGCCGGCCGCGCATGGACACCGTCAACACGAGAGATCCAGGTCCCGGAACTACCGAAGGTCTCCGCCCGGCAGGGCAGGGTGAGGTGACGTCGGTCTGACAAAGGAGATCAACGTCCCAAAGCAGGGCCACGCTTCCACCTTGCTGGTGGGCCCTTGCACTCACGCGCTCAGGCTCACCGACGAGCTATTAGAACTACCGGTACTCGACCAATCTGCAGGTCGTCATCGACGCCAACAGTCGCCTGTCGTGGCGATCGGCCTGCCCCTGCCGGGCAGCCGGAACGACTGCCGGGCCTTTACCGAGTCCGGCGCCGACCGGGCCTGCCGGGGCACACCAGTCATCGCCGACGGCGGCTACCAAGGCACCGGCCTGCTTATCCCACACCGCAAACGGCGTGGCCAGGAGCATCTCAGCACACAACGGGAAGCGGAGAACGCTATCCACGGGCCCGGGCACCGGTGAAACTCTGTCCCGGCTGAAGAAATGGAAGATCCTGCGTGCCTGCCGGCTCAAGGGCAGTGGCATTCACCAGGCCATGCTCGGCATCGCCCAGCTACACAACATGGCCCTCACCAGATAACTCACACCCCTACGGGACAGCCTCTACGGTACGGCCGGGGCAGCAGGGTGGTGCGAATTTCGGGCTCGTGAGGCTGGTCGTCACCGGCCGAGCAGTTGCACCGGGCTGCCTCGGCAATGTCACCGTCCATGTCGTCGATGACCTGGAGTGTCCCTCGGCGACCGGCGGCGGGGTATTCACGCGGCCAACCTCGATGGTGTGTGGAGCGAGCCGAGGTGTACGCGATTTCGATGGCCCTGGGAGTGCCGGAGGCGAGGGAGTCGCCGGGAGAAGGCGCTGGCACAGGCGATTCCCCCGCCAGGGCGGAGACGACGGCGTACACGGAGCGCGCGGCGTCCGGCGGCTCCTGCATGCCGGTCACCATGCAGGCGAAGCCGGTGTCCTGCGAACCGGCGCACCGCGTCATTCCGAAAGAATGCGAAACTCGAATTCGGGACGGTCCCACGGCACGGCGGGCGGGTTCGCGAGCGCGGTCCCGGTCCGCACTGCACCGACGCGGTGGTAGAAGTCCTCCGCGGGAAGATGCGACACGACCTTGACACATTCGAGCCCGGCGGCACGGGCCTCGGACTGCATGTGCGCCACGAGCAGCCGTCCAATACCACGTCCTTGCACTTCGTCGGCAACGAACAGCAGGTCGAGCTCTGGTGGAGCGAGAACGAGCGAGTAGAACCCGAGGACCCTGCCTCCATGCTCGCCGTCGCCGACGGCCACAAAGGCGCGGTGGGCCTCGATGTAATCAGGACCGACCCGGTAGCCAGCCACTGCGGCTGCGTACTTACCCTCGTAGGCGCCTGAGCCACGCACCAGCCGCGTGAGCCGTTTGGCATCCCGCGCGACGGCCCTCCGTATCGTGATCGGCCAGCTGACCGGGGAAGTGCGTGAACTCATCGGGATAGTATTTCGCACCGGAGAGTGCCTTCGTGCGGCGGGTCGGCTGCTCGGGCAGGCGTACCTGCACCACTCCCGGGAACCGCTCGCCCAGGCCCCGGCGCCAATGCGGTCTACGACGTCCCCGAGGGTCGCCCCTTGTGGAAGGTGCTGCCCGTCCGTGTCGGCGTCACGGTCGTGTCGCTGATCCTCGCGGTCGGCAGTGCGCTGATCGTGGTCTTCACTTCACTGGCACTCCGACCAGGAGGCCGGCGCAGCTCGGGGCGCCGGCGACAGGGTGCTCAACGCGTGGTCGATCGCGAAGTGGACCGTGCTGGTGCCGCTGGTCACCATCATGATCGTGATTCTGTACAGCCTCCTCGACGGCGACGGTCACGGCTGCCGCCACGACCACGACAACCACGATCGCTGCCACCGGTGCCAGCGCGGCGAGGAAAGCGAGGTGGCCGTCCAGTTCGACGAAGCGCGTGGGGTTGCCGCCGGTGAACGAGTAGCGGTTGCCGGTGTACGTCGGTTCACAGCCGTCACGGTGCAGAGCCGTGCCCATGCGCCGCTGCAGCTTCTTCGTCGCCGCCTCACAGGCCGCGGCCAAGGCTTGGCCGGTGATGGTGCTGCGGACGCATCCGGTGTGCGTGCGATCTCTTCAGGTCCCAGACCTGCGGCTTCGGCCAGCGGCAGGGCCTCGGGCAGTGAATGCTCCGCCTTCGCTGTAGCTCTGCCGGCGATGATGCGGTCGGCAGCCGCGGCGGGCAGTTGCTCCTCGACCTCCTTGGCCGTGCGCATCAACTCCATCGGCTCGCTGGGGACGTAGGTGCAGGAGCGTGCAGCGGTGGCCGCCAACCCAAGCACGAGCTCGTCAGGCGTCGGCGAGGAGGGGGTCGTACGGGGTGCTCGTGCGGCGGCCCGCCATGAAGGAGAGGAAGTCGGCCACGAAGGCGCTCCGGCCGTAGGCACCGCTGGTGGTGGTGAGGTCGCAGTGGAAGGCGGTGCGGAAGAGGGTTCGGTACTCGTCCGCGTCGATGCTCCCGTTGCCGTCCTTGTCGGTGGCGTCGAAGAGGACCTCGGAAACGCGGATGAGTGCGGGTCCGGCGAGGGAAGGGACGGCGGTGGCGTACTCCTCGGCGCTGACGCGGCCGTCGCCGTCCGTGTCGAGGGCGGCCTGAAGCTCGCGCCACCAGGCGGCGAAGGCGTCGTAGAGCCGGGTCTCCTCGGGCTCGTCCAGGTCAAGGCGGGTGGAGAGTTCGCGTGCCATGGCGGCGAGGTCAGGCCAGTCGAGGTGACCGTTGCCGGTCTGGTCCAGCACCCGGCGGAAGAACTCCTCCGCCAAGCGTCGGTACTCTTCTGTGCCCGCCGAAGGTGCTGGGACGGCGTTGGTGTCGCCACTCAGTGGTGTGAGGAGGCGGAACAGGGCCGATGCCCGCTTCATGCGGACGCGCAGGGCGGTTACGGTGCGGGCGCGGGGGTCGTCGCTGTCGGGCGACAGCGAGAGGGCTTCGATGATGCTTTCGGCGTTGATCCAGCCCTCGGGCAGGAATCGGGCGAGCCCGGCGGCAAGGTAGGCGCCCTGCATGAGGGTTGGGGCGCCAGGCATCTCGGGCAGGCCGGCCCGGCGCCGGTAGGGCTCGGGGAGCGAGGCGACCGTGATCGCGCCGAGGACCGGACCGGCGACAGCGCGGCCGGCTGCCCACAGCGTCGGCGCGCCATCGAGCAGCGCAGGGGCGGGCAGGTGGTCGAAAAGCCGGTAGAGGATGACGCGGGCCGCCTCGGTGTTCTCCAGCTCGTTTTCGACGACCCGGTCGAAGTATCGCCAGAAGTCGTGCAGGTCCTCGGGGAGTTCTGCGGCGTCGCCGTCGAGCGCGGCGAGCAACGCGCGGTACTCGGCGTACATCCGCTCCATCGTGTCCTGGCCGAGCGGCTGGCCGCTCAGCCGGCACATGGTGACGGCGCTCTCGAAGAGGGTGGCGACCACCCAGGCGCGGGTCGCGCGGTCCATCGCGTCGTAGGCGCGTCCGCGGGAGTCGGACCCGCTCATGCGGGCGTGCAGCCGGTTGAGCCGGGCGGCCTCCCGTTCGCGTACCGCCGGGTCGGTGCCGAACATGCGCCGCATGCTGAGGAAGGTGTTGCGCAGTCGGCGCCAAGGGTGGGCTACAAAGGTGGAGTTGTCGACGAGGGCGGCGCCGATCTGCGGGTGAGCGGCCTCCAGTACGGTGGCGCGGATCATCGCCAGGGCCCAGCGCGGGTCGTCGAAGAAGGCGCTGAAATGCGATTCCGGGCCGAACAGGGATGCCTCGTCGGCCGTTCCCGTTTCGGTGGTCATGACGGGTCTCCGTTCGTCCGGGCGGGCATGCCGCCGAAGCGGCGGTCGCGGCGCCGGTAGGTGTGCAGGCAGGCGAGGAAGTCGGGAGCCCGGAAGTCCGGCCAGAGCACCTCGGGGAAGACCCACTCGGCGTAGGCGACCTGCCAGAGCATGAAGTTGGAGATGCGCTGCTCACCGGAGGTGCGGATGACCAGATCCACATCGGGGGTGTCGGGGAAAGGCAGGTGGTCCGCAAAGAGCCGCTCGGTCACCTCGTCGGCGGGGATCCCGCTGCGGATCAGCGACCTGGCGGCCTCGACGATGTCCCGGCGCCCGCCGTGGTCGAAGGCGACGGTGAGCGTCATCCCCCGGTTGTCGGTGGTCAGCGCCGTTAGGTCATCAAAATTCTGCGCCAGTTGACGCGGGATGCGCGGGTCGGCGACTCCGAGGAAACGGCAGCGTATGCCCCGCGCGAGCAGCAGCGGCGCATGCTTGCGCACAACCCGACGCACCAGACGCATCAGGAATTCGACCTCAGTGCCAGGGCGGCTCCAGTTCTCGGTGGAGAAGGCATACAGGCTGAGCCACTCCACACCGGCGACCCGGGCCGCCTCGATGACGTCGATGACAGCGGCTTCCGCGGCCTGGTGACCCGCCGTACGGGGAAGCGAACGCCGCTGCGCCCAACGGCCGTTGCCGTCCATCACGCATGCCACGTGCCGGGGCCTCGCGCGCAACACCCCCTCGTCCCGACGCTGCCCGGGTCCACCACCGCACTGTCGCCCGCCCGGCTGGTCCTCCGTCACCGCGCGTGTGCGCGGGACGCAGTAGTCCGTCACGCCTGGCCCCGCCCCGTCCGGAGCGCCACCACCGGCCACACTATGCTCGGTCACGCCCACTCTGCCTCGCCGCTCCCGTCTCGCCCACGCCCCACCAGTGCGTCCCCTCGGGAGTCTGACAGCGCGGAAGGGCCCTGACCGGCCGAACGGGTGACCGTCACCCTCGACTCATGCGTTCGAATCGTGCGAGTGAAGCGGCGAACTCGCGCACCGTTCCTTTCAAAGCTCCAACAGGGTCACCAGCCCCTCGGCGGCGACTTGGTCAGGGACGTCCACGGTCGAGGCCAACGACGGTACCGACACCTACGTCCTGCACTCCTACACCTACCGGCGCACCGGTGAAGATCGTCGTCCCGGAGAACTGGACCACCATCAAGTCCTTCGGCTGGTCTCCTTTTCCGATAGAGACGACACCACGGGTCCGGGCTGCCATCCGCAAGGCGTCCGACACCAGTCTGGTGCGCATGTGGTCGGCGATGGACCAGCCGACAGCTCTCCGGCTGAAGCAGTCCAGGACGGTCGCGAGGCAGAGGCCCCCGCCCGCCAAGGGGAGGTAGGTGATGTCTCCCATGTATTTCAGGACCGGTTCCGGGGCGGTGGTGAAGTCCCGCTGGAAGGGGTCCGGGACCGGTGCGGCGGCCGGGTCGGGGACGGTGGTGCGGACGCGTCTGCGCAGGCGGATGCCCGTGGCATCACCCGGGCGACGCGTTTCTCGTTGACCCGCAGACCCGTATCGCGGAGTTCGGCCGTCACCCGCGGGGAGCCGTAGGCGCCGCCGGACTCGCCGTGGACCTCCCGGATCCGCTCGGCCAG
The DNA here is from genome assembly GCF_053593375.1 of Streptomyces sp. NPDC002309. Classification (NCBI taxonomy): domain Bacteria; kingdom Bacillati; phylum Actinomycetota; class Actinomycetes; order Kitasatosporales; family Streptomycetaceae; genus Streptomyces; species Streptomyces sp. NPDC002309. Next base: position 4,969 of record NZ_JBSFCI010000068.1, on the reverse strand, counting down.
GACCTGGCCCCTGCGGAAAGCGCGCAAAGCCTTGTACCTCAAGAACGATCGCACCCATTATGTCAACGACCACTCTACAGAACTTAGTTGGGAGTCAATTTGATCAAGGAAAAGGCTGTCAAGCTGGGCCGGACAACCGCCACCACGTTGGCGGTCACCTCTCTTGCCCTTCTCGGCTCGGCGTCGACTGCCCAGGCGGGCGGCTCGTGCGATATCACGGGCTGCTCCGAGTTCACCAACGGCAGCCACCTCGGAGTGCTGGCCGTCCAAAACTGGACCTGCTCGACCGGAACGACGGCTACCGCCAGCACGGGCTGCGTGAGCCTGAGCTCCACGAAGTGGATCTACCCGACGGAGCGGACTCCGAGCCGTCAGGACTGGGACGCTTTCCGTGTCGACGCGGGCTACTGCTACAAGGTCGAGTTCCTCAACGAGTTCCCGCTTCTGACGAAGAGGTGGACCATGACCTACGACCGGTCGAACTCCAGCACGCCGGTTTACGTCAAGATCGAGAACCCGTCGCAGGCGTACATCATCGCGCAGAAGGCCGGTTCCTGCCCGTAAGCGATGGCCGGCAAGCACAAGCACCCACGGGCCCGCTCGTGACCGTACTCACCGACGACAAGGGCTGCCTGACCTATCGTCCTGCACCAGAAGTGACGAGCCTGACCAATCGTTTCAGAATGCGTTGAGCGGTGGGTCTTGTGCTTGACGAGGTCGACAGGGTGTGCGGGGTGCGTTCTGATCTTGTTCCTGACGACCTGTGGGAGCGGGTTGTCCCGCTGCTGCAGCCTGCTCCCGAGCGGCGCCATCGCCACCCCGGCCGGCTGCGCGTTCCCGACCGAATGGCACTCGCCGGTGTGATGTATGTGCTGCGGACCGGTGTCGCATGGCGTGATGTCCCCGCAGAGACGGTGGGCTACTCCGGGGTGACGGCCTGGCGCCGGCTGCGGGATCGGACCGAGGCCGGCGTGTGGCCGCGCCCGCACGCGGCCGTGCTCACCGTGCTGCGCCGCGCCGGCCTGTTGGACACCTGGATGCCTGCTCCGTGGACGGGTCGCACGTCCGGGCTCTGCAAGGGGGATCACGTCGGCGCCCTTCACCCGTCGACCGTGCCCGCCCTGGCGCGAAGCACCACCTGATCGTCGACCGTCACAGAACCCCGCTCGCCGTCACCCTCACCGGCGGCAACCGGCACGACGTCACCCAGCTCCTGCCGCTGTTGGAGCCGTCCCACCGATTCCGGGACTTCGTGGACGCCCCCGCCGCAAACCCCGGCGTCTGTACGCCGACCGGGGCTATGACTTCGACAAGTACCGCCGCCTGCTGCGCAAGCGCGGCATCAAACCCTTGATCGCCCGACGACGCGGCGTCGCCCACGGCTCCGGACTGGGTAAGTCGCGCTGGGTGGTCGAGCGCGCTTTCGCCCGGCTGCACCAGTTCAAGCGGCTCTGCACCCGTCACAAACGACGCGCCGATCTCCACCAGGGCCTGCTCGAACTGGCCTGCAGCCTCATATGCCTCCGCCGCCCGCGAACCTCATCCTGAGATGATGCCTTCACCGCCCTCGCCGACCTCGCCGACCTCTCCGACCTCTCCGACCTCGCGAACGAAGAGAACGGCACGCACGCGGTGTGGATTCTGCGCTGCAGCATCGGCGAGAACACCTACGGCGGCGGCGAAGCCGACCAGCTGCCCGCCCGCGGCGCCCTGGGCCTGCGCGCCAAGGCCGCCGTCGAGGCAGACCACGCCAGCTCCGCCACGGGCTTTCGCACCGAAGCCGTCGAGCGGGACTCCGACGGCCGTCTGATCCTGGTCGCCGAGGACGGGCGCCGCCTGGACCCGGTCGACGAAGTCATCGCCCTCACCGGCTTCCGCCCCGACCTCACCTTCCTCTCCGAGGTCCGCCTCGGACTCGACGAACGCCTCCAGACCCCGACCGCTCTCGCCCCGCTCATCGACCCCAACGTGCACTCCTGCGGCACCGTCTACCCGCACGGCGTGGGTGAGCTCGCCCACCCCGAGCAGGACGTCGACCTGGTCGGCATGAAGTCTTACGGCCGCGCCCCCACGTTCCTGGCGATGACCGGCTACGAGCAGGTCCGCTCCATCGCCGCCGCCCTCGCAGGCGACCGCGAAGCCGCCGAGCGCGTCGAACTGACCCTTCCTGAAACCGGGGTGTGCGGCGGCGCCGGCCTGTTCGACGACCCCGACGCCGCCCAGAACAGCGAGGGCTGTGGATGCTGCGCAGCCCCGACCACTCTCCAGATCGGACTCGGCGCCCCGGCCACTTCCGGAGGCTGCTGAGCCCGCACCCACACAAGGAGGTCCGCCATGTCCCGCCTACAACTCGCGCTCCGCGTCCCCGACCTCGATGCCTCCATCGCCTTCTACAGCAAGCTGTTCGGCACTGAGCCCGCCAAACTCCGCGACGGCTACGCCAACTTCGCCATCGCCGAGCCTCCGCTCAAGCTCGTCCTCATCAGGGCACCCCGGACGAGGCGACACGCATGGACCACCTCGGCGTAGAGGTCGAGACGACCGAAGCCGTCCACGCCGCCACCACCCGCCTCGCCGAAGCCGGGCCTGCCGCCGACGTGGAGAACGACACCACCTGCTGCTACGCCCTCCAGGACAAGGTCTGGGTCCAGGGCCCCGGCCAGGAACCCTGGGAGGTGTACGTCGTCAAGGCCGACGCCGACACCCTGGCCAAGCAAGAACGCAGCACCTGCTGCACCGGCTCCACGAAGGCCGACCCCCAACAACCGGCCGTTAGAGGCGGCTGCTGCTTAACCGCCGCCACCCAACCTCCACGCCAACGAGGCCGTGACCGGAACAGGAACCGGTCACGGCCTCGCACCGCGCTGCCCCCCCTGTGCGCAGCCGCCGGGCACCAGGACTCAGGAGTGCCGACGTCGGGCTCATCGGCCGTGGCCAGCAGCACCACGAGTACAACGCTTTCGACTGAGCAAGGAACGTGTTGTGGTCGAGTGCCTGCCCCATGCGGGCTTGGCGCTCGATGCGTATGACGTCGCCCGATTGCCGTCGATCGAGTGGGCAGGGGCGGTGGCCCGTCCGTGTGGGAGTCACCGCCGTTGCCAGGAATGGATTTATGGCAAGAAGTAGACCGACTTCGTAATGGTCTTTATGCCGTTGTACATGTAGCTGCTCTGAACTGAACCGGCCGGCGCGGGCCAGGCCGACATCCCGTAACAGGCGGTCAGCTCGCCTGGGACGAGGACCTTCTTGACGCAGGACGCCTCACCGAACGGATTCATGCCGTACGCGTCCAGCCAGTAGACGCGGGCGCTGTCGATGGTGATGTTCACCGACGCGTTGTTTCTGACGAGGAGTACACCCTGAGCGTTCTCCTCGTCGTTCGGGTTCACAATCATGCAGGTCTGATTGATGACTTTGTTGGACGTCTTACTCGGCGTCGTTTCTCCGCAGGTGGTCATGGCCGTGGGGACCCACGGCTGCCAGTTGGGGTAGGCCGAGGCGGGGGACGTGCTGAGGATGGCGGCACTCGCGGCAGCGGCGGCCACTGTCAGGGCGCGGCGGATACTGGTCATGTGATGACCCTTTCGGATCGAACTGGCTTGCGAGGAAAGCAGCTTAGAGCAAGTTGATCGTTCTGTTCGCGGCGATTGCTTCACTGCGCATGAGCGTGCCTCCCTCACGCGGACGACATCGCATCGGGCCTGTTACTGACGTTGTCGCCGTGATGTCGTCAACGTGAGTCCTGTTTCGACAAGGCATCCGTCGATGAGTTTGCTGCGGTATTGGATCTGGCGGAGACCATGTCGGAGCGTGCTGATGAGGTGGTCGGGGTCGGTGAAGGCGGTGTTGACCTGGCTGCTGCGTCGCAGCAAGGACCAGATGCCCTCGACGGGGTTGAGGTCCGGTGCGTAGACCGGCAGGAAGTAGCAGGTGATCCAGTCGTGGGTGTCGATGAACTCCCGCAGTCGGCGGTCCTTGTGGACGTTGAGGTTGTCCCACACGAGCACAATGGGTGCGCCGAGTTGGTGGTGGGCGGCGATGAGCAGGTCGCGGTAGTCGGTCCAGGTGAAACTGCGTCTGCCGCCGCGCTTGTGATCGAGATGCCGCTTGGGCCGGTAGATCAGCCGTGAGCGCTCACCTCGTTTGTAGCAGGCCAGGGCAGCGACGGAGAAGCGGCGCTGGGAGCGTCCGCGGACCCGGATGACGGGTGTGCGTCCGCGCCGGGCCCAGGTCCGTGCGGTGGGCGGCGTCATCGAAAAGCCGGCTTCGTCTTCGAAGCACAGCCAGGCGTCGAGCGCCGCCACGGACCTTCCACCTGCGGCCAGGTCTCCTTCACCCAGCCGGCCACGGCCTGCTCGTCGCGCTCGACCGCCCGGCGGACCGGGACCTGGTGGCTGTAGCCGTGCCGGTGCAGCATCCGCGCGATCGCCGACAGCGTCATGCTCTTGTGGAACCGGCGCCCGATCAGCGTCTTGATCCGCGTCAGCGTCCACGCCTGGTCCGGCCAGCCGTACGCGACCGGCCCCTTGGCGAGCTCCTGCTCAAGGACGGAGAACAGGGCCTTGCTCAGTCTGGGCCGGGAGACGGGCCCGGCAGACCGCAGCCCCTCGGTGCCGGCGACATGCCAGGCCCGGCGCCAGCGCTGTACCGAGCGCACGCTGACCCGTAAGTCCTTGGCGACCTCGGCGTTGGAGGCGCCGGCAGCGAATCGCTCCGCAGCCTCCAGCCGGATCCGCTCGCGAAACGCCTGCCGTTCAGGCGTCAGCCCACCACCCTGCGGATATCTCACACACCAGGCATACCGCGACGATCACACATCGTCAGCCCCCAACGACATCACGCCGCAAAGGTCAGTAGCTCAATACCGGTAACTTAGCTTGACGTTTAACTTCGCACGTCACCCGACCTGCTGATCTGCGGTTCTTTCCGGGACAGCGGAGGCGGCCGTTCTCCACGCTTCGAGATGTCG
>NZ_JBSFCI010000067.1:0-23375 GCF_053593375.1 Streptomyces sp. NPDC002309 | reverse complement strand
TCTGTCGGCACCGCCCACGCCTACGTCACCACCGTGACCGGTCTGCTCGCCGACCGCGCCCCCGGCCTGCTCAGAACCCTGCGTGAGCACGATCCAGACTTCGTTGGGGTCACCGAGCGCCCTCTCTGCCACAGGTCATCGCCCTGATCACGGCGGTCCCCGCGCTCGCCACCACCTTCAGTCTGACGCTGGCACGCGGGGAGCGGCACGAGGCGTCCGTGTGCGGACACCTGCGGGTGACGGGGCGCAGCGACGACGAACTCGTCGCCGCCCGGCGGGCGTTGCAGGCCGCGGCGCGGCACACGGGCACCGGGCTCGCCCGCCTCGACCGGGAGCAGGTACCCGGCATGCTCGCCACTCTGCCCCTGGGAGGCGCCCGGTGAGGTCGATGTCCACACACGCCGGGCAGGTCACCGGCCCCGGTGAGGAGCAGAGCACCGCTCCACGGACGGCACGGGAGCTGCTGCGCCGGGGCTTCGGCCTGATCGGCCCCCGGCACGCGCGGCACTCCGTTCCCGTGCACCAGTTGGAGGCGTTCACCCTGCCCGTCGGCGACGACGGCGTCGTGATCGGCGTCGACGCGGAGAACCGCCCCGCGGTGCTGGGGATCAACCGGCCGACCCCGTACGACATCGTCCTCATCGGCGGGCTGTGGACCGCCCAGGTGATCGCCCTCAGGGCTGCTGCGACCGGCGCGCGTGTCGCCGTGGAGACAGGACGTCCGCAAGCCTGGATGCAGATGGTGCACGCCATGGGCGGCGGGCAGAACGGCCTGGCCGTGCATGATGTCGGCCGGGTACCTCCGCAGGGCAGTTCGGCGGGGACGCCCGTATTGGTGGTGCGGGACTGCGGCATGCGCCCGCCACGCGGCCGGGTCGTCTCCGGTCCCTGGCAGTCGGTTCTGACCGTGCTGCCGTATCTCAGCCCGGTGGCTCCCCGGCTCGTACGGCGGGCGCGACTCGTCGGCGTGCAGCGCGTCTCCCCGGACGAGGCCGCGGAACTCGGGCGCACCATGGCCCTGCTCCGGGCGGATGTGGACTCCCTGCCCACCCTGCCTGACGGCCTCACGCTCTGGTGCACCGATCGTGACCGGCACTACGTGATGACCCAGCCCACGGACACCGAACTCGGCTTGCTGGGCACACCGCGAAGGATGGATTGACTCGGCAGTCCGACGTGAAGTGCGTGTGCGCGCAGTTCATCCCGGTCTTCGACCGTATCAACCTCCGCTATCTGTCGCTTTGTTCACTTGAGAGGTGTCCCACGGACAGGCTTCGGGTCGAAAGTGACACCGCGAACCGGCCGTGATGGAGTGGACGGGCCTGCCGATGTGCACGGCGTGGTGATTAGGCTGGTACCGGGCGCGACGCCAGTACCCATGGAACGGCGTCCGCACCACAGGGGGAGAACCGTGGATCGGACGACCTCGGATCGACCGAGCCCGAAACGTCATGGTCGCCCCAGCACGCCGTGAGGGTGCTCGACCACACCAGGAGGAATTGTGAGCAGCGATCGGGACGGGATCCGCGGGGGCTGGGCGACGCCCGGCGATGACCAGCCCGACGCGGAAGCCGCCATCGACATGACGGGCGAGTTCACCATCGACTACGCGCCGCCTGCCTGGTACACGCAGAACGCGTCCGGGGCGTCGGTGGATTCGGAGGAGCCGGATTCCGGTGCGCCGCAGTCCGCGGCTTCCGGGGGGTTCGGGGGTGGTGCGGGCCCATCGGTCCCTCCGGCTCCGGCCCCTGCTCCGGTGCACGCCTCCGTCCCGACATCCCCGCCGCCCTCCGAGTTCGGGCCCGGGTCCCATCCGCCCGTGCAGCCGACTCCGGGCGTGCAGCCCGCTCCGCCCGTGCAGCCCGCTCCGGGCTTGCCTTTCACGCCGCCCGCGCCTGTGCCGATGCCCGGCGTACCGTTCACGCCCCCTCCGGCGGCTCCGGAGCCGGGAATTCCGTTCCCTCCGCCGGTCGCACCGCCGGCCGGGGAACACGCAGGTGTGCCCAAGTTGCCCGAGGGAAGCGGGTTCGAGCCTCAGCCGCCGGTCGCGCCCGCCCCCGAGGCCGCCCCTGCGCCTCCTGTTCCTCCCGTCCCTCCTGTTCCTCCTGTTCCTCAAGGCTCCGAGAGTTCCGGTCCCGGGAACGGGAGCGTGGAGAGCGGCGCCACCATGCGGTTCTCCGCCGCCTCCCTGCAGCGAGAGATCGCCGACCTCGCCGCGGCGGCCGACGCCGCTGCCGAGGCCGAGACGGAGGCCGAGGTTGAGTCCGATTCCGGGTCAGAGTCCAGGTCCGAGCCCGAGTCCGACGTCGAGGCTGGTGAGCAGGTCGAGGGTGCCTCCTCGGACGTCGCGAACGAGGCCGACGGCACCGCGGACACCGAGGAGGAGACTCCCGACGCCGACACCGACGCCGATGCTCAGGTGAGTGCCGACCAGCCCGACGACGCCTCCGCCACCGACGCCGAATCGAGCGACTCCTCCGGCCCCGCCGAGGCGGACACCGCCGACGCTCCCGTGGACGGTGGACAGGGCGCACCCGACGCGCCCAGCGCCTGGACTCCCCCGCCCACCCCGCAGAGCGGCGTGCCGCCGTTGCCGCCGTCGTACCAGCCCGCGCCCCCTGCCCCTGCTGCCCCTGCCCCTGGCGCCGAGTGGCCGCCGAAGGCACAGACCCCGCCGCAGCAGCCACAGGCGCCGCAGCCGGAACCCACCGCTGCCCAGGGCCAGCCGCCCCTGCCTCCGCAGCAACCGCCCTTCCAGCCGCAGCAACCGCCGCAGCCGGGGCAGCCCGCGTGGGCCCCGCCTGTCCAGGAACCGGCTCCCCCCGCCCCCGTCATCCCGCGCCAGGCCGCCGAGGCCAACGCCCAGCCGGGCTACGGCTTCCCGCAGCCCGGCGTCCCCCAGGCGCAGGCCGGTTACGGCTTCCCGCAGCCCAGCGCTCCCGACGCCCAGGCCGGTTACGGCTTCCCCCACCCCGGTGCGCCCAACGCCCAGGGCGGTTACGGCTTCCCACAGCCCCCGGCACCGCCGCAGGGCGCCCACCCCGGCGTCCCTCCGCAGCCCACCGCCCCGAACGCGCCGAACCCCTCGCAGGACCCCCACGCGCCTCAAGCGCCCCAATTCGCGCAGCCCGCACAGCCCGCACAGAACCAGCAGCACCCCCAGCACCCTCAGTACCAGCCGCAACACCCCCAAGAGCCCCCGCAGCCCGCACAGGCCCCGCACGCCCCGCACGCCCCGCAGGGATACCCCCAGCCCCCATACCAGCCCCAAGGCCAACCCCAGCCCCAGCCCCCGCAGCCCCAACCCCCTCACCAGGCGCACCCGCAGCAGCCACCGGCCCAGCCCGTGGACCCCCGCCTCGGTACCGCCTGGCCACAGCCCCTCCAGCACGACCAGCGTCAGCCCACCAACCCCGGTGCGGCGCCGCTCGGTTACACGGCTGCCGTCGAGCTGTCCTCCGACCGTCTGCTCAACAACAAGCGGCAGAAGGCGAAGAGCGGACGTCCGACCGCCTCCGTATCCCGGTTCAAGCTGGGCGGGAAGAGGGAGGAGGCCGAGCGACAGCAGAAGCTGCAGCTCATCCGGACGCCGGTGCTCTCCTGCTACCGCATCGCCGTGATCAGCCTCAAGGGCGGCGTCGGCAAGACCACGACGACCACCGCCCTCGGCTCGACCCTCGCCATCGAGCGGCAGGACAAGATCCTCGCGATCGACGCCAACCCGGACGCGGGCACGCTCGGCCGCCGGGTGCGCCGGGAGACCGGGGCCACCATCCGCGACCTCGTCCAGGCGATCCCGTACCTCAACTCGTACATGGACATCCGGCGGTTCACCTCGCAGGCGCCCTCGGGCCTGGAGATCATCGCCAACGACGTCGACCCGGCCGTCTCGACGACCTTCAACGACGAGGACTACCGGCGCGCGATCGACGTGCTCGGCAAGCAGTACCCGGTCATCCTCACCGACTCGGGCACCGGCCTGCTCTACAGCGCCATGCGCGGAGTGCTCGACCTCGCCGACCAGCTGATCATCATCTCGACGCCGTCCGTGGACGGTGCGAGCAGCGCCAGTACGACGCTGGACTGGCTGTCCGCGCACGGCTACGCCGACCTGGTCTCACGCTCCCTCACGGTCATCTCGGGTGTGCGCGACACCGGCAAAATGATCAAGGTCGAGGACATCGTCTCCCACTTCGAGACACGGTGCCGTGGTGTCGTCGTCGTCCCGTTCGACGAGCATCTCTCCGCCGGCGCCGAGGTCGATCTCGACATGATGCGGCCCAAGGTGCGGGAGGCGTACTTCAACCTCGCGGCCATGGTCGCCGAGGACTTCGTACGCCACCAGCAGATGCACGGCCTGTGGACCAGCGACGGCAACCCGCCCCCCGTCGCCGCCCCGCCGATGCCGGGTCACTCCTACCCCGCTCAGCCGGTGCCCGGCCAGCCCATGCCCGGCCAGTACGCCCCCGGCCAGCCCTATGCCCCGCAGCCGGGTCACCCCGGTCACCCGCAGCAGCCCGGCCACCCGGCGGCGCCCCCGCCGCCGCACCCGCAGCACGGTCAGCAGCCCCAGGCCCCCTACCACCCCCAGCACCCCCAGCACCCCGGATACGGCTACCCGCAGCCCGGTCAGCCCGAGGGGCCCCCGCCCCAGCAGTAGCGAAGGGCCGCGAACAAACACGAAGGGCGGCCGGTGCCCCACAGGCACCGGCCGCCCTTCACGTCCGACAAGCACGCGCCGCTCAGGCACGCGTCGGAGACGTACCTACGACGAAGTCCGCTCCGCCGCCGCGATCAGCTCGCGGCACCGCTTCACGTCCTGCGCCATCTGCTCCAGCAGAGCGTCCAGCGTCTCGAACTTCGCCTGTCCGCGCACGAACGCCAGGAAGTCCACCGTGACGTGCAGCCCGTACAGATCGAGCCCGACGCGGTCGATGGCGTACGCCTCCACCGTGCGCTCGGTCCCGTCGAACTGCGGGTTGGTGCCCACGGAGATCGCGGCCGGCATGGCCTCGCCCTGAGCCGTCAGCCACCCCGCGTAGACCCCGTCCGCCGGGATCGCGGTGTGCGGCAGCGTCTCGACGTTGGCCGTGGGGAAGCCCAGCTCACGGCCGCGCTGCGCGCCTCGTACGACGACGCCCTCGACCCGGTGCGGTCGGCCGAGGATCTCCGCGGCCCCGGACACGTCGCCCGCGCCGACCAGCCGCCGCGTCAGCGTCGAGGAGAAGGGCTCGCCGCCACCCGCTTCGCCGGACACGGACAGCTCGATGACCTCGACGTCGAAGTCGTAGACCTTGCCCTGCTCCGCCAGGAACTCGACGTTCCCGGCGGCGCGGTGACCGAAGCGGAAGTTCGGGCCCTCGACGACCGCCTTGGCGCGCAGCTTGTCGACCAGGACCTTGCCCACGAAGTCGGCGGGCGAGAGCTTCGAGAACTCCGCCGTGAAGGGCAGGATCAGCAGCGCGTCCACGCCCAGCTCGGCCATCAACTCGGCACGGCGGTGGTGCGGGGCGAGGAGCGGCGGGTGGCTGCCGGGGCGGACGACCTCGCTGGGGTGCGGGTCGAAGGTGACGACGACCGCGGGGACGCCCAGCTCTCGGGCGCGCTCCACGGCGTGCCGGATGATCAGCTGGTGCCCGCGGTGGACACCGTCGTAGGAGCCGATGGTGACGACGCTGCGTCCCCAGTCCTCGGGGATGTCCTCCAAACCACGCCAGCGCTGCACTGTGACCGCTCCTCGAACCCGTGTCCGTCTCTGCCTCTTACGCAGGTCTAAGGGTGCCATGCCGAGCGGGTTCGGCCCGCACCGGCATGGGGGCTGTGACCGGACGCACGTGTTCCCGCCGGTCATGCGGGGATCCGTACACCGGCCAGACTCTCGATCATGCGGCGGGTGCTGGGGCCGACGACCGCCGCCCAGTCCTCCGGAGCGTCGTTCAGCCAGTGCGCCACACGGGCCGCGAATCCCGGGATCGCACGGCCCAGGTCGAGGAGGGCGCAGTCGAAACGGGTGGCTCCCGCCGGGGTGCGGACGAGGTTCATGCCCGTGCGGTGGACCAGGGCGCGCAACTCGTCGCCGCCGTGCCGGGCGGCACTCCGCAGCAGTGCCTCCAGAACGGGCACGGCATGCTCGTGGACGAGGAGGAAGTCGCAGATCTCACGGCGCAGGGCGCGGGAGGCGGGGGCGCCGGGCGTGCCGAGGACGTCGGCGAGCGCCGTCCGCAGCTCCTCGGGCCCACCGTCGAGCACTCCGGTGACCAGCGAGAACAGCACCGCCCTGGCACCGCAGCACCCCCCGGCGCACGTGCAGCCGCCCCTCGGGCCGCCGGCAGGCCCCTCGACCGCCCCGCACCCGACGTCCAGCCGTCGATCGACTTGGGCGGCCACGGGCCCGGCCCACTCCACCCGCAGGGCCACCGCCTCCCGGACGACCTCCGCGACCCGCCGGACCAGCGCCGGGCTCCGCCCGCCACCGGGCACGAAGAGCCTGGCCTCTCCCCTGAACGGCGCCTCGGCGAGCGTGCCCAGCGCCTCTCCCGTGAAGAGCGCCTCGGCGAGGGCGCGCAGCACCTCCCCGGCGTCCGCCCTCCGCAGCCGGGTGCGGAAGGCGTCCAGCACCGGCTCGGGGTGGGTCACCAGAGCCGTCGCGAGCGCGGACGCGGGCATCCGTGGATCCCCGGCGCCGAAGTGCTCGACGGCCCGGGGAAGGTACCGGGCCCGGGTACGCGGATCTTGTACGAGCAGGGCGAGCGCCCCGCCGTGCAGTGCGCGGTCGGCCGGGCGGGCGAGCAGGGCCAGGGCGGCGTACCGCAGCAGCTCGCGGTCGGTGTCGGCCCGGACGTGCGGCGCGACCAGCAGTCCGTGGGTCACCGCCGCGGCCCGCCGCGCCGGCCGTTCGTCGTGCGCCCACCGGTCCACGGCCCGGCACACGGCGGCGGGCTCCTCCTCGGCGAGTACGCCGAGCAGCTCGTCGCCCCGCGGGTGGGCACCCTCGGCCAGCACCTCCGTGAGGTCGTCCGGCGCCCGGTGGCGATGGGTGTGCAGCAGCGCCTGCGCGGCCGTCGCCACGGTGGCGTGGGGCGCCGCGGGGAGCACCCGCTCGTCGTCGAACCAGCGGACGAGGTGCGGCTGCACGGCGGCGGGGTCGGCGGCGAGCAGCTGTGCGGCGGCGTCGAGGTAGCGGTCGCCGCCGGCCGGGGCGATGTCGGCGAGAAGCAGACGGCGCAGCAGATCGAGGCGATCGGCACCGCTCAGCGCCGGTTCCGCCCAGAAGGCGGGCCCGAACTCCGCCGGTACGGCCCGTCCTCGTCGCCGCCGCTCGACGATCGTCTCGGCGAGCAGCCGCAGCACCCGCAGATACGGCTGGGCGTCCGGCACCCGTCGCAGTGTCTCGCCGAGCAGTCGGGCCGCCCACCACGAGTGCGGGTCCACGTCCAGGGCGCGGACCATCTCCTCCAGGCGGACGGCGAGCCGGTGCGTGCCCTGCTGCCTCGCGAGCAGGAGCAGGGCCTGGACGACGGGGCCGGCGCGGTGGTGCGGTACGGGGTCCGGGTCGTCGGGGTCCGGCGCGTGGTGGTGGACCAGCGCGCGCAGGGCCTCGTCCAGGTCGAGGTGCGTGCCCTGGATCCAGTCGGCGAGTTCCTCGTGGGCGAAGCGGTAGCCGGTGCCGACGTGGACGAAGAGTCCCTCGGAAAGTACGGCGGACGCCCAGCCGGTGCCGGTGCACGTGCCCGCGCCCAAGCCCGTATCTGCGCCTGCGCCCGCCCCGATCACTACGCCCGTTCCCGAATCTGCGCCCGCACCCAAGCCGACACCCACGCCCGTTCCCGGATCCGCGCCCGCACCCAAGCCGACACCCACGCCCGTTCCCGAATCCGCGCCCGCGCCCATACCGGTGTCGCCGCCCCGCCCGGCCGGGGCCGGATCGCACGGGAAAACCTCCTCGAAGGCCTCGCGGGTCAGCTCCCCCTGCCCGGGTCCGAGACTGCGCCGGGCGGCCTCGTGCACCCGCCCGGCCACCTTCGCCGCCAGCCGCCGCACGTCGGTGCCGCGCCGGCCCCCGTCCTCGCCGGCGAGCCGGACGGCCACACGCAGGCACATCAGGTCCAGGTGGGCGGTGAGGACGTCGTTCCGGTCCGGGGGGCCGGACCTCAGCGCGTCCGGGGTTGCGGCGAGGACCTCGGAGAGGAGGCGGAGCGTGAGCGGGTGGCGGGCGTCGGGTGCGGCGAGGGCGTCCTCGGGGATGCCGTGGCGGACGCGGGCCTCGCGGGCCTCGTCCTCGTCGAGGTCGCCCAGCGGGACGCAGGGCGGCAGACAGGCGGGGCCGCCTGGGTGCAGGATCTCCTCGGGGAACGCCGCCCCCGCCCGTTCCCAGTACTCCGCCCGGCACGCCACGACCAGCCGCGCCCCGGTCTCCCGAAGCCAGCACGCGGTCCCCTCTGACCATGCGCCCCACCGATGGTCCAGGCCCGACGGCATCTCCTCCGGACCGTCGAGCAGGAGGAGCAGGGGACGGCCGGCGGCACGGGCGAGCGCGGCGAGGCGTCCGGCACCGGCGTCACCGAGAGGCGCCTCCCCGCCGCCGGGCGACGCCTCGCCCTCGGCAGCCGCGAAGCCCGCGGCCCCGTCCCGTATCCCGGCGAAATCCGGCACCTCCTCGCCGTCGGCCGGCGTCACGCCCCGCGCCGCCCGGCTCAGCACCCGCCCGACGGCCACCGCCACCGACTCGTCCCCGTCCCGCAGGTCGGCTCCCCGCAGCCACACCGTCGGCGCCGGTACGGTTCCCCGGCCGCGCCGGGCGGCCAGCGCCGCGAGTTCCGTCGTACGACCGCTGCCCGGCGCCCCGACGAGCCCGAGGACGGCGGCCGACCCCTCGGTGAACGCGGCGAACTCCCTTATGACACCCGCCCGTTCGACAGGCTCTGCGCCCGTTCCCGGCAGATCCCCGACCGCCCGCGCACGGGCCCCGACCGCCCCACCGGCTCCCACCGACAGCGCCCCCAGCTCCAGCACCCCGCCAAGATTGAGATCCGCCCCGTACGCGGGCACTGTCGCCGCGTTGCGGGCGAGCACGTGTGTCAGGGGCCCGCCTCCGGCCGGCCGTAGCGGCACGGCGAAGCCGCAGTCCCGTTGACCGGTGTGCAGCGCGGTGCCGAGCACGGCGACCACGGCGCCGGTGGCGGCGTCGACGACCGGCCCCCCGGCCGCCCCGCCACCCAGCCGCAGAGCATCCCGCCCGTCCGTGCCGATCGCGAGTTGCAGCACGTCGTCGAGTTGCCGGAAGCGATCCGTGGCCGTGTACGTCACCCCCGCCACGGCGCCCAGCACCCGCGCCTGGCGCCAGCGGCCCGCGGCGATCCAGACGTAGGTGCCTGTCGCGACGCGGTCCCGCGCGGTGACCGGCAGCGGGCGGACATCCAGGTCCCCGGCGCGCACGAGGGCCAGGTTCCGCTCCGGAAGGGAGGTGACCGCCTCGGCGGTGACGACACGGCTGCGGGTTCCGGCGCGCAGGAGGAACCGGCCCAGACCGTCGACGGCCTCGTGACTGGTGAGGACCGTGCCCTGGTGGTCGGCGACGAAGCCGGTGCCGCGCGGGCGGCCTGCGAGGTCGTGGATGCGGACGAGGACGTCGTCACCGAGTCCGGGCGCGCCGCCTCGCGGTGGGGTCCGCCGGTCCGGTCGCGCCATGGTCGAACCTCCCCGCCGTACCGCCGTACACCTGTGCTCCGAGGTCGACGGTAGGGGCGGGGTGATCAGGGAAAAAGCGGGGTGGGCGAACGCGCCCCCCTGCACACCCCTGGTTCACTCCGAGCGCCCGCCCGGCCGGGTGAACGGACCGGGGTCGCTGGACAGACCTCAGGGGTGGGGGAACCGATGGGGGACCGTGGAGCAGCGGGAGTGCAGGGCCCCGTGACCGCCGCTCCACGGGCGGGCGAGGTACAGGCCCCATGGCCGCCGCCACTCCACCGCCGGGCGAAGTACAAGCCCCATAGCCGCCACTCCACCGGCAGGCGAAGTACAAGCCCCATAGCCGCAGCCACCCCACCGCCGGGCGAAGAACAAGCCCCCATGCCCGCCGCCACTCCACCGGGGGCAAAAGCGACCCGGCCGTCAGCCGAAGACGGCGAGGCTCTTGGCCTTCCCCCGCTGTGCCTCCACGAGGGCCAGGAAGCGGCCCTGGGGATCGAAGACGGCCACGGCACGGGAGCCCTCGTACTCGTCGGGCATGTCGAGCCGCACACCGTTGAGGAGCAGCCGGGCCCGCCTGTCGTCCACGTCCCAGCGCGGGAACGCGGCGGTGGCCGCCTCGGCGATCGGCATCACCGTCAGCTCCTTCTGGAGCTGGTCCAGCGTGCGCGCTCTGTCCAGCTTGTAGGGCCCGACGCGGGTCCGGCGCAGCGCGGTGAGGTGGCCGCCGACGCCCAGGTCGGCGCCGAGGTCACGGGCGAGGGCGCGGATGTAGGTGCCGGAGGAGCAGACCACGGACACGACCAGGTCGAGCACGGGGGTGCCGTCCTCGGCGACGGCCTCGCGGACGTCGTACACGCTGAACGACGAGATGGTGACGGGCCTGGCCGGGATCTCGAAGTCCTCGCCGTCCCGGGCCCGCTTGTAGGAGCGCACGCCGTCGATCTTGATGGCGCTGACCTTGGACGGCACCTGCATGATCTCGCCGGTGAGCTTGGCGATCCCCGCGTCGACGGCGTCCCGGGTGACCTTCGAGGCGTCCACCGACCCCGTGATCTCGCCCTCGGCGTCGTCGGTGACGGTGTTCTGGCCCAGGCGGATCGTGCCCAGGTACTCCTTCTCGGTCAGCGCGAGGTGCCCGAGGAGCTTGGTCGCGCGCTCGACGCCGAGGACGAGGACGCCCGTGGCCATCGGGTCGAGGGTGCCGGCGTGGCCGACGCGGCGCGTCCTGGCGATGCCCCGCATCTTGGCGACCACGTCGTGCGAAGTGAAGCCCGACGGCTTGTCGACGATGACAAGGCCGTCGGGCGTGGAGTGCTTCTGGGTCATGCGCTGGTGTCGTCCTCGTCCTCACCCGGCTTCTTGTACGGGTCGGCTTCGCCGGCGTAGTGAGCGCCGGCCGAGGCCTCACGCACCTTCTCGTCGGACTGACGGGCCTTGTCGAGGAGGTCCTCGATGGTCCGGGCGGTGTCCGGAAGGGCGTCGGCGACGAAGGTGAGCGTCGGCGTGAACTTCACGCCGGCCGCCCTGCCGACCTCGGAGCGCAGGATGCCCTTGGCGCTCTCCAGACCGGCGGCCGCGGCCACCCGCTCCTCCTCGTCCCCGTACACGGTGTAGAAGACGGTCGCCTCCCGCAGGTCACCCGTCACCCGGGTGTCCGTGATGGTGACGTGCGAGCCGAGCCGCGGGTCCTTGATCCCGCGCTGCAGCTTCTGGGCCACCACCTCTCGGATGAGGTCCGCCAGCCTCTTGGCACGCGCGTTGTCGGCCACTGGTCCGTCTCCCGTTCTTCCCTGATCTACGTTCTCTGGTCAGTCGTCGTCGCCGTGGAAGCGGCGTCTCACCGACAGCAGTTCCACCTCGGGGCGCGCGGCGACCAGCCGCTCGCACCGGTCCAGCACGTCGCTGATGTGCCCCGCGTCGCCGGACACCATCGCCAGACCGATCCGGGTCCTGCGATGGAGGTCCATGTGATCCACCTCGGCCGCGCTCACCGCGTACTTCCGCTGGAGTTCGGCGACGATCGGGCGGACGACGGAGCGCTTCTCCTTGAGCGACCGTACGTCGCCGAGGAGGAGGTCGAAGGACAGCGTCCCCACAAACATGTATGCAACCGGTTCACCCGCCGGTCCGGGATCGACGGCCCCGCCGGCTGGACGGGCGGGGACATCAAGAACGGTACCGCGCCCTTGCCGGGGGCTCGACCGGGTTTTGCCACGGGGCCGGCCGCAGTGCGGCGGCCCCGTGGCAAACCGAGGTGGCCGACGGGCACAGGTCCCGTCGGCCACCGTCAGCCACTGGCGTTACGCCCGCGGCTTCTCGCGCATCTCGTACGTCGCGATGACGTCGTCGACCTTGATGTCGTTGAAGTTGCCGAGGTTGATACCGCCCTCGAACCCTTCGCGGATCTCGGTGACGTCGTCCTTGAAGCGACGCAGACCCTCGATGTTGAGGCTCTCCGCGACCACCTTGCCGTCGCGGATGAGGCGGGCCTTGGTGTTGCGGCGCACCTCGCCGGAGCGGATGAGAACACCCGCGATGTTGCCCAGCTTGGACGACTTGAAGACCTCGCGGATCTCCGCCGTACCGAGCTCGACCTCCTCGAACTCCGGCTTCAGCATGCCCTTCAGGGCCGCCTCGATCTCCTCGATCGCCTGGTAGATGACCGAGTAGTAGCGGACGTCCACACCCTCGCGCTCGGCCATCTGCGCCGCGCGGCCGGCCGCGCGGACGTTGAAGCCGATCACGATGGCGTCCGAGCCCATCGCCAGGTCGATGTCGGACTCCGTGACCGCACCGACGCCGCGGTGCAGGACCCGGATGTCGACCTCTTCGCCGACGTCGAGCTGGAGCAGCGAGGACTCCAGGGCCTCGACGGAACCAGAAGCGTCACCCTTGATGATGAGGTTGAGCTGCTGGACCTCGCCGGCCGCGAGCACCTTGTCCAGGTCCTCCAGGGAGACCCTGCGGGTGCGCTTGGCGAAGGCCGCGTTGCGCTCGCGCGCCGCGCGCTTCTCGGCGATCTGACGGGCCGTGCGGTCCTCGTCGACGACGAGGAAGTTGTCGCCGGCGCCCGGGACGTTGGTCAGACCCAGGACCTGGACCGGCGTCGACGGACCCGCCTCGGCGACGTTGTTGCCGTTGTCGTCGAGCATGGCGCGCACGCGGCCGTAGGCGTCGCCCACGACCATCGTGTCGCCGACCCGCAGCGTGCCTCGCTGGACGAGGACCGTCGACACGGCACCGCGGCCGCGGTCGAGACGGGACTCGATCGAGATGCCCTGCGCGTCCTGGTTCGGGTTGGCCCGCAGGTCGAGCGAGGCGTCGGCCGTCAGGATCACGGCCTCCAGCAGCGAGTCGATGTGCAGACCCTGCTTGGCGGAGATGTCGACGAACATGGTGTCGCCGCCGTACTCCTCGGCCACGAGGCCGAACTCGGTCAGCTGACCGCGCACCTTGGTCGGGTCGGCACCCTCGACGTCGATCTTGTTCACCGCGACCACGATCGGCACGTCGGCCGCCTTGGCGTGGTTGAGCGCCTCGACCGTCTGCGGCATGACGCCGTCGTTGGCCGCGACGACCAGGATCGCGATGTCGGTCGACTTCGCACCACGGGCACGCATAGCGGTGAACGCCTCGTGACCCGGGGTGTCGATGAAGGTGATCTTGCGCTCTTCGGCGTTGACCTCGGTCGCGACCTGGTAGGCACCGATGTGCTGGGTGATGCCACCGGCCTCGCCCGCGATGACGTTCGTCTTGCGGATGGCGTCCAGCAGACGGGTCTTACCGTGGTCGACGTGACCCATGACGGTCACGACCGGCGGACGGACGACCAGGTCGTCCTCGGAGCCCTCGTCCTCACCGAACTCGATGTCGAAGGACTCGAGCAGCTCGCGGTCCTCCTCCTCGGGGCTGACGATCTGGACCGTGTAGTTCATCTCGCCGGCGAGGACCTCGAGGGTCGCGTCGGAGACGGACTGCGTGGCCGTGACCATCTCGCCGAGGTTCATCATGACCGCGACGAGCGACGCCGGGTTGGCGTTGATCTTCTCCGCGAAGTCGGTGAGGGAGGCACCGCGCGACAGGCGAATGGTCTCGCCGTTGCCGCGAGGCAGCATCACACCGCCGACCGACGGGGCCTGCATGGCCTCGTACTCCTGGCGCCTCTGCCGCTTCGACTTGCGGCCGCGACGCGCGGGACCGCCGGGACGTCCGAAGGCGCCCTGCGTGCCACCACGGCCACCGGGACCACCGGGACGACCGCCGAATCCGGGACGACCGCCGCCGCCACCGAAGCCACCGCCGCCGCCGGCACCGGGGGCACCGCCACCGGGACGACCGGCGAAGCCGCCGCCACCACCGGGACGACCGGCGCCACCGCCGCCGCCACCGGGGCGACCGGCGAAGCCGCCGCCACCACCGGGACGACCGCCACCGCCGCCACCGGGACGACCGGCACCGGCCGGGCCGCGACCGCCGCCGGGACCGGGGCGCGGGCCGGCAGCGGGACGCTGCGGCATCATGCCGGGGTTCGGACGGGGGCCCGCGGGACCGCCACCGGGACGCGGGGCACCGCCCTGCGGACGCGGCATCGCGCCGGGGCTCGGACGGGAGCCCGGAGCCTGGGGACGCGGACCGCCGCCCTGGCCACCGGGGCCCTGCGGACGGGGACCGGCGCCGGGGGCACCGGGGCCACCACCGGGACGCTGGCCCTGCGGACGGGGCGCCTGCGGGCGCGCCATGCCGGTGGAGCCGCCGGAGGTGAAGGGGTTGTTACCCGGACGCGGGCCGGCCGGACGAGCGCCGGGACGCGGCGCGGGAGCGCCGGGACGCGGGCCCTGACCACCGGGGCGCTGGCCCTGGCGGTCCTGGCGCTCGGGGCGGTCCTGGCGCTCCTGGCCGCCCGGACGGGCACCGCCGGGCTTGGGGGCACCGGGACGGGCACCGCCGGGCTTGGAGCCGGACGCTGCGGCCGGGGCGGGAGCCGACGGCGGAGCGGTGAACTCCGGGGCGGCCGGTGCCGGACGCGGCGCGGGCCTGGGGCCCGGCGTCGGACGCGAACCCGAGGACGGTGCGGGCGCCGGAGCGGCGGGAGCCGCCGGGGCCTCGGGAGCCGCCGGGGCCTCGGGCTGCTGGGCAGCCGCGGGCCTGGGTGCGGCCGGCTTGGGTGCGGCCGGACGTGCAGCCTGTGCCGGCGAAGGCACGCCGGGCTTGGGTGCGGCCTTCCGGGGGGCGGGCTTCGCGGACTTGCCGTTGCCACTGCCCTGCTGGAAGGCGTCAGTCAGTTTGCGTACTACGGGCGCCTCGATCGTCGAAGACGCCGATCGGACGAATTCACCGAGTTCCTGGAGCTTGGCCATGACGACCTTGCTCTCCACACCGAACTCCTTGGCGAGTTCGTATACCCGGACCTTAGCCACTTCGCTCCTCTGAGGTCCGGGTTGCGGCCGGACCGTCGCTAGTTCATGGGCGTACTCATCGCGTACTCATCGAGTGCTCATCGCAATCTCGACCTGCTTTCGACTCGCGAGGTGTACCGGGCCGCACGGGGGCTTCCGTACGGCGCGCTTTCCTACCGTGTTGCCTGCTCGGCAACTGTCGTCCGCTCGACGAACCGGCGCAACGCGTTTGTGTCGGGCGCTCCTGGGGCACGCAACGCCCTCGTGAACGCCCGGCGACGTATCGCCTGGTCGAGACAGACCAAGGCGGGGTGTACATACGCACCCCGGCCGGGCAGCGTACCGCGAGGATCGGGGACACATTCGCCCTTGATCTCCACGATGCGCAGCAGCTCGGTCTTGGCCGCTCGCTCCCGGCACCCGACACAGGTGCGCTCCGGGCATGCGCGGGCACGCGTCCGGCCAGACACTGCTAAGTCTACCTCCCCGTAACGACCTCACCCCTCCGGGGTAGAGATCGAACAGTCACAGCACCGATAACTGTCGTGATCCAACCCACACGGGGCCGAGATCTATTCCTCCGGCTGTTCGGTGTCCGGACGGATGTCGATCCGCCAGCCGGTGAGCCGGGCGGCGAGCCGGGCGTTCTGCCCTTCCTTGCCGATCGCCAGCGACAGCTGGTAGTCCGGCACCGTCACCCGCGCGGATCGGGCCGACATGTCGACGACCTCGACCTTGGACACCCGGGCGGGTGACAGGGCGTGCGCCACCATCTCGGCCGGATCGTCCGACCAGTCGACGATGTCGATCTTCTCGCCGTTCAGCTCGGCCATCACGTTGCGCACCCGCCCGCCCATGGGGCCGATGCAGGCGCCCTTGGCGTTCAGGCCCGAACGGGTGGACCGGACGGCGATCTTGGTGCGGTGGCCGGCCTCCCGCGCGATGGCGGAGATCTCGACGGACCCGTCGGCGATCTCCGGCACCTCGAGCGCGAACAGCTTCTTCACCAGATTGGGGTGCGTACGGGACAGCGTCACCGACGGACCGCGCACGCCCTTGGCCACCCGGACGACGTACGACCGCAGCCGCATCCCGTGCGGGTAGGTCTCGCCGGGCACCTGCTCCTGCACCGGCAGGATGGCCTCCAGCTTGCCGATGTCGACGAGCACGTTCTTCGGGTCGCGGCCCTGCTGGACCACGCCCGTGACGATGTCGCCCTCGCGGCCGGCGTACTCGCCGAGCGTGGCGTCGTCCTCGGCGTCGCGCAGTCGCTGCAGGATCACCTGCTTGGCCGTGGTGGCGGCGATCCGGCCGAACCCGGACGGGGTGTCGTCGAACTCGCGGGGCTTCTGGCCCTCGTCGAGGTCCTCGAAGTCCTCCTTCGCCCACACGGTCACGTGTCCGGTCCCCCGGTCGAGCTCCACGCGCGCGCGGCGACGGCTCCCCTCGGTGCGGTGGTAGGCGATGAGGAGGGCCGCCTCGATCGCCTCGACCAGCAGGTCGAAGGAGATCTCCTTCTCCCGTACCAAGCCCCGCAGGGCGCTCATGTCGATGTCCACGGCTACGCCTCCTCTTCCTTCTTGTCCTTGCGGCTGAACTCGACCTGGACGCGCGCCTTGGCGATGTCGCCGAAGGCGAGCCTGCGCGCGGTGGGCTTGCGTCCCTTGACCCCGGGGATCTCCAGCTCGACGCCCTCGTCGTCCACGGTGAGGATCCTCGCCACCAGCTCGCCGCCCTCCGCCAGTTGGAAGCCGACCAGCCGGCCGGTGGCGCGCACGTAGTGGCGATGCTGCGTCAGAAGGCGTTCCGCGCCGGGAGTTCCCACCTCGAGGGTGTACTCGCCCTCGCCCATCGCGTCGCTCTCGTCGAGCTTCGCCGAGAGCGCGCGGCTCACATCGGCGATCAGGTCGAGATCCGCTCCGGAGTCGGAGTCGACGACGACGCGCAGCACTCTCTTGCGTCCGACGGAGTCCACCGCGATCTCCTCGAGATCCAGACCCTGGGAGGTGACGAGCGGTTCGAGCAGTTCTCGCAGCCTCTCGCTCTGGGTGGTGCTCATCCGGGTGACTCCTCGGCCGCGTGTGCTGTTGTGGGTAGGTCGCGTGTCTGGTGAAAGGGTATCCGGTCCCGGACGGTGATGCCGTCCACCTGGGTCTGCGCGGTGCCGGTGAGTGGCCTCGGACACATGCACGGGTACGGTGATCACGGGCATGCCGCCCAGTCCTTTCGTACGAGCCTTCGAGGACGTCAGCCGTGCCGTTTCCCCTGCCGCCGCGCGTGCCCTCGGGGCCGCGCAGAAGGACCCTGCTCGCGTCCGCCGCGGGCGTCACCCTGCTCGCCGGCTGCTCAAGCGGCCCCGACGGCTCCGACACCACGGGGGGCACCCCGTCGGCCGCGACCCGGGCACGCGCGCGTGCGGCCCGGGACAGCGACGGCCTGCTCACCAGGTACGACGCCGTGATCGCCGCCCATCCCGGGCTCGCGGAGCGGCTGCGGCCGCTGCGGGACGCGGCCGAGCGGCACGCGAAGGCGTTCGGCGGCGTGCTGAAGCCGCCCTCCCCGAGCGCGACGGCCTCCGCGGGCACCAGGTCCGTCGCGCTGAAGGTGCCGGACACCGCGCGGGCCGCCCTCACCGAACTGGCCGCCGCCGAACGCGCGCTCGCGGACCGGCGGGCCAAGGCGCTGCTCGGCCTGCCGGGTGAGCTGGCGCGGCTGCTCGCGTCGGTGGCGGCGGCCGGCGCGGCACACGCGTATCTGCTCACGGAGGGGAAGGGCACGGCATGAGCGAGGCGAAGGACGGGGAGCTGCGGGCCCTGCAGGCGGCCCTGGCCGCGGAGCACGCGGCGGTGTACGGCTACGGCGTGGTCGGCGGGACGATCGGCGAGGCGCGGCGCGCCGAGGCACGGACGGCCTACGACGCCCATCGCGCCCGGCGGGACACCCTGGTGCGCCAGGTGCGCGCCCTGGGCGCCGAGCCGGTGGCCGCGGCCGCCGGGTACGCGCTGCCGTTCCAGGTGACCGACCAGGAGACGGCGGTCCGGCTGGCCGCCGAACTGGAGGAGCGCGTGGCCGGGGTCTACTCCGACCTGGTGCGGGCGGCCGGCGAGAAGCTGCGGGGCACGGCCGCGGCGGCGCTGCGGGAAGCGGCGG
Organism: Streptomyces sp. NPDC002309; assembly: GCF_053593375.1. Classification (NCBI taxonomy): domain Bacteria; kingdom Bacillati; phylum Actinomycetota; class Actinomycetes; order Kitasatosporales; family Streptomycetaceae; genus Streptomyces; species Streptomyces sp. NPDC002309. Next base: position 5,139 of record NZ_JBSFCI010000067.1, on the reverse strand, counting down.
TGCGGGCGGTGCGCTGGCACGGCCGGAGCGTAGCCTTTCCCGGGCTCGCCGAGCGGGCCGGCGCCGCATCGGCGTCAGCGACGCCGACGACACCGACGGCGTGACGCCCAGCGGAAAAGGGGACATCTCGCGTATGGCTTTCGAAGCGCCACAACGGCTGGTCAGGGCGCTCGGTGAGACGGCGGCGGCCGGTGACGACTGGCTGGAGAAGCTACCGGAGGCGGCCGAACAGGCCGTTTCTCTACGCGAGTTGACGGTGGAACGGGTACAGGTGCCGGGCGGCCGGAGCAGTCTGGTGCTGCTGGTGCGACGGGCGGACGGTACGCCCGCGGTGCTGAAGCTCGCCCCGCCCCGGGCCCGCCCGGAAGGGGAGCGGGCCGCGCTGGCGCACTGGGGCGGCCTGGGGGCCGTACAGCTGCTCGAAGCGGGCGAGGGGGGTGCGCTGCTGCTGGAGCGGTTGCATCCGGAGGTCTCGGTGCGGTCCCTGCCCGAGGCGAAGGCGGTGCTGGAGGCGGCGGGGACACTGCGGAAACTGTGGGTGGAGCCGCCGCGGGCACACCCCTTCGAGACCGTGGCCGGGCGCACCGGGCGGCAGGCGGAGGCGATGCGGGCGAGCGCGGACGCGGACGCCGATCTCGTCCCGCTGGTCGACGCGGCGCTCGCGGCCCGCGAGGAACTGCTGGCCTCGCCTCCGGAACACCGGCTGCTGCACGGCACGTTCCGGCAGAGCAAGGTGCTCTCCGGGGACCGGATGCCCTGGCTGGCGGTCGGGCCCGATCCGGTGGTCGGCGAGTGCGCCTTCGATCTGGCACGGCTCGTCCGGGACCGGGTGGAGGACCTGATCGCCACGCCGTCGGGTGCCTCGACGACCCGGCGGCGCGTGAAGCGGCTCGCCGAGTCGCTGGAGGTGGACCAGGAACGGCTGCGCGGCTGGACGCTGTTCCGGGCCGTGGAGTCGGGTGTCCGGGCCCGGCGGGTGGGCCGGGTGCAGGACTCGGAGCTGCTGCTGGAGTTCGCGGGCTGGCTGTGAGCCGGGGCCTGCCGGCCAGGGGCACTGGGGCCACGGGAACCGGCGGCCCGCTGTCGGTCCGGAGTCACACCCCGGACACTTCTGTCGGACCACCTGGCCACGGAACCGGCCGACAGCCGCGAGCCACGACCGGACACACCCCGGACCACCCGGACACGAGCCGGCCGGGAGCCACGCACAGGGCACGCCCCCGTAGACGCGCCCCCGAAGATCCGGAGACAGGCCGGCCGGCACCCGAAGCAGCGGGACGGGCCGGATCCCGGCGCGACCACGACCGGCCGGCACCGGACGGACGGCCCGGATCTGCGCGACAACGAACTGCCGTCCCCGGACAGCCGACCGGGCAGACGGCCCGGACGGGCCTGATCCGCGGCGACCGCGACCCGCCGTCGACGACGGCCGACCGGCGGCGCGGGTCGGCTGGCGGCGCGAGTCGGCCGGCGGCGCGGGCCGACCGGGAGCCGGGGCGAAGGCTGTGCCGCTCGCCCCGGCCGCGGATCAGGCGGTCAGGCGGGCGATCGCCTCGTCGACCGGCAGTTCCTCGCGCTCACCCGTCCTGCGGTCCTTGAGCTCGACCACGCCCTCGCCCGCGCGCCGTCCGGCCACGAGGATCTGCGGTACGCCGATCAGTTCCGCGTCGGTGAACTTCACGCCGGGCGAGACCCCGGCGCGGTCGTCCACGAGGACGCGGACGCCGGCCGCGGCCAGCTTGCCGGAGACCTCCAGGGCGAGCTCGGTCTGCAGGGCCTTGCCCGCGGCGACGACGTGCACGTCGGCCGGAGCCACCTCCTTGGACCAGCACAGGCCCTTGTCGTCGGCGGTCTGCTCGGCGAGGGCGGCCACCGCGCGGGAGACGCCGACACCGTAGGAGCCCATGGTCACGCGGACCGGCTTGCCGTTCTGGCCGAGGACGTCGAGCTTGAGGGCGTCGGCGTACTTGCGGCCCAGCTGGAAGATGTGGCCGATCTCGATGGCGCGGTCCAGCTTGAGGCCGGTGCCGCACTTGGGGCAGGGGTCGCCCTCCTGCACCACGACGACGTCCACGTACTCGTCGACCTCGAAGTCACGGCCCGCGACGACGTTCTTCGCGTGCGTGTCCGCCTTGTTGGCGCCGGTGATCCAGGCCGTGCCCGGCGCCACGCGCGGGTCGGCGAGGTACTTCACCTTCTCGCCCAGGCCCTGCGGGCCGACGTAACCGCGGACCAGGTCCGGGCGGTTGACGAAGTCCTCGACGGTGACCATCTCGACGGCCGCCGGGGCGAAGTGCGCCTCGACCTTGCCCAGGTCGACCTCGCGGTCGCCGGGCACGCCGACGGCGACGATCTCGCCGGCCACCTTCACGAGGAGGTTCTTCAGGGTGGCGGAGGCCGGGACGCCGAGCGAGGCGGCGAGGGTCTCGATGGTCGGGGTGTCGGGGGTGGGGATCTCCTCGGCGGCCGGGACGCCGGTCGCGTCCACGGGCTTCAGCGCGTAGGTGATCGCCTCGGTGTTGGCCGCGAAGTCGCAGTTCGGGCAGTCCGCGAAGGTGTCCTCGCCGGCCTCGGCCGGGGCGAGGAACTCCTCCGACTTGGAGCCGCCCATCGCGCCGGCGGTCGCCGCGCAGATGCGGTAGTCCAGGCCGAGGCGCGTGAAGATCTTCTGGTACGCCTCGCGGTGCAGGGCGTAGGAGTGGGCGAGGCCCTCGTCGGCGACGTCGAAGGAGTAGGAGTCCTTCATCAGGAACTCGCGGCCGCGCAGGATGCCCGCCCGCGGACGGGCCTCGTCCCGGAACTTGCTCTGGATCTGGTAGAGGATGACGGGCAGGTCCTTGTAGGAGGACGCCTGGTCCTTCACCAGCAGGGTGAAGATCTCCTCGTGGGTGGGGCCGAGGAGGTAGTCGCCGCCCTTGCGGTCCTTCAGCCGGAACAGCTCCTGGCCGTACTCGTCCCAGCGGCCGGTCGCGTCGTACGGCTCGCGGGGCAGCAGCGCGGGCAGCAGCACCTCCTGGCCGCCGATCGCGTCCATCTCCTCACGGACGATCCGCTCCACGTTGGCGAGGACCTTCTTGCCGAGCGGCAGCCAGGACCACACGCCGGCGGCGGTGCGGCGGACGTAACCGGCGCGGACGAGCAGCTTGTGGCTGAGGACCTCGGCGTCCGCCGGGTCGTCGCGCAGAGTCTTCGCCATCAACTGGGACATGCGCTGGACCGATGCGTTGGCCATGGTTCTCGTACTCCTGCTGCGTAAGGGTGGTGCCAAGGAGGTTAGCCGGGCGGTACGGGACGGTGGAAATCGGTTATCGGAGCAGCGGCAGCGGGGCGCCCATCACGGCGTACGGCTTCGGGGCGCTGGGGAAGTGGACCTGGCGGGCGAGGTCCTGGTAGCCGAGGGAGCGGTACAGGCCGCGGGCGGGGCTGTCGGTGTCGATCGCCGAGAGGATGGAGCGAGGTTCGGCCGCCGTGTCGGTGATCGCGGTGATGAGCGTCCGGCCGATGCCGCGGTTCTGGTGGCGCGGGTGGACGTGCAGCTCGGTGATCACGAAGGAGTCGTCGAGCCATTCGTCGTGGCTCCGCGCGCGCAGGTAGGGCTCCACGACCGTGGACCACCAGTGGGCGCGGTCGTTGGGCATGCCGTAGACGAAGCCGACGAGGCGGCCTTCCGCGGTGGCGCCGAGGGCCCGGGCGCCGGGGTAGCTCATGTGGCGCAGGACGATCTGACGGCGGACGGCGATCTCGTCGGGGCCGAGGCCGAACGCGACGGCCTGGACTGCCAGGGCCTCGTCCACGTGGGCGGGAAGGTCCAAGGGGCCGATGACGAGGTCCATGGCGGGGAGCTTACAGGGGGGTTTCCGTGGTCCATCGGGTACCGGTGCGCGGCGGCCGTAGGCGCGGGTCGGCTCGCGTGCGGCGGGGTCTGGAACAGGACACCGGCGGGGTTAGAACAGGACACTCATGAAAGCGCCGACCTCCCGGAAGCCCACCCTCCGGTACGTCCGTCTCGCCGCCGTGTTGTAGTCGTTGACGTACAGACTCACGACCGGGGCGACGTCCGCGAGGGCGTAGCGGAGGACCGCCGCCATGCCGGGGGCGGCGACGCCCTTGCCCCGGTACTCGGGGGCCACCCAGACGCCCTGGATCTGGCAGGCCCGGTCGGTCGCGGCGCCGATCTCCGCCTTGAAGACGACCTTGCCGTGTCCGTCGACGCGCGCGAAGGAGCGTCCGGCGCCGACGAGTTCGGCGACGCGGGCCTGGTAGAGCAGGCCGCCGTCGCCGGCCAGCGGGGAGACGCCGACCTCCTCGGTGAACATCGCCACGCAGGCCGGCATGATCGTCTCCATCTCGTCCTTGCGGACGCGACGGACGTGGGGGTCCGGGGCGATGTCGGCGGGCATCCGGTCGGTGACCATCAGGGGCTGGTGGGCGCGGACCTCGCGTGCGGGGCCCCAGTGGGGTTCGAGGAGCCGCCAGAGCTGGGCGGTGGGGTCGGCCGGGCCGACCACGGAGGAGCAGCGGCGGCCGGACCGGCGGGCGCGGTCGGCGAAGGCGCGTACCGCGCGCGGGGTGGCGCAGATGGGGACGAGGTTGGCGCCCGCGTAGCAGAGGGACGTGAGCATGCCGTCCTCGTACCAGCCCCACATCTCGCCGCCGAGCCGCCACGGGTCGAGACCGGCGATCTGGACCCGGGAGGTCACGAAGGCGTTGGCCACCGGCTCACGGTCGAGGACGGCGAGTGCGGCGTCCAGGTCGCTCGGTTCGAGGACCCGGGAGGTCGTCTGGGTCAACACGGGCGGGGCCTCACGGGTGGGGTCTGCTGATCTCCGCACTGTACCCGCGGAAGCCGAGCGGTGCCGCCCCGCGTCGGCTGCCGGACCGGTGCGAGGGGCGTGCGCCCGCCGGGCCCCGCGGTTCGCGTGGCCGGGCGGGCACAGGTCTCGTGCGGCCGGTCGCCCGGCTGCCCGCGCCCCTTCGCGGCGTTCGTCAGCCGGCGACCGAGACGGACGGCTCGCCCGACATCACGCCGTCCGCCTCCATCTGCTCGGCCAGCTTCATGGCCTCTTCGATCAGCGTCTCGACGATCTTGGACTCCGGGACGGTCTTGATGACCTCGCCCTTGACGAAGATCTGCCCCTT
>NZ_JBSFCI010000066.1:0-24147 GCF_053593375.1 Streptomyces sp. NPDC002309 | reverse complement strand
GTGGCGCCGAGGGCACGGCGCCGGCGCCACCCGCGGCCGCGGGCCAGGCCGCACCGGTACCACCCGCGGCGGCCGGCGCACCCGCTCCGCCGTCGCCGCCGGAAGCCGCCGCCGCACCCCGCCGGTCCGGAATCCCCAGCTTGTCGGCCGCCTCCTGCAACCACTCCGGCGGACTCAACAGGAACGACGTCTGATGCAGATCCACCCGCTCCGGCGGCGCCGCCACCGGAGCGGACGCCCCGTCAGAACGCCCGTACTCCTCCTCGTAGCGCCGGATGACCTCACCCACCGGCAGCGCCGGCCACAGCGTCGCCTCCCCGCTGTCCCGCGCGATCACCAGCCGGTGCGTACCGCCGTCCGAACGCGGACCGTCCGAGCGGTCCTCGGCCCACACCACGAACCCGAGCTCGAACTCCCGCACCCGCACCTCACGATGCTGGTACGACGGAACATCGCCGTTGATCCACTCCTCGGCACGCTCCTGCGCCTGCGCGAAGGTCACCATCGTCAGCTCACTCCCCCACAGACACCGAGGACGGAGCGTCGACCACCCGCGCGAACCCGCCGTCCACCATCAGATTCGCCACCGTGTCCAACTCCGGCGGCGAACCGGCCAGCCGCGACAGGAAGGCGTCGAAGTCCTCCCCGCACGGCAGCAGCAACCGCTCCACCCGCTCGGCCGGCGGCCACGACGGATCGACGTCGCGCGCGTCGTCGTACGCGCAGAACCACACCGACCCGAGCCTCTCGCCCTTGACCTTCACGGCCAGCAGACCGCCCTGCACGAACCCGACACCCAGGTAGTCCTTGGTGAGATGGTCACGCAGGCACTTGTTCACGTACACCAGGTCGTTGACCGCCGCCTCGTCACGCACCGTGAAGAACGGCTGGTCGATCAGCAGCCCCAACTCCGCGTCCAGCGCGGTCCCGACGGGCGCACACCCACCCGCCGCCTTCAGGAACGAACGGTACGCACCCGGCAACCGGTACCCGAGCTCCTCCTCGACCCCCAGCACCTGCGCCTCCGTCACCGCGGGCCCCGACTTCGGCAACCCGAAGTGCGCCGGCCGCGTCTCCTGGAGCGGCCGCGTACCCCGCTTCGTCTGGTCCACCGCGGCCGTGGCGATCCCACCGTGATGCCGCAGCAGCGCCTTCACCTCGACCGGCACCAACTCCAGCCGCCGCGTGCCCGCCACGTGATGCCACGTCCACCCGTGCGGCGTCGCCACCGGCGCCACCGTGTCCCACAGATCGTGACCGGACGCCGACAACGCCGCGTTCGCCGACACATAGTCCGTCAGCCGCAACTCGTCGACACCGAATCCCGCCGGCGGATCCGCGATCTCCGCCGCCGCACGCGCGTAGGCCGAGAAGTCGGGATAGCCGTGCTCGTCCACCCGCACCCCTCCCGGATGACGGGCCGCCCGGACCGGATCCGGGAAATGCACGACCTGCCCGGCATAGGCCGCGTTCGGCGGCGCGGCTTGTCCCCCGGCCTGGCGGCCGGGAGGTGCCCCCAGCCCGAGCCGACCTGTCGTCATGTCGGTTGCCCCCTGCGGCACTCTGGTACGACCCGTAGCGGACTTTCTGAACCCTTCGGCCCGCTACGCCCCGTATCGACTGTCTCCAACGCGATGCCCGCGCCTCATGGTGCCGACAGCCTATGCGGTACGACGAAACCGGTCACCGGCGCACGTCACAGCACCGGAAACCCGTACTCCGCCCACGGTGACCAGCCGTCACCCCACCGTGACGGCCCGCTCCGAACCGGGCGTGTCGCGGCGCCCCAGCTTCCACACGGGCCACGGCATTTGGCACTCTGTGTCCGCCGGGGGGATGCACGGGAGGGGAAAAACGATCATGAACGCGACGCAAACAGGGCCACACGCCGGCACTTCCGGCGACCCTCGCATCGACTGGAGCGCCACCGACGGCCGCCCCGCACCCACCCTCCAGCACCGCCGCGACGGCATACTCCCGACCGTCGCCGCCGCCCTCTCCGTCCGCGGCGCCACCCTCACCGGCACCGCCGCCCGCGGCGACCAACCCCCCGCCCTCCACCCCCTCGTACAGGACTTCCTCGACACCCTCACCAGCGCCCAGCGCGACCGCTTCACCGGCCGCTGCGCCGAAGCCATCCTCATCTCCCGGCACATCGCCACCGCGGACGCCGCCCGCAGCAGACGCGCGGCCCGGAAGCCCATGACCAACGGCGAAGCCCGCAAGACCCTCAAGCAGGCCAAGCTCACCACCCGCCGCATCCGCGAGGACGGCGACCCCCTGCACGGCAGCTTCGCCACCCCGTGCCGCGCCTGCACCGCCCTCACCGACCACTTCGGCGTCCGCGTCATCGACCCCACCACGACGGACGACTGACGTCCGACGGCTGACGTCCGACAACCGGACCGGGCTTCCCCACGGCGGCCCCGCACCGCACGCACCGCACGACGAACGAGGGCAGATGCACACCGACCGCACCTCCACCACCCGCTTCGCCGTACCCGTCGACGCCGCCCTGCGCGACGCCGGCTGGCAACCCGGCCGCTGGGACATCAAGCAGGCCGAGATCTGGGCCGACACCCTGCGCGAGCACACCTCACCGGCCGGCCACCGACACGCCGTCTTCCCCGCCGCGGTGGAGGCATGGGCCGAATTCGGCGCCCTGCGGATCACCCCCACCGGCCCCGGACGCCGGCTCTCCCCCGCACATCTCCACCTGGACCCACTCCACGGCCTGCACCTGGCCCGCACCCTCGGCGACCTCGGCCGCGCCCTCGACACCGAGGTCAGCCCCCTCGGCGCCGAACCCGACACCCAGGCCCTGCTCGCCATCGACACCGAAGGCCGCGTCTACGCCCTCGACCACACCGGCGACTGGTACCTCGGCCCCGACATCGACACAGCCCTCACCGGCCTCGTCTCCGGCACCGAACCACTGCGCCTGACCGCCGGCTGACGACGCCGACGGCGATACCCACAGCCCGACGCCCTACGAAGACGCCGGAATCACCGCCGACACCCGAAAACCCCCCGCGTCCGTCGGCCCGGACACGAACACCCCACCCAGACCGACGACCCGCTCCCGCATCCCGACCAGACCGTTGCCCCCCGAAGGCAACCGCGCCGCCGACGCCGACGCCACCTCCGGCGGCGGCTCGTTCTCCACCTGCATCGCGATCTCCGACACCCGATGCGCCAGCCGCACATGGGTCTTCGCCCCCGCCGCATGCTTGTGGACGTTCGTCAACGCCTCCTGCACCACACGGAACGCCGTCTGCTCCACCCCCCGCGCATACGAACGCGCCTCCCCCTCCACCGACAGACGCACCACCATCCCCGCGGCGGCCGACTGCCCGATCAACTCGTCCAGCTCCGACAGACAGGGCCCCTCCCCCACCCCGCCCTCCTCGGCCGGAACCACCCGCGAAGCCGCCGCGGCGGCAGCCGCGGCAGCCCCCACCGCCGCCAGCGGCACCGACGCCTGCTCACCCCGCCCCGCACCGCCGTCCCCGCTGCGCAGCACCCCGAGCATCTCCCGCAACTCCGTCAGCGCCTGCCGCCCCATGTCACCGACCAGCGCCGCGTTCTTCACCGCCTTCTCCGGGTCCTTGCGCGCGACGGCCTGCAACGCCGCGGCGTGCACGACCATCAGACTCACCCGATGCGCGACGACGTCATGCATCTCCCGCGCGATCCGCGTCCGCTCCTCGTTGCGCGCCCACTCCGCCCGCTCCTCCGCCCGCTCCGCGAGCAGCTGAAGCTCCCGCTCCAGGCTGTCGGCACGCTCCCGCAGACTCTCCATCAGCCGACGCCGCGCACCCACGTACAGCCCCAGCAGCAACGGCGGAGCCGTCACACCCAGCGACGCGGTGATCGAGACGAACGGGACGACCCACTCGCCGATCCCCACATCCCCCCGCGCCATGTCCTGCTGCGCCCGGACGGACGTCACCACCAGCGTGCCCACCAGCGACATCCCCGCCAGCGCCGCGATGATCCGGCGCGGCAGCTCCGACGCGGCGAGGGTGTAGAGCCCGACGATCGTCAGCACGAAGCCCATCTGGGCCGGTGAGATCGCGATCGACACCAGCACCACCGGGATCGGCCACATCCGGCGCAGCAGCAGCGTCGAGCCGGCCAGCACACCGAAGACGACACCCGCGGCGACCGGGATGCCCGCGTCCCGCGCGAACGGCACCCCCTCGACACCGCACTCGACCGCGGACAGCAGCGCGAGCGTCCCGTCCAGTACGGCACTGCGCCATCTCGCCCACCACCACGGGCCCGACAGGCCCTGGGCGCGCTCTTCCCCCGTCGTGGTCATGCCCTCCAGCCTACGGGCGGGGGCCATGGCTTTTCCGGCGAGTTTCGACGACTTGGCCACACCACACTGCGTAGCCGAACAGCGACGAAACCCCCTGGAAACCCTCGAACCACTGAACCGCAATCGTTCGCCCCCGGAGCGGAGCATTCCGCCCGGACGGTATACACATGGCACATTCACAGGGCAAGTACGCGAACTTCGAGGGACTACGGGAGCAGGCGATCGCCTTGCGGCGGGCGGGCCTCAGCCGACGCGAGATCCGCGATCGGCTGCACGTCGACAACAACGACATCCTCAACCGGCTCCTGGACGGCGAGCCGCCCCCGGACTGGACGAGACGACCGAACGCGAAGGACGACCTGCGTGACAAGGCGCGCGAGTTGCGGCTGCAAGGCTGGACGTACGACCGGATCCAGGTGGAGCTGGGCTGCTCGAAGAGTTCGATCTCGCTGTGGGTACGGGATCCGCCGACGCCGGAACGACGGAGACGAACGCGCGCGGAAGCCTCGGACATCGCGAAGCGGGGCTGGGAGGCCGAGCTACGGCTGCGCGAAGAGGAGCGTCGGCGTACCAGGCAACTGGCCACGGCGGAGATCGACCGGTTGAGCGACCGCGAACTCTTCCTGATCGGCGTCGGCCTCTATTGGGCCGAGGGAGCCAAGAGCAAGCCGCACAGCCGCCGAGAGCGCATCACCTTCGTGAACAGCGACCCGAACATGATCACGGTCTTTCTGGCCTGGCTGCGTCTGCTGCGCGTGGATCCCGAGAACCTCCGATTCGCGGTGCAGATCCACGAGAGCGCCGACGTGACGGCCGCCGAGAGGTTCTGGGCGAGCCATGTCGACATCGAGCCGACCGCCCTCATGAAGACGACACTCAAGAAGCACAACCCCAGCACCAACCGGAAGAACACCGGGGGCGACTACCACGGGTGCCTGCGAGTCGACGTGAGGGGCGGAGCTGACTTGTATCGTCGCGTCGAAGGCTGGTGGTACGGCATAGTAGGGGCTGCCACCGCACACGATCGTTCAAATCGGACATAGCGGTAATCCCGGGTCGTCTAAGGGCAAGACGTCAGATTTTGGTTCTGATCATGGGGGTTCGAGTCCTCCCCCGGGAGCACATCCTTAGTTCGGGTCCTGACCGGTCATCGCCCTGTCAGGGCCCGCTCTCATTTCGCCCCACCCCCACCCCGGTATCCTGCGGTTGTCCACACCCCCTCCACAGCCGAAGGGCATCCTGTGAGCGCCATTCGCCCGGCAGCCGTCGTCGTACTCGCAGCGGGTGAGGGCACCCGTATGAAGTCGGCCACACCGAAGGTCCTGCACGAGATCAGCGGACGTTCCCTGGTCGGCCATGTCCTCGCCGCCGCCGGTGAGTTGAAGCCCGAGAACCTCGTCGTGGTCGTCGGGCACGCCCGGGAGCAGGTCACCGCGCATCTCGCCGAGGTCGCCCCGGACGTACGTACCGCCGTCCAGGCGCAGCAGAACGGCACCGGTCACGCGGTCCGGATGGGTCTGGAGGAGCTGGGCGGCGCTCTCGCGGGGACCGTCGTGGTCGTCTGCGGTGACACCCCGCTGCTGACCGGCGCGACGCTCAAGGACCTCGCCCGCACCCACGCGGAGGACGGCAACGCGGTCACGGTGCTGACCGCCGAGGTGCCGGACGCGACGGGGTACGGGCGGATCGTGCGGGATGCCGCCTCGGGTGCGGTGACGGCGATCGTGGAGCACAAGGACGCGTCCCAGGAGCAGCGGGCGATCCGGGAGATCAATTCCGGTGTGTTCGCGTTCGACGGCCTGCTGCTGACGGAGGCGCTGGGGCAGGTGCGGACGAACAACTCCCAGGGTGAGGAGTACCTGACGGACGTGCTCGGCATCCTGCGGGAGGCGGGGCATCGTGTGGGTGCCTCGGTGGCCGGTGATCACCGTGAGATCGCGGGGATCAACAACCGGGTGCAGCTGGCGGAGGCCCGCCGGATCCTGAACGACCGGTTGCTGACGGCGGCGATGCTGGAGGGTGTCACCGTGGTGGATCCGGGTTCGACGTGGGTCGACGTGGGTGTGACGTTCGAGCAGGACGTCGTGGTGCTCCCGAACACGCTGCTGCAGGGTTCGACGCATCTGGGCGCGGGGTGTGAGGTCGGTCCGAACAGCCGGCTGAAGGACACCCGGGTCGGGGCGGGCGCGCGGGTCGACAACACGGTGTCGGACGGCGCGGTGGTCGGTCCGGAGGCGACGGTGGGGCCGTACGCCTATCTGCGTCCGGGGACGCGGCTGGGGCGGAAGGGCAAGATCGGGACGTACGTCGAGACGAAGAACGCGTCGATCGGTGAGGGGACGAAGGTGCCGCATCTGTCGTATGTCGGGGATGCGACGATCGGCGAGAACTCGAACATCGGCGCCGCGAGTGTGTTCGTGAACTACGACGGTGAGGAGAAGCACCACACCACCGTCGGGTCGCACTGCAAGACGGGTTCGGACAACATGTTTGTGGCGCCTGTCACGATCGGGGACGGTGCTTACACCGCCGCCGGGTCCGTGATCACGAAGGACGTACCGCCCGGTTCGCTGGCCGTGGCCCGTGGCCAGCAACGGAATATCGAGGGTTGGGTGGCGCGTAAGCGTCCGGGGAGCGCGGCGGCGAAGGCGGCCGAGGCGGCTTCCCGGAAGCCGGAAGGTGACGGCTGACCGGAAACAGGTACGTCTGGGACGGCGTACCGTGATAAGTGCACACCCGCACCCACCAGCTGAGACGACGCTTTTCGTCCAGTTGAGACGTCGTGTCGACATCCAGCTGAGACACCTCTGAGGAGACAGTGCTGTGACCGGGATCAAGACGACCGGCGAGAAGAAGATGATGTTCTTCTCCGGCCGCGCCCACCCCGAGCTTGCCGAGGAGGTCGCCCACCAGCTGGGTGTGGGGGTTGTCCCCACCAAGGCCTTCGACTTCGCCAACGGCGAGATCTATGTGCGGTACCAGGAGTCGGCGCGCGGTGCCGACTGCTTCCTGATCCAGAGCCACACGGCTCCGATCAACAAGTGGATCATGGAGCAGTTGATCATGATCGACGCCCTGAAGCGGGCGTCGGCACGCTCCATCACGGTCATCGTGCCGTTCTACGGTTACGCCCGGCAGGACAAGAAGCACCGTGGTCGTGAACCGATCTCGGCGCGTCTGATCGCGGACATGATGAAGACGGCCGGTGCGGACCGGATCCTGACCGTGGATCTGCACACGGACCAGATCCAGGGCTTCTTCGACGGTCCGGTGGACCATCTGTTCGCGCTGCCGCTGCTCGCGGACTACGTGGGCAAGAAGGTGGACCGCGCGAAGCTGACGGTGGTCTCGCCGGACGCCGGCCGGGTACGGGTCGCGGACCGCTGGTGCGACCGGCTGGGCGCGCCGCTGGCGATCGTGCACAAGCGGCGGGACAAGGACGTCGCGAACCAGGTGACGGTCCACGAGGTCGTGGGCGAGGTCAAGGGCCGGGTGTGTGTCCTGGTCGACGACATGATCGACACGGGTGGGACGATCTGTTCCGCTGCCGACGCGCTGTTCGCGCACGGCGCGGAGGACGTGATCGTGACGGCGACGCACGGTGTGCTGTCGGGTCCGGCGGCGGACCGGCTGAAGAACTCGCGGGTGGGCGAGTTCGTGTTCACCAACACGCTGCCGACGCCGGGTGAGCTGGCCCGGGACATGGACAAGATCTCGGTGCTGTCGATCGCGCCGACGATCGCGCGTGCGGTGCGTGAGGTGTTCGAGGACGGTTCGGTGACGAGCCTGTTCGACGAGCAGTGATCCGCTAGCCCTTCCGCTTGATCGATTTTTCTGCGGCCTCCCCGCCGAGTATCCTGTCCAGGTTGCTCGGCGAGGGAGGCCGTGGTCCGTTTCCGGACGGGGTACGGCGGTCCGTTATCGACGCGCTCTTCGTAGCAGGCCGTTCGTGGCCGGGTGACCACGTCCCACCTGTCTTCTACGAGGAGTGATCGTCATGTCCGAGGTGAAGCTCGCCGCCGAGTCCCGCACGGAGTTCGGCAAGGGTGCCGCCCGTCGTATCCGCCGCGACAACAAGGTTCCCGGTGTGCTGTACGGCCACGGTTCCGACCCGCTGCACCTGACCCTCCCGGGTCACGAGCTGCTGTTGGCGCTGCGTACGCCGAACGTCCTGATCTCCCTGGACATCGACGGCAAGTCCAACGAGCTGGCGATCCCGAAGTCCGTGCAGCGTGACCCGCTGCGGGGCTTCCTGGAGCACGTCGACCTGCTGCTGGTCAAGCGCGGCGAGAAGGTCACCGTCGAGGTCCCGGTCGTCGCCGAGGGCGAGCTGGCGGCCGGCGGCAACCTGCTGGAGCACGTGCTGAACGCGCTTCCGGTCGACGCCGAGGCCACCCACATCCCGGAGAACTTCACCGTCTCCGTGGAGGGTCTCGAGGCCGGTGCCTCGATCCACGCCAAGGACATCAAGCTCCCGAACGGTGTCACGCTGGCCGTCGACGAGGACGCCGTCGTCCTGCAGGTCCTGGCCGCGCAGGCCGAGGAGGCCCCGGCGGGCGAAGAGGGCGGCGCGGGCGAAGAGGCCGCTGCCGAGGCCTGATCGCTGTAGCTTGCCGGCCGCTGTCTCCCTCGCGGGGGCGGCGGCTGGTGGCGTATCCAAGGAGATGTGGACGTGACGACCGACGCGGATGCCCCCTGGCTGATCGTGGGGCTGGGCAATCCTGGGCCCGAGTACGCGATGAACCGGCACAACGTGGGCTTCATGGTGGCGGATCTGCTCGCGGAGCGGATCGGGGGCAGGTTCAAGCGGGCGGGCAAGGCGCAGGCGCAGGTCGTGGAGGGCCGGATCGGTCCGCCGGGGCCGGCGAGCCGCCGGGTGGTGCTGGCGAAGCCGATGTCGTTCATGAACCTCTCCGGGGGCCCGGTGAACGCGCTGCGTGACTTCTACAAGGTGCCGCTCGCCCATGTGGTCGCGGTCCACGACGAGCTGGACATCGACTACGGGACGCTGCGTCTGAAGCTCGGGGGCGGCGACAACGGGCACAACGGGCTGAAGTCGATGACGAAGGCGATGGGGCCGGACTATCACCGGGTGCGGTTCGGGATCGGCCGGCCTCCGGGTCGTATGCAGGTCGCCGATTTCGTGCTCAAGGACTTCTCGTCGGCGGAGCGCAAGGAGCTGGACTACTTCGTGGACCGGGCGGCCGACGGGGTGGAGTGTCTGGTGAGCGAGGGGCTGGAGCGGGCGCAGAGTTCGTACAACTCCTGACGTGTCACCCGGCTCGGTTGACTGGTCGTGCAGGCATGGCCAAGGATCGCGGCCATGCCTTCTGCCGTCGTCTCCAGTCAGGGCGCGTCCGTCGCGCTGCGGTTCGGGCGGTTCGCGGCGATGGGTGCCGTCGCGGCGCTGATCCTGATCGCGGGGGTGTGGGCGTCCTGGAGCACCGCCCAGTACGTGATGCTCACCCAGGGCCGGGAGAGCGGGACGATCAAGGTGACCGGTTGCGCGGGCGCCGTCTGCTCGGGCCCGTACACGCCGGTCTCGGCGGGGTCGCAGGCCCGTGAGCGGGTCGTCGTCGAGAAGAGCGCGGCCGTGCGGGACGGGCAGACGTACACCGTGGTGATGAAGCCGGGCGGCGACGAGGTCGTACGGTCCGGGCCCGCCGGGGTGCTGTACTCCTGGGTGCCGCTGGGTGGCGCGCTGCTGCTCGCCTCGGTCGTGGTCGCCGGCGGGCTCGGGCGCGTCCGGGCCGCCTGGGTGATGGCCGGCGCCGGGCTCGCGCTGATCACCGCGGCCTTCGTCGTCGTGTAGGACCCCTGACGTGGGTGTGCCCCCATGCTCCTGAGGAGCGCGGGGGCACACCTGTGTCCGGGGTGCTCAGCCCGTGTTGCGCAGGCCGGCCGCCACGCCGTTCACGGTCAGGAGCAGGGCCCGCGCGAGGAGCGGGTCCGGCTCGGCGCCCGCGGCGGCGGCGTCGCGCTGCCGCTTGAGGAGGGCGACCTGGAGGTAGGAGATCGGGTCCAGGTAGGCGTCGCGGATGGTGAAGGTCTGCTTCAGCTCCGGCTGGGCGCCGAGGAGTTCGTCCCCGCCGGTGATCCGCAGGATCTCGGCGACGGTGAGGGCGTGCTCGGCGCGGATGGTGTCGAAGACGTGCTTCAGCTCGTCCGGGACGAGGGTGTCGACGTAGTGGCCGGCGATCCGCAGGTCGGTCTTGGCCAGCGTCATCTCGACGTTGGAGACGAAGTTGCGGAAGAAGTGCCACTGCCCGTACATCTCGTCGAGCACGGTGTCGAGGCCCGCCTCGCGCAGCGCCTTCAGGCCGGAGCCGACGCCGAACCAGCCGGGGACGATCTGCCGGGACTGGGTCCAGCCGAACACCCAGGGGATGGCGCGCAGCCCGTCGAGGCCGGCGCCGGAGTCGGGGCGGCGCGAGGGCCGGGAGCCGAGGTGGAGGTCGGCGAGCTGGTCGACGGGGGTGGAGGCGAAGAAGTAGGCGGGCAGGTCGGGGTCCTCGACCAGCCTGCGGTACGCCGAGTGGGCGGCGTCGCTGACCACGTCCATCGCGGCGTCCCAGCGGGCGAGTGCCTCCACGGACTGGCGGGGCGCGGTGTGCAGGGCGGACGCCTGGAGGGTGGCGGCGACCGTCAGTTCCAGGTTCTCCCTGGCCAGGGACGGGATCAGGTACTTGTCGGAGATGACCTCGCCCTGCTCGGTCACCTTGATCTCGCCCTCCAGGGTGCCCCAGGGCTGGGCGAGGATGGCGTCGTGGGTGGGGCCGCCGCCGCGGCCGACGGTGCCGCCGCGGCCGTGGAAGAGCCGCAGCCGTACGCCGTAGCGGTGGGCGACGTCGCGCAGCCGGCGCTGGGCGCGGTGGATCTCCCACTGGGAGGTCGTGATGCCGCCGAACTTGGAGGAGTCGGAGTAGCCGAGCATGACCTCCTGGACGTCGCCGCGGAGCGCGACGAGCCGCCGGTAGGAGGGGTCGGCGAGCATGTCCTCCAGGATGGAGTCGGCCGCCTTGAGTTCGTCGGTGGTCTCCAGCAGCGGCACGATGCCGATCTTGGCCCAGCCGGCGTGCAGGTCGATCAGGCCGGCCTCGCGGGCGAGCAGGGCGGCGGCGAAGACGTCGTCGGCGCCCTGGCACATCGAGATGATGTACGACTCGACGACCTCGGGCCCGAAGACCTGCAGGGCCCGCTTGACGGTCCGGAAGACGCCGAGGGTCTTGGCGCCGGCCGCGTCTACGGGGGCGGGGGTCGGGGCCAGCGGGCGGCGCGAGCGGAGCTCCTTGGCGAGGAGCTTGGTGCGGTAGTCGCGCGGCATGTCGGCGTAGCGCCAGGACTCCTCGCCGAGCCGGTCGAAGAGCTGGCCGAGGGCGTGGTGGTGGGCGTCGGCGTGTTCGCGTACGTCCATCGTGGCGAGCTGGAGGCCGAAGGCGGACAGGGTCCGGATGGTGCGGTCCAGGCGGCCGTCGGCGGCGAGGCCGCCGCGGTGGGCGCGCAGGGAGGCCTGGATCAGCTTGAGGTCCTGGAGCAGCTCGGCGGTGCCGAGGTAGTCGCGGCCGGCCTGGTGGGGGGTGCCCTTGGCGAGGCGCTGCTTGGTGTTCTCCAGCTTCTGGCGGATGCAGGTGGCCTTGAGGCGGTAGGGCTCCTCGGCGTTGAGGCGCTTGTAGCGGGGGCTGATCTCGGGCAGCTGCTCCAGGTCGGCCTGGAGGGAGTCCAGCAGATCGTCGGTGGCGCCGGTGTAGCGGATGGAGTTCGACAGGAAGCCGCGGAGCTCGTCGACCATCTCCAGGGCGTCGTTGATGCCGTGCTCGTGCTGGAGGATCAGCACCTCCCAGGTGACCTCGGGGGTCACGTTGGGGTTGCCGTCGCGGTCGCCGCCGATCCAGGTGCCGAAGGTGACGGGGCGGGTGTCGTCGGGGAGCTTGACGCCGACGCGCTCCAGTTCCGCCGTCAGGTCCTCCAGGACGTCGCCGACGGCGCCGGCGTGCAGCTCGTCCAGGTAGTAGATCGCGTTGCGGGCCTCGTCGGCGGGTTCGGGCCGTACGACGCGCAGTTCGTCGGTCTGCCAGACCAGGTCGATGTTCTCGGCCAGCCGGATGTCGTGGCGGCGGCGGTCGGACTCGATGACGGGGGTCTCCAGCAGCTTGGCGATGCGCCGCAGCTTGTTGAGGACCGAACGGCGGGCGGCTTCCGTGGGGTGGGCCGTGAATACCGGACGAACATTGAGATGGCGGACGGTCTCCCGCAGGTGCTCGGGGTCGGCGTCCTTCAGCCGGTCGGCGGTGCGGGCCAGGAGCCCGCCCTCGGCGGCGCGGCGGGCGCGCAGCTCGCGGCCCCGGTGCACCTGCTCGGTGACGTTCGCAAGGTGGAAGTAGGTGGAGAAGGCGCGGACCAGCTTGGCCGCGGTCTCCAGTTCCGTGCCGCGCAGCAGTTCGGCGGCGGCCTCGCCGTCCTCCCGGGTCAGTCGGCGTACCCTCTCGACGAGTTCCAGCAGCTCAGGGCCCTCCTGGCGGACGAGGGTCTCACCGAGGAGATCGCCGAGACGGCGGATGTCGGCGCGCAGTTCGCTGCTGGTCGTGGTGGTCTGGTCGTCGGCACTGCTCACAGGTGCGGCTCCTTGCAGTGTTGAAGCTCGTCTGAAGCTCGTGTGGGAGGGAACCCGGTGACCGTCGCACGGCGGGAGCCGTATTACGGGCCGGACTTCCGGGGAAGGAATCAGAGCGGACCGCGCTGTCCGACCGACTCCCAGGATAGGTGTCGGGCGGACGCGCAGGATCAAGGGCTCTTGCCGCCGGGCGGCGCGCTGACATACTTACGACGCCGTAGGTTACGCGCCCGTAGGAATGTCTCGTTCCGACCGAGTCATACCTCCGGCACCCGCAGCCCGGCACCTCTCCACCCACGACCCCCCAGGGGACGCCCCATGACCACGAGTTCCGATGTGATCGACGACGCCCCGAAGTCGACCTCGCAGGACACCGCCGCATCCCTCGCCGCCGCCACGCTCGGCGGCGACAAGAAGGGCGCCGTCGAGCAGGGCGCGCTCCTGCTCTTCATCGTCGTCCCGTTCCTCGCTCTGACCGCGGCCGTACCGCTCGCCTGGGGCTGGGGGGTGAGCTGGCTGGATCTGGGGCTGCTGGTCTTCTTCTACTTCCTCGGCTGCCACGGCATCACGATCGGTTTCCACCGGCACTTCACCCACAGCTCGTTCAAGGCCAAGCGGCCGTTGAAGATCGCGCTGGCGATCGCCGGCTCCATGGCGGTCGAGGGCCCCCTGGTGCGCTGGGTGGCCGACCATCGCAAGCATCACCAGTTCTCCGACGCGGAGGGCGACCCGCACTCCCCGTGGAAGTACGGCGAGACGCTGCCGGCGCTGATGAAGGGCCTGTGGTGGGCGCACATCGGCTGGATGTTCGACGAGGAGCGCACCCCGCAGGACAAGTACGCCCCGGATCTGGTCAAGGACCGGACGCTGCGGGCGATCTCGCGGCAGTTCCTGCTCTGGACGATGCTGTCGCTGGCGCTGCCCGCGCTGATCGGCGGGCTGGTGACGATGTCCTGGTGGGGCGCGTTCACGGGGTTCTTCTGGGGCTCGCTCGTCCGGGTGGCGCTGCTGCACCACGTGACCTGGTCGATCAACTCGATCTGCCACGCGGTGGGCAAGCGGCCCTTCAAGTCGAGGGACCGCTCGGGCAACGTGTGGTGGCTGGCGGTCCTGTCCTGCGGTGAGTCCTGGCACAACCTGCACCACGCCGACCCGACGTCGGCGCGGCATGGTGTGGAGCGCGGCCAGATCGACTCCTCCGCCCGGCTGATCCGCTGGTTCGAGCGCGCCGGGTGGGCGTACGACGTGCGCTGGCCGTCACGCTCGCGTATCGATTCCCGACGTCAGGACGGGGAAGGCGGCTCCCGACGCGGGCGGGAGGCCGCGAAGGCGGCATGATTGACGCCGTGGCGACCGACTCCAGCACCCCCAGCAACGAGAAGCCGCGGCGGACGCGCCGTACCCGTATGACCGGTGCGGAGCGGCGCCAGCAGTTGCTGGAGATCGGTCGCACCCTCTTCGCCGCGAAGGGCTTCGAGGGCACGTCGGTGGAGGAGATCGCGGCGAAGGCCGGGGTGTCCAAGCCGGTGGTGTACGAGCACTTCGGCGGCAAGGAGGGGCTGTACGCGGTCGTCGTGGACCGTGAGATGCGCCGCCTGCTGGACATGGTGACCGGCTCGCTGACGGCCGGCCACCCGCGCGAGCTGTGCGAGCAGGCGGCGTTCGCGCTGCTGGACTACATCGAGGAGTACACGGACGGATTCCGCATCCTGGTCCGTGACTCCCCCATCCCCCAGTCGACGGGTTCCTTCGCGTCGCTGATCTCGGACATCGCCACCCAGGTCGAGGACATCCTGGGCCGGGAGTTCAAGAACCGCGGCTTCGACTCGAAACTGGCCCCGCTGTACGCCCAGGCCCTGGTCGGGATGGTCGCGTTGACCGGGCAGTGGTGGCTGGAGGTGCGCAGGCCGAAGAAGGCGGAGGTGGCGGCGCACCTGGTGAACCTGGCGTGGCACGGGCTGGACGGCCTGGAGCAGAAGCCGCGGCTGATCGGGCACCGCAAGAGCTGAGCGCTTCGCGGGGGGGCGGGGTGCACGCGGGCTTCCCGTGCCCGCGGACTGTCGGTGGCCCAGGGTTGTCGGTGGCCCAGGGTTGTCGGTGGCCCAGGGTTGTCGGTGGCCGCGGCGGCGTTGTGGCGGGCGCGGGAGGGCCAGGTAGGGTCAGTCAGATCGGCTCCAGGACCTCCAGGCGGTTGCCGACCGGGTCCGCGCAGTGGAAGCGGCGGTGGCCCGGAAGGGCATGCCGAGGATGTCCACGTAGAAGCGGCGCAGACGCTCCTCGGAGGCGGGAGGGGCCGCGCGCTGGACGTGGTCCATGGCGGTGATCATCCGGCCTCCTTGTGGGCGACGGCGAAGACGCGGCGGAACAGGAACGCGGTGCCGTGGCCGGTCGACGGATACGCCTCGCGAAGAGCTGCGCGGTACTCGTCCTCGAAGGCGCGGGCCGCCTGCGGGTCGTCGGCGAGGGCGGTCAGGACGGGGCGCAGTCCGGTGCCCTTCACCCAGTCCAGGACGGGGTCCTGCCCGGTGAGGAGATGGACGTACGTGGTCTCCCAGACGTCGGCGGTGCAGCCGAGGCCGGTGAGGCGCGCGAGGTACGCCTCGGGGGTGAGGACGGCGTCGTCGTGCCGCAGGGTGCCGGCCAGGCGGTCCCTCCAGCGCGGGGACGCCGCCAGATCGCGCATCAGGCGGTGGCTGGGGGCGGCGAAGTTGCCGGGCACCTGGAAGGCGAAGGTGCCGCCCGGGACGAGGCCGGCGATCCAGTCGGCGAAACGGTCCGCGTGCCCGGGGATCCACTGGAGCGCGGCATTGCTGACGATCAGGTCGTACGGCTCGTCGGGCGTCCAGGTGCGCAGGTCGGCGTGGGCGAAGTCGAGGTGGGCGGTGCCGGCGTGCTCGGCACGGGCGCGCCCGAGCATCTCCGGGGAGTTGTCGTAGCCGGTGACGCGGGCGGCGGGCCGGCGCGCGGCGAGCAGCGCGGTGAGGTGTCCGGGGCCGCAGCCGAGGTCGGCGACGCGGGGCTGGTCGGTGGGCGGCTCCGGGAGGTGCGCCAGCAGGTCGGTGAAGGGACGGGCGCGGTGTCCGGCGTGCCGCAGGTACTGGGCGGGGTCCCAGGTGGGGTCGGCCATGTCCTCAGCTTGACAAACCGGGTATCTCGACGTCAAGAGACTTCACGTCGACACAACCACTACACTGATCGCCATGGAGGACGAGGTCGATCGGCTGGTCGCAGCGTGGCGCCGGGAGCGCCCGGACCTCGACGTGGAACCGCTGGAAGTGCTCAGCCGGGTGAGCCGGCTGGCTCGGCACCTGGACCGTGCGCGTCGGCTGGCTTTCTCCGAGCACAGTCTGGAGCCGTGGGAGTTCGACGTCCTGACGGCGCTGCGGCGGGCGGGGACGCCGTATCAGCTGTCGCCGGGACAGTTGCTGACGCAGACGTTGGTCACCTCGGGCACGATGACGAACCGTATCGACCGGCTGGCGAAGAAGGGCCTGGTGGAGCGGTTGCCCGATCCCAGTGACCGACGGGGTGTGCTGGTCCGGCTCACCGGCGAGGGGCAGGATCGGGCGGATCAGGCGCTGGCGGGGCTGCTCGATCAGGAGCGGGCGATTCTCGCGGAGTTGTCCCGGGCGCAGCGGGCCGAACTGGCGGCGTTGTTGCGGCAGTTGACGGCACCGTTCGACAACATTCCTGGTTAGGCCGTCGTGTGTCCGCGGGTGCGCGGGGGCTGGTCGCGCAGTTCCCCGCGCCCCTGAGGAACGCCGCCGCGACGCCTGCCAACACCCGCCCCCGGGACACCCGAAGCCGGCCGCCACTCGTCCGCGGACGCACGAGTGCCGGTCGCGCAGTTCCCCGCGCCCCTGAAGTGGGCTCGCTTGCCTCTGCGGGGGAACGCTCAGGCGCTGTTGCTTTCCTCCGGTGTGATGCGGGACGTCGGGCCCAGGTCCGCCGGGCCCACGCCGGCGCGGCGGGCGAGTGCGACCGCGGCGAGGGTGGAGTGGACGCCGAGTTTGCCGAGGACGTTCTGCATATGCGTGCGTACGGTGTGCGGGGAGAGATAGAGCCGCTCGGCGACGGCCTTGCGGCCGAGGCCCGCGACCATGCAGCGCAGCACCTCCCGCTCGCGCGGCGTGAGGGACTCCACCAGCCGCTCGCTCTCGGTGCGGTGCCTGCGGGTCGCGGTCAGCTCGCGCAGCACACCCGTGAGCAGCGCGGGCGGCAGATGCGTCTCGTCGCGCAGGACGCCCCGGATGACGGTGAGCAGCCGGGACAGCGAGCAGTCCTTGGCGACCCAGCCGCTCGCGCCGACCTGCAGGGCGAGCGCCGCCCGCCGGGGGTCGTCCTTCTCGGCGAGCACGACGACCCGCACCCCGGGCTGTGCGACGCGGACCCCCGCGACCAGGGAGATCCCGTCCACGACGCCGTCGCCGCCCTCCTGTACGGGCACGGCGGGCCGTATCCCGGGCACGGTGCCGCCCAGATCGGCGTCGACGAGCAGCACGTCGAAGCGCCGGCCCTCCGCGGCCGCGCGCTCCAGGCTGCGTACCGCGGCGGGACCACTGCCGGCCGCGGAGACGTCGACGTCCGGCTCGGCGGCGAGTGCCGCCGCGAGGGACTCGGCGAAGATGCGGTGGTCGTCGACGACCAGGACTCGGATGCGTACCACGAAACCCCCTTCCCCGAGCTCTGGAAGAGCAGGGGACGCCCATCGTCGGGAGCCGGTGACCGGTGCGGGCACGACACCCGAAGCAGTCCTGGGCAGGTGTCTCCGCCGTTCCCCAGGACGGGGTCGCCGCAGCCGCACGGCCGCCGCCGTGCAGAAACTGCTACCCCCACTTCGGGCGTCGTACCCGACTTGTCTCGCCCCCTGAAAAGCACCGGCCCCCACCGGTGCTTTCATCAGAGTACGGACGGTGGCCAGGAGCGGAAGGCAATTTGCAGAACTGGCCGTCCGGCACGTTTATGGTGAGCCGCATGTTTCGTCTTGAGACAGAAGTCGACAGGACCCGGCGCGATCTTCTCCGTTCGCGGCTCCGCGACACCAATACGGCAGCCTCACCGATCCTGCGCGCCCTGCGTGGAACGCCCGACGCCCGCGAAACCCCCCTGCATGTCTGGGCGTTGGACGCGGGCGGCGACCTGGCCGGCGGCCTGGTCGGGCACACCTGGGCGAGCTGGCTGCATGTGACGTACCTCTGGGTGGACGGCCACCACCGCGGCAGCGGCCTCGGCTCACGCCTGCTGGCGCGGGCCGAGGGCGTCGCCCGTGAGGAACGCCGCTGCACCGCCGCCCGCGTGGAGACCTGGGACTTCCAGGCCCCGGACTTCTACCGCGGGCAGGGCTACGAGGTGGTGGCCGCGATCCCCGACTACCCGCCCGGCATCACGGAGTTCACCCTGACGAAGCCCCTCGTCACCGGCTGAGGGCGACCGCCCTGCCGCAGCCTCCACCGAACCGCGACCGCCACCGCACCACAGCCGCCACCCGGCCTCAGTCAGTCCACCGACAGCCGCCACCCGGCCGCAGAAGCCCACCCCACAGCCGCCGCCCAGCCGCAGCAGCCCTGCCACCGCCGCCCGTACCGCAGCCGCTTCCTACCGCAGCCGCCGCGCTCCCGGCGAAGGCACCGCCTCGAACACCCGGGGCTCCGGGAAGCCCGCCGCCGCGAACGCCTCGGTGACCGCCTTGGTGACACCGTCGACGTCCGCCACCTCCGCGAGGACGATCGCCGAGCCGCCGAAGCCGCCGCCCGTCATCCGGGCGCCGAGCGCGCCGGCCGACAGCGCGGTGTCGACGACCAGGTCCAGTTCGGGGCAGGAGACCCGGAAGTCGTCCCGCAGCGAGGCGTGGCCCTCGGTGAGGACCGGGCCGATCGCCCGGGTCCCGCCCGACTCCAGCAGGCCGACGACGCGTTCGACGCGCTCGTCCTCGCTGACCACGTGCCGGACCAGACGGCGCACCTCCTCGTCGTCCCCGAGGCGGTCGAGCGCCGCGTCCAGCCCGTCGTACGGGATGTCGCGCAGGGCGTCGACGCCCAGCAGGGCGGCGCCCTTCTCGCAGCCGGCGCGGCGCTTGCCGTACTCGCCGGTGCTGTGTTCGTGCTTGACCTGGGTGTCGACCACCAGCAGGCGCATGCCCTCGGCCGCCAGATCGAAGGGGATCTGGCGCTGGGAGAGGTCGCGGGTGTCGAGGAACAGGGCGTGGCCCGCGGTGCAGCAGGCGGACGCGGTCTGGTCCATGATGCCGACGGGGGCGCCGACGTAGACGTTCTCGGCGCGCTGGCACAGGCGGGCCAGCTGCCAGCCCTTGAGGCCGAGTGCGTACAGGTCGTTCAGGGCTAGGGCGACCACCACCTCCAGCGCCGCCGAGGACGACAGACCCGCGCCCGCCGGGACCGTGGAGGCCAGGTGGATGTCCGCGCCGGTCACCTCGTGGCCCGCGGCGCGCAGCGCCCAGACGACGCCCGCCGGGTACGCGGTCCAGTCCCGGTCCGACTCCGGCTCGAGCGCGTCCAGGCGCAGCTCGGCCACGCCGCCCTCGACGTCCGCCGAGTGCAGCCGCAGCACGCCGTCGGTGCGCGGGGAGACCGCGGCGACCGCGGTGTGCGGCAGCGCGAACGGCATCACGAAGCCGTCGTTGTAATCGGTGTGCTCGCCGATGAGGTTGACCCGTCCCGGCGCGGCCCACACTCCGTGCGGATCGGCCCCGTACAGCTCCCGGAACCGCTCCGCGACGGTTTCGGCGACCGTCTTGCTGGCCTCGCTCATGCCCTGACCCCTGACCTTCCGTACGTCTCTACTTGCCGCGCCGCTGCGCGAACTCCCAGGCGTCCGCGACGATTCCGGCGAGATCCGCGCGGGACGGGTTCCAGCCGAGCCGCTCGCGGGCGGCCTGCGCCGACGCCACCAGCACCGCCGGGTCGCCGCCCCGGCGCGGGGCCGCGACCTCGGGGATCGGGTGGCCGGTGACCTGACGGGCCGTCTCGACGACCTCGCGGACCGAGAAGCCGTTGCCGTTGCCGAGGTTGCAGATCAGGTGCTCGCCGGGGACGGCCGCGCCGACGGCCAGCAGGTGGGCCTCCGCGAGGTCCGCCACGTGGATGTAGTCCCGCACGCAGGTGCCGTCCGGCGTCGGGTAGTCGTCGCCGTAGACGGAGATCGCGTCGCGCCCGCCCTGGGCCACCTGGAGGACGAGCGGGATGAGGTGCGACTCGGGGTCGTGCCGCTCGCCGAACTCGCCGTACGCGCCCGCGACGTTGAAGTAGCGCAGCGACACCGCGCCCAGCCCGTGCGCCCGCGCCTCACCGGTGATCATGTGGTCGACGGCGAGCTTGGAGGCGCCGTAGGGGTTGGTCGGCGCGGTCGGCGCGGACTCGACGATCGGGACCTCCCGCGGCTCGCCGTAGGTCGCGGCGGTGGAGGAGAAGACCAGCTTGCGCACCCCGGCCGACCGCATGGCGGCGAGCAGGGCCATGGTGCCGCCGACGTTGTTGTCCCAGTACTTCTCGGGCTTCACGACGGACTCGCCGACCTGTGAGAAGGCGGCGAAGTGGAGCACCGCGTCGAACGAGCTGTCCAGCCACTTCTCGGCGTCGCGGACGTCGCCCTCGACGAAGGAGGCACCGGCGGGCACGCCCTCACGGAACCCGGTGGACAGGTTGTCGAGGACGACGACCTCGTGGCCCGCTTCCAGCAGATGCTGGGCGACGACACTGCCGACGTATCCGGCTCCGCCGGTGACCAGGTACTTCCCGCTCATGAACTAGCTACCTCTCGCAGTCGCTCGGCCGCGCGCTCCGGCGGCACGTCGTTGATGAACACGCTCATGCCGGACTCGGAGCCCGCGAGGAACTTCAGCTTGCCGGAAGTTCGGCGAATGGTGAAAAGCTCCAGGTGGAGTGCGAAGTCGTCACGGCTGACGCCGTCGAACTCCGCCAGCCGGCCGAACGGCGCCTGGTGCCAAGCGGCGATGTACGGCGTCGGAGGCTCACCCTCGCCGAAGATCCGGTCGAAGCGCCTCAAGAGTTCCAGATAGACCCGGGGGAATTCCGAGCGTGCCGCCTCGTCCAGCGCGAGCAGGTCGGGCACCCGGCGCCGCGGGTACAGGTGGACCTCGTACGGCCAGTGCGCGGCGAACGACACGAAGGCGACCCAGTGTTCACCCTCAAGGACGACGCGCCCGCCGGCGAGTTCGCGCTCCACGACGGCGTCGAAGAGGTTCTCCCCGCCCGTGGCCTCCCGATGGGCCGCGACGGAACGGAGCATCAGGGCGGTGCGGGGGGTGGTGAAGGGATAGGCGTAGATCTGCCCGTGCGGGTGACCCAGTGTCACACCGATCTCCGCACCCCGGTTCTCGAAACAGAACACCTGCTCGACGGAGGGCAGATGGGACAGCTCCGACGTCCGGTCGGTCCACGCGTCCAGGACCAGCCGCGCCTGCTCCTCGCCCAGACCGGCGAAGGACGCGTCGTGGTCGGAGGTGAAGCAGACGACCTCGCAGCGCCCGGAGTCACCGGCCAGCGAGGGAAAACGGTTCTCGAAGACCACGACGTCGTACGACGAGTCCGGGATCTCGCTCAGCCGCTCGCCCCGCGTGGGGCACAGCGGGCACTGGTCGGCCGGCGGATGGTAGGTGCGGCCCTGGCGGTGGGAGGCGATCGCGACCGAGTCGCCCAGCAGGTCGTCGCCGCGGATCTCGGAGCTCGTCACGGTCGGCTCCAGCGGGCGGCGGTCGACCGCGTCCCGTACGGAGTCGTCACGCAGGTCGTAGTAGATCAGCTCGCGGCCGTCCGCCAACCGGGTCGAGGTCTTCTTCACCGCGGACTCCTCATTCGAGCCACTCAATCATTCAACAGAACCCAACACACCAAAACACAACTCACCACCGCAGTCAACATCACAATCAATCAGAACTCGACATCGAAAGGGTTCAATGAGCAGACGCTCAGGCACACGTTCCGGGCCGGATGAGTTCACGCGACGAAGCGAGGGCCTATGGAAACCCCCACATATCTCTCCGCCGAGCTACGGCTCCCCACCAACTGGCTCGACTACACGATCCTCGGCGTCTACTTCGCCGTCGTGCTGGGCATCGGCCTCGCCGCCCGCCGGTCGGTCAGGACCACCCTCGACTTCTTCCTGTCCGGCCGCTCCCTGCCCGCATGGGTCACCGGTCTCGCGTTCATCGCGGCCAACCTGGGCGCCACCGAGATCCTCGGCATGGCCGCCAACAGCGCGCAGTACGGCGTCTACACCACGCACTGGTACTGGATCGGCGCCGTCCCGGCGATGGTCTTCCTGGGCCTGGTGATGATGCCGTTCTACTACGGCTCCAAGGTCCGCTCGGTCCCGGAGTTCCTCCTGCTCCGCTTCGACAGGGCGGCGCATCTGCTCAGTTCGATCCTGTTCGCCTTCGCCGCCGTCCTGATCGCGGGCGTCAACCTCTACGCGCTCGCGATCGTCGTGGAGGCGTTGCTCGGCTGGCCGGAGTGGGTGGCGATCGTCGTGGCGGGCTTCTTCGTGCTCGCCTACATCACCCTCGGCGGCCTCTCGTCCGCGATCTACAACGAGGTGCTGCAGTTCTTCGTGATCCTCGCCGCCCTCATCCCGATCACGGTCCTCGGCCTGAGGAAGGCCGGCGGCTGGGACGGCCTGACGAACACCCTCACCGCCGAGCACGGCGGCGACTTCGTGACCGCCTGGGGCGGTACCGGCATCGGCGACCCCAACCCGCTCGGCGCGAACTGGCTCACCATCGTCCTGGGCCTCGGCTTCGTGCTCTCCTTCGGCTACTGGACCACCAACTTCGCCGAGGTCCAGCGCGCGCTGTCCGCCAGGAACCTCTCCGCGGCCCAGCGCACACCGCTGATCGCCGCGTTCCCGAAGATCTTCATCGTCTTCCTGGTGATGATCCCGGGCCTGGTCGCCGCCGCCCTGATCCCGGGTTTCGGCACACCCGAGTCGGGCTACCAGTACAACGACGCGATCCCGTACCTGATGCAGGACCTGCTCCCCAACGGCGTCCTCGGCATCGCGGTGACCGGCCTGCTGGCGGCGTTCATGGCGGGCATGGCGGCCAACGTGTCCTCCTTCAACACCGTCTTCACCAACGACATCTGGGCGAAGTACGTCAAACGCGGCCGGGAGGACGGCTACTACGTGCGCTTCGGCCGCCTCATCACCGCGATCGGCGTCCTCGCCTCCATCGGTACGGCGTTCCTGGCGTCGTCCTTCTCGAACATCATGGCCTACCTCCAGACGCTGTTCTCCTTCTTCAACGTCCCGATGTTCGTCGTCTTCATCATCGGCATGTTCTGGAAGCGCGCGTCGATGAAGTCGGGCTTCTGGGGCCTCCTCGCCGGCACGACGGCGGCGATGGTCAACTACTTCGTCATCTACGAACAGGGCGTCGTCGACATCCCCTCCGACCAGGGCGCCAACTTCGTCTCCGCGATCGCGGGCTTCGTGGCCGGCGCGGTGGTCATGGTGGCCGTCTCCCTGTTCACCGCCCCCAAACCGGAGCGCGAACTCCAGGGCCTCGTCTACGGCACCCGCTCACCCGGCATGGCGGAGCCGCCCGCGGAGGGCGACGACGCGTGGTACCGCAAGCCGGCACTGCTCGGCTGGGGCGCGGTGATCCTGGCGGCCGCCTGCTACATCCCGTTCTCGTTCTGACCCGGAGAGGAAACCATGTCGGAGCACCCCGAAAGCCCGGAGAACGACGTCCAGCGGGAGGTCACCGAACTGGAGGGCAGGTCGGCGACGGCCGCCCGCCTGTTCGACATCCGACGCATCATCGGCGGCCTGTTCGTCCTCTACGGCGTCATCGTCACGATCACCGGCCTCACCGACGACGAAGCCGCCCTGGCCAAGGCCGAAGGCGTCAACATCAACCTCTGGACCGGCCTGGGCATGCTCCTGCTGGGCCTCTTCTTCCTGACCTGGCTGAAACTCCGCCCCACGGCACCCCCACCGGACGCCCCCGAAGGCGAATGACACCCCCGAGCCCGGACGCACCCGCAGCCGCGCACGGCGGGAAGGAACCGCACCGTGAGCGCCGGCCCACGACCCCCGCACCCGCACCCGCACCGGCGGACAGAGGCCAGGCCGACGACAACCCCCCACACCCGCGCACGACGACGAACCCGCACCCACGGACAGAGGCGGGGCCGACGACAACCACCCCCGAACGCGCACCCGCACACGGCGCGAT
>NZ_JBSFCI010000065.1:0-24419 GCF_053593375.1 Streptomyces sp. NPDC002309 | reverse complement strand
GCCGACACCCTCGCGGCCGGCCGCGCCGCCGGCGCCCTCACCGCGCTGGTCTCGGGCTCCGGGCCGACCACCGCCTTCCTCGGCGGCGGGGGCCCTTCTCGTACGTCTCCCCTCAGAAGGTGCTGCGCGCCGGCAGGGGCTTGCCGTACCAGAGCTCGATCAGGCGGGCGGCGATCGAGATGCCGTAGGGCGGCATCACCTCACCCGAGTCGAAGGCGGCGCGCAGTTCGTCGCGGGAGAACCAGCGGGCCTCGCTGATCTCGTCGCCGTCGACGTTGATCTCGGTGGAGGTGGCACGGGCCATGAAGCCCAGCATGAGGCTGGACGGGAAGGGCCAGGGCTGGCTGGCCACGTACTCGACCTGGCCGACGGTGATGCCGGCCTCCTCCCGGACCTCACGGCGTACCGACTGCTCGATGGACTCGCCGGGCTCCACGAAGCCGGCCAGCGTCGAGAAGCGTCCTTCGGGCCAGTGGACCTGGCGGCCGAGCAGGATGCGGTCCTCCTCGTCGGTGACGGCCATGATCACGGCGGGGTCGGTGCGCGGGTAGTGCTCGGCGCCGCAGGCGGGGCAGCGGCGGATGTGCCCGGCGGCCGCGATGACCGTGCGCTCGCCGCAGCGCGAGCAGAAACGATGGGTGCGCTGCCAGTTCTCCAGTCCGACCGCGTGCACCATCAGGCCCGCGTCGCGCGGCGACAGCAGCAGGCCGGCCTCGCGCAGGCCCGCCGGGCGCGCGGACTGGTCCATGCGGCCGGGCAGCGCGTCCTTCTGGAGCGCGAAGTAGCTGACGCCCTCCTCGTCGATGCCCAGGAAGTAGCGGTGCGCCTCGGTGAGCGGGGCCTCGAAGGACGGGCCCATGACGAGTTCGGTCCGTCCGTCGGACGTCTCGTCGATGAGGACCTGGCCGCCGGACACCACGAAGCAGCGGGTCGTGGGGTGGCTCCACGCCGCCGCCAGCCAGGCCTCGTCGAGCCGGTGGTGCGCGGCACGGTCGATGCCGCTGGGGGCGGTGAGCGAGATGGGTCGGTCGGCGGTGTGGTCGGTCCAGGTGGTCACGGGTGCTTCCAACTCCCCCGGTGGAACGGTTGATTCGGCGACGGTTCAGCGGGCTGTGCGGTGGGAGGCGTCCGGATCCGGCGGGGCGCCGTGGCGCGGGCGGCCCTTCCAGTGTGCCGCGCGCGGGACGCCCCCTCGGCCGGGCGGTCAGGGCGCACGGCGCCAGTGCTCGGCCAGGTCGCCCCAGAGGTAGGCGGCGGTCTCGGCGCCCTTGAGGAGCAGGTCCAGCTCGACCTTCTCGTTCGGGGCGTGCCATCCGTCGGAGGGGACGGAGATGCCCAGGAAGAGCACGGGTGCGGCCAGTACTTCCTGGAGGTCGGCGGCCGGTCCGGAACCGCCCTCGCGCGTGTAGCGGATCGGCCGGCCGAAGGCGCTGTTCATGGCGCGTGCGACCGACCTCAGCGCGGGGTGGTCCAGCGGTGTCAGGCAGGGGCGGGTGGCCGAGGAGAAGGCGATCTCGTGCCGGATCCCGGCGGGGATCTGGTCGGCGGCCCAGGCGCGGACCAGCCGCTCGATGTGGTCCGGGTGCTGCCCGGCGACCAGGCGGAAGGAGAGCTTGACCATCGCCGAGGACGGGATGATCGTCTTGCTGCCCGGGCCCTGGTAGCCGCCGCCGATGCCGTTGACCTCGGCGGTGGGGCGGGCCCAGACGCGCTCCAGGGTGGTGTAGCCGGCCTCGCCCTCGGTGGCGTGCGACCTGGCGGTGCGCAGCCACCGGGCCTCGTCGAACGGGAGCTCGGCGAAGAGCGCGCGCTCGTGGTCGGTGAGGTCGACGACACCGTCGTAGAAGCCGGGGATCGCCACGCGCGCCTGCTCGTCGTGCAGGGCGGACACCAGGCGGGCGACGGCCGTCGCCGGGTTGGGTACTGCGCCGCCGAAGGAGCCGGAGTGGATGTCCTGGTCCGGGCCGTACAGCCGGATCTCGCACTCGGCGAGGCCGCGCATGCCCGTGCACACCGTGGGGGTGTCCTCGGACCACATCCCGGTGTCGGAGACGATCACCGCGTCGGCGGCGAGCCGCTCCGCGTGCTTCTCGACGAGGTCCCGGAAGTTCGGCGACCCGGACTCCTCCTCGCCCTCGATCAGCAGCTTCAGGGTGACGGCCGGGGTGGCACGGCCGGTGGCGGCGAGGTGGGCGCGGACCCCGAGGGTGTGGAAGAAGACCTGGCCCTTGTCGTCGGCGGCCCCGCGCGCGTAGAGGCGGTCGTCCCGGACGACCGGTTCGAAGGGGTCGCTGTCCCAGCCGTCCTCCCGGGCGGCGGGCTGGACGTCATGGTGGCCGTACACCAGGACCACGGGTGCCCCCGGGTCCTCGGAGGGCCACTCGGCGAAGACTGCGGGGGCGCCCGGCGTCTGCCAGACCTCGGCGGTCGGGAAACCGGTCTCCTTGAGCCTGCTCGCGAGCCAGTCGGCACTGCGCCGCACGTCGGAGGCGTGCTGGGGCTGGGCGGACACCGACGGGATGCGCAGCCACTCGGCAAGCTCGTCCAGGAAGGCGGCGCGGTGCCGGTCGATGTACGTGCGGACGGCGCTGTCCGGGGTCTGGCTCATACTCCCGAGCCTATCGGCCCGCGCTGACACCCTGTTCGTGCCGTTCGTCACCGTACGGCTCGTCCAGCAGCAGCCGCTCCAGCGCGGCCCGGTCGGGCAGGTCGTCCGGCCGCACGACCTCGCCCGTCCGCACGTACACGAACACGGCCGTGACCGACTCCAGAGGGACGCCCTGCCGCTCGGACCAGGCCAGCCGGTACAGGGCGAGCTGGAGGGCGTCGGCCGTCCGGCCGTGCCCCGTCTTCCAGTCGACGATCTCGTACGTCGTCCCCTCGCCGTCCCCGTCCCGGTAGACGGCGTCGATACGGCCCCGTACGACGCGGCCGGCGATGGTCAGCTGGAAGGGCGTCTCGACGCGGTAGGGCGTGCGGTGGGCGTACTCGGTCCGCTCGAAGGCCTCCTTCAAGCTCTCCAGATCGCGTTCGTCCGCGATCTCGGCGTCGCCGCCGGGCAGCTCCTCCGGCTCCAACAGGGGAAGCGTCAGCTCCTCGAAGCGGGCCTCCACCCAGGCGTGGAAGCGCGTGCCCCGGCGGGCAGCGGGCTGCGGCGGCCGCGGCATGGGCCGGGCCAGCTCCTGCGCGAAGCCGTCCGGGTCGGCGGCCAGGCGCAGCAACTGGGACGCGGTCAGCGAGGCCGGCAGCGGCACCTCGGTGACGGCCTCCCGCGCGCGGAGCAGCTCACCCGTGAGCGCGTCGAGGTCGCGGTCCCAGGAGGCGACGGCGCGGGACTCCTCGGGGGTGAGGGTGCCGGGCCGCGGCCCGGACGCGTGCGGACGGGCACCCGGGTCCGCGGCAGCGCGCGGGGGCGCCGGGGTGTGCGGGAGGTCCGCGCCGGCGTCCCGGGGTGCCGGCTGGTGCGGGACGGTCGGGTGGGGGGCTCTCTTCCACGAGTCCCAGTCGCCCAGGTCGTCGTCCTGGTAGGCGTCCCCTTCGTAAGGAGCGGCGTCCGGGTGTGCGGGGATGCCGTGCAGGTGTGCGGGGATGCTGTCAGGGTCTGCTGGGATGCCGTCGAAGTCCGCGGGGATGCCGTCGAGGTTCTCGTCGTCCGGCGGTGGTGGCCATTCCGGGTCGTCGTAGGCGTCGGGATCGTGCACGGCGGCCGGGTGGTCGTCGTCGTGGCCGGTGAGGGCGTCCAGGTGGGCGAGGACCGTCTCGGCGGCCGTCCGGCGCCTGGCCTGTGCGGCGGCGTCCAGGGGCAGTGGCCACAGCAGATCGGCGGTCTCCTGATGGAGGACGGGGTTCTCCTCCTCCTCGGCGGGCTCGTCCGCCCACGCCTCGATCTCGCCGTGACCGGCGGCACAGTGTTCGTAGAGGGCGACAAGGAAGTCGGAAGGACCGCGGGGCCTCTTCTGGGTGGGGCCCCACCAGTGGCCGGAGCCGAGGAGAAGGGAGCGGGGGCGAGTGAAGGCGACGTAACCGAGGCGGAGCTCCTCGGTGTGCTGGTGGTCCTTCATCGCTTCGTGGAACGCCTTCATGCCGCGCGCGTCCCACGTCTCGATGTCGGGCAGCGTGTCGCGGTCGCCGCGCAGCTCGTGCGGGAGCACCTTGGCCTGGGCGGTCCACTTCTCGCGGCCCTGGCCGCTGGGGAACGTCCCGGTGACGAGCCCGGGGACGGCCACGACGTCCCACTCCAGGCCCTTGGACTTGTGCGCGGTGAGCACCTTGACGGTGTTCTCGCCGCCCGGGAGCGCGTTGTCGAGGCCCTTCTCGTACTGGGCGGCGGTGCGCAGAAACCCCAGGAAGGCCAGCAGACTGGCCTCGCTCTCGTTGGCCGCGAAGGAGGCGGCGACGTCCAGGAAGTTGGACAGGGTCTCGCGGCGGCGGGCGGCAAGGGCGTGCGGGGACGCCGACAGCTCGACCTCGAGGCCGGTGACGGCGAGGACGCGGTGCAGGACGTCCATGAGCGGGTCGGAGAGCGAGCGGCGCAGGTCACGCAGTTCGGCGGCGAGGCGGGCGAACCGCACACGCGCGTCCGGCGAGAACGGCAGCCTGTCGTCGTTCCGGCCACCCTCCATCGGGGACTCCAGGAACGTGTCCAGGGCGTCGGCGAGCGAGATCACCTCGGCCGGGTCGACCCCCTCGACCGCTTCGGCGAGCCTGCGGTCGGGGTCGTCGTCCCCCGCCACGCGCGTGTGCGACACCAGCAGCCGGGCACGCCTGCCGAGCAGGGCGAGGTCGCGCGGGCCGACGCGCCAGCGCGGGCCCGTCAGCAGGCGGACCAGGGAGGCGTTGGCGCCCGGGTCCTGGAGCACCTCGCAGACGGCGACCAGGTCGGCCACCTCTGGCAGATGCAGCAGCCCGGAGAGGCCGACGACCTCCACGGGGACGTCGCGGGCGACGAGCGCGCCCTGGATCTCGGCGAAGTCGGTCGCGGTGCGGCACAGCACCGCGATCTCGCCGGGCTCCTTGCCGGTGCGGACGAGGTGGGCGAGGGAGTCGGCGATCCAGTCGATCTCCTCGGCATGGGTGCGCAGCAGCGCGCAGCGCACAATGCCGTCCCGTTCGGCGCCGGGCGCCGGGCGAAGGGCCTCCACGCCCGCGTGCATGGCGCGCAGCGGCTCGGCGAGTCCGTTGGCCAGGTCCAGGAGCCGGCCTCCACTGCGGCGGTTCTGGCTCAGCGCCTGGCGTTCGGCCGTGGTGCCGTCGGGGTGGGCGAAGTGCTCGGGGAAGTCGTCCAGGTTGGCGACGGAGGCACCGCGCCAGCCGTAGATGGCCTGGCAGGGGTCGCCGACGGCGGTCACGGGGTGGCCGGTGCCACCGCCGAACAGTCCCGCCAGCAGGACGCGTTGGGCGACGGAGGTGTCCTGGTACTCGTCGAGGAGGACCACGCGGAACTCGTCACGCAGGATGCGCCCGACGTCGGGAAGCCGGGCGAGCCGTGCGGCGAGGGCGATCTGGTCGCCGAAGTCGAGCAGGTCCCGTTCGCGCTTGGCGGCCCGGTACCGCAGGACCAGTTCGGCGAGTTCCCTGCGGGCGGCGGCGGTGTCGGGGACCTTGCGCAGGTCGGCGTTGGTGAGCTTGGCGCCCTCCAGGGTGTGCAGCAGCCCGGCGTCCCAAGCGCGCAGGTCCTCGGGCCGGACTAGGTGTTCGGCGAGCTCGGAGTCGAGGGCGAGGAGGTCGCTGACGAGGTCCGGGAAGGAGCGGGTCAGCGCCGGATAGGGGCCGGGGGCCTCCCGCAGCACGCGCGCGGCGAGCTGGTAGCGGGTGGCGTCGGCGAGCAGACGGGAGGTCGGTTCGAGGCCGATGCGCAGGCCGTGGTCGGTCAGCAGACGGCCCGCGAAGGCGTGGTACGTCGAGATCACGGGCTCACCGGGCGGATCGTCCGGGTCGATGGCGTCGGGGTCGGTGACGCCGGCCTTCACGAGCGCCTTGCGTACCCGCTCGGCGAGTTCACCGGCGGCCTTGTTGGTGAACGTGAGGCCGAGGACCTCCTGTGGCGCGACCTGGCCGGTGCCGACCAGCCACACCACGCGCGCCGCCATCACCGTCGTCTTTCCGGAGCCCGCTCCGGCCACGATCACCTGCGGGGCGGGCGGCGCGATGATGCAGGCCGTCTGCTCCGGGGTGAACGGAATCCCGAGGAGCTCCTTGAGCTGCTCGGGATCGGTGATACGTGCGGACACCCCAGAGAGGCTAGCGCCGGGCACTGACAACGCATGCCGCATCGGCCGCCGAGGCAGCACAAGCGCAGGTCAGCCCCTGTCGTGCGCTATGTCACTCGACCACACGTCGACCGAATATCACTCGGCCGAACATCACTCGACCACGTGGCGTCCCTCGGGGCGGGCGCTGCACGACGCCCGGAACGCGCAGTGCGCGCAGTGCTGGCCGGTGGTCGGGGAGAACCGTTCGTCGAGCACCTTGCCGGCCGCCGTCGCCAGCAGCTCGCCGACCCACTCGCCCTCCAAGGGCTCCTGGGCCTGCACCTTGGGCAGGGTCTCGCCGCCGTCCCTCTTGGCGGCGCCCTGACGCAGCTGGACCAGTTCGGCGCCGCCCGGCCGGGGTCGCACACCGTCGAACGCCTCGTCCACGGCGCCCTCGCGCACCGCCAGCTGATAGACGGCCAGCTGAGGGTGGCGTCCTACCTCCTTGGACGTGGGCGCCTGCTTGCCGGTCTTGAAGTCGACGACGTACGCGCGGCCTTCGCCGTCCGCCTCGACCCGGTCCATGGAGCCGCGGACGCGCACCTCGTAGTCGCCCGCTCCGAGCGTGACGTCGAAGTCGTGCTCGCTCGCCACCGGCGTACGTCCCGTGCGGTCCATCACATGCCACTGGAGGAAGCGTTCGAGCGCCACGCGCGCGTGCTGCTTCTCCTGCACCGACTTCCACGGGGCGTCGAAGGCGAGGGCGTTCCACACCGAGTCGAGACGCTCCATGAGCACGTCGAGATCGGCCGGGGTACGCCCGGAGGCGACCTCGTCGGCGAGCACGTGCATCACGTTGCCGAAGCCCTGGGCGGCGGTGGCGGGCGCGTCGGCCTTCACCTCTCGGCCGAGGAACCACTGCAGGGCGCAGGTGTTGGCGAGCTGGTCCAGGGCACTGCCCGACAGCACGACGGGCTGGTCGCGGTCGCGCAGCGGCACCTTGGACTCGGTGGGCTCGAACATGCCCCACCAGCGGTACGGATGCGCGGACGGGACCAGGGGGCGGCCCTCCTCGTCGGCGAGCGCGGCAAGCCGGGCCAGCCGGCGCGCGGCAGCCTCCCTGAGCGCCTCGGACGCGCGCGGGTCGACGGTCGTGGCGCGCAGCTCGGCGACGAGCGCGGCCACGGACAGCGGGCGGCGGGGGCGGCCGGTGACGTCCCTGGGTTCGACGCCGAGCTCGGTCAGGAAGCGGGAAGGCTGGTCTCCGTCGTCCGCGGGGGCCTTCACCGCGGTGACGACGAGGCGCTCACGCGCGCGTGTGGCGGCGACGTAGAACAGACGGCGCTCTTCGGCGAGGAGCGCGCCCGGTGTGAGCGGTTCGGCGAGTCCGTCGCGGCCGATGCGGTCGGCCTCCAGCAGGGAACCGCGGCGCCGCAGGTCGGGCCACAATCCCTCCTGGACACCCGCGACGACGACGAGGCGCCACTGCAGCCCCTTGGCGCGGTGCGCGGTCATCAGCCGTACGGCGTCGGGCCGTACGGCACGGCCCGCGAGGGTGTCGGCGGCGATGTCCTCCGCCTGAAGCTCTTCGAGGAAGTTCAGTGCGCCGCGGCCGCCCGAGCGCTCCTCCGCGCGTGCCGCGCTCGCGAACAGCGCGCACACGGCGTCCAGGTCGCGGTCCGCGTTCCGTCCGGCCGCACCCCCTCGGCGGGTCGCCCGTTCCAGTCGGGCGGGCCACGGTGTGCCCTCCCACAGGTCCCACAGCGCCTCCTCGGCCGTACCACCGCCCGCGAGCCGTGCCCGCGCCTTCTGCAGCAACGCTCCCAGCCGCTGGGCGCCACGCGCGTACGCCGGGTCGTGCGCCACCAGACGCTCGGGTTCGGCGAGCGCCCGCGCGAGCAGGTCGTCGGACGGCGGGGGCACGGCATTGCCGGCCGCCCGCTCCTCGTCGCGCAGGGCGCGCCCGAGCCGGCGCAGGTCCGCGGCGTCCATGCCGGCGAGGGGCGAGGCGAGGAGGGTCAGCGCGGTCTCGGTGTCGAGCCAGCACCTCTCCATCCCGGGCCCGGCTTCGGAATCCGAGTCGAGCTGCCGCCCGGCTTCGGAACCGGGCTCGTGCTCGGGCTCGGGCTCGGGCTCGTCCTGCGGCTCGGCTTCGGGACCGGGCTCGTGCTCGGGCTCGGGCTCGTCCTGCGGCTCGGCTTCGGAACCGGGCACGGGCACGTGCTCGGGCCGAGGCTCGGCTTCATGACCCGACTCCGGTTCCAGCCTCGCCTCGGAGCCCGGCTCGGGCTGCGGCTGGGACTCCGCGTCCGCCTCGGGCTCGGAACCCGGCTGCTGCCTCTGCTCCTGCTCTTCCTGCCCCTGCCCCTGCCCCTGCCCCTGCCCCTGCCTGCCATGAGGCTGTCCGACATCTGGCGGTACGTCCGTGACCTCGTCCGTACCCGCCTCCCCGTCGACGCCCCCTCGGGGACGCGGCCCCGCCTCCGCCGATGCCACCGCCCGCAGCGCCGTCAGCAGCGGTGCGACCGCCGGCTCATGGCGCAGCGGCACGTCGTCTCCGTCGATGTCCAGAGGCACACCGGCGGCCGTGAGCGCACGGCGGGCCGTCGGGATCGTGCGGGATCCGGCGCGCACCAGGACCGCCATCTCGCCCCACGGGATCCCGTCCTCCAGATGCGCGCGGCGCAGGATGTCGGCGATGTTGTCCAGCTCGGTGCCGGCCGTCGGGTACGTGAAGACCTCGACACGGCCCCCCTCCTTCAGGGGGGTCAGCTCACGGTGGGCGCGGACCTTCTCCACCGGGAGCCGGGTGAGCGGCATGCGCTGGGTGAGGAGCCGGGTCGCGGTCAGCAGCGCCGTGGAGGAACGGCGTGAGGTCCGCAGGACCTCGACGGGGGCGGGGCGGCCGTCCACGCGTGGGAAGGTGCGCGGGAAGTCGAGGATGCCGTTCACGTCCGCGCCCCGGAAGGCGTAGATCGACTGGTCGGGGTCGCCGAAGGCGACAAGGGTGCGGCCCTCGCCGGCCAGGGCGTGCAGCAGCCGCACCTGCGCGGGGTCGGTGTCCTGGTACTCGTCCACGAGCACGGCGTCGTAGCGGGCGGACAGGCCCGCCGCGATCTCGGGGCGGCGGGCGAGGAGCACCGCGCGGTGCACGAGTTCGGCGTAGTCGAGGACTCCCTGCAGGTCGAGGACGTCGAGGTACTCGGCGAGGAACGAGGCCGCGGCACGCCAGTCGGGACGGCCGATGCGCCGGGCGAAGGCGTCCAGGGCTTCCGGACCCAGGCCGAGTTCGCGGCTGCGCGCCAGCACGGCACGGACCTCGTCCGCGAAGCCCCGGGTGGTGAGGCAGGCGCGCAGTTCCTCCGGCCAGCGCACGTGCGCGAGGCCGAGCCGCTCCAGGCCGGGCTGGCCCGCGAGCAGCTCACGGACGGCGACATCCTGCTCCGGGCCGGACAGCAGCCGCAGCGGTTCGGCGAACCGGTCGCTGTCCTGGTGGGCGCGGACCAGGGCGTAGCAGTACGAGTGGAAGGTCGTCGCCTGCGGTGCGCGTGCCGCCCCCATGCGCAGCGCCATGCGGTCGCGCAGCTCGACGGCCGCCTTGCGGCTGAAGGTGAGCACCAGGATCCGCGCGGGGTCCGTGCCCTGTGCGACGCGGGCGGCGACGGACTCCACCAGGATGGTCGTCTTGCCGGTTCCCGGGCCGGCGAGAACCAGCAGCGGGCCTGCCCCGTGGTCAACCACCGCGCGCTGTGCCGCGTCCAGACGAGGGGGATCCGGAAGGGCCGGCGGGGTACGCACCAACCGGTAAGCGCCACGGTCCCCCTGCCGCACCGGCTGGTGCGGCAGGCGCCTGGTGGAGGAAGAGGAGCTCACGTGGTTCGCCGGTCCTGGTGGTGGTTGTACTGGGGGGCCGACCGCCGTGCGCGCAGGACGGTGACCGCGGGATGAGGGGGACACGTGCAGCCGACGCTACGCCGACAGGCCGGACGGAGGCTGGGCTTCCGCTTCTTCCCACACGGCTCACGCGACCCGCGTGTCCCTTGCAGCACGAACGTACGTCATGCCACGGATGTGCCCTGTTTCCCCCGTACGGATCAGACGCCTCCCGCGGACGCGTTCCATGGCGGAAGCTGTCAGGTGTGAGCCCCCGCGCGTTCGCCGCCGTCCCACCGCGCGCGTCTCATGTCGACGCGCGGCAGGTGACCCTCGGCCGCCCGGGCCGCCTCCTTCAGGGGCGTGCCCTCGGCGCGGTAGTGCCCGAGCGCCTCCAGCTCGTGCCCGGGAAGCAGGACACCGTCCGCGCGGACGACGCGCCACCACGGAACGGCGCCCCCGTAGAGAGCCATCACCCGGCCGACCTGCCGTGGCCCGCCCTCCTCCAGCCACTCGGCGACGTCCCCGTACGTCATGACCCGCCCCTCCGGAACCAGATCGGCGACCTCCAGGACCCGCTCGGCGTACTCTGGCAGGTCCAGCGCATACTCCGGCAGGTCTTGCGCGCACTCCGGGCGGGCGTCCTCAGGAAGGCTGTCCTCGCTCATTCGCCCCATCCTGCCGCACGCCTCCGACAACGCGACGCGCTGACCACTGTGCGTAACGCTCGCCCTGAGGCAGCGCTTCGGGCAGACTGTGCGCCCCCGCATTTGCACCCTGATGCCCCCGTGTGTCGGTGGGGCATGCCACCATCGTGCGGGCGGTGACTGGTGATACGAGATCAAGAAGAAACAATGAAGCAGCAGGGTGTGCACGCCAAGGGCGCGAAGAGCACCCCTGACGCCCCGTCGCGCCCGGACACCGCCGATACGGACGACGAACCCGTGATGGATGCCGACGACCCGGCCCGTCGGGACACCGCCGAGAACTCCCACGGCACGGCCCCACGCGGTGGCCGCGACTCCGAGGGCGAGGCAGGACGCCCGCGCTCCGGGCACGACCTCGGCGACACGGTCGGGCGGGAAAACAGCGACGACCATGACGACGCGGCCGAGCGCGGACCCGGTCACACCTTCGGCGGCACAGCCGAGCACGGAACCGATCACAACCCGGACAACACAACCGAGCACGGAACCGGCCGCTCCCACGGCGACACAACCGAGCACGGAGCCGACCACGACCTCGGCGGCCCAGCCGACCGCCGACCCGGCCACGATCGCGACGAACCCTGCCACGACCGCGACGACCCGCCGACCGACGAGGTCGAGGGCGACGAACCTCTCCTCCCCGCACGTGTGCACCGCCCCTCCGACCTCATGCGGCTCCTGGTGGGACTGCTCGCCATCGGCGTGCTCCTGGCCATCGCCGCGTTCGCGCACGGCACCACCTCCGGCCTCGAACAGGACATCAGCAAGGGCACCGGACAGGCGCCCGACCTGCTCATCAAGATCGCGGGGCTGGCGTCCAGCATCGCGATCCTGCTGGTGCCGGTCGCTTTCGCGATCGAGCGGCTGATCAAGCGCGACGGACTGCGCATCGCCGACGGCGTGCTCGCCGCCGTCCTCGCACACGGCGTCACCCTCGCCACCGACCTGTGGGTCGCCCGGGCGGCTCCCGACTCGATCCAGGACGCGCTCACCCAACCCTCGCCCGGTGACATCCACGCACTGACCGACCCGGTGCACGGCTATCTGGCCCCTGTCATCGCGTACATGACGGCCGTCGGCATGTCCCGCAGACCCCGCTGGCGCGCGGTCCTGTGGATCGTGCTGCTCCTCGACGCCTTCTCGATGCTCGTCACCGGGTACACCACACCGTTCTCGATCATCCTGACGGTGCTCATCGGCTGGACCGTGGCGTACGGCACCCTCTACGCGGTCGGCTCGCCCAATGTCCGCCCGACGGGCCGGACGCTGATGGCGGGCCTGCGGACGGTCGGCTTCCACCCGGTGAGCGCGTCCCGCGAGGACACCCCGGACACAGCGGACGCCGGCGACCGCGGCCGGCGCTACTTCGTCACCCTGGAGGACGGCCGGCCACTGGACGTCACGGTCGTCGACCGCGAGCAGCAGGCACAGGCCTTCTTCTACCGGGTGTGGCGCAACCTGACGCTGCGCGGCTTCGCCACCCGTCGCAGCCTCCAGTCACTACGGCAGGCCCTGGAGCAGGAGGCCCTGCTGGCCTACGCGGCCATCGCGGCGGGCGCCAACGCTCCCAAGCTCATCGCGACCTCCGAGCTCGGCCCCGACGCCGTGATGCTCGTCTACGAGCACACCGGCGGCCGCACCCTCGACTCGCTCCCCGAAGAGGAGATCACCGACGAACTGCTGCGCCACACCTGGCTCCAGGTGCGGGCACTGCAGTCGCGACGCATCGCCCACCGCAGGCTCGCGGGTGACGCGATCCTGGTGGATCGTTCCGGCAAGGTGATCCTCACCGACCTACGGGGCGGCGAGATCGCGGCCGGCGATCTGTTGCTGCGCATGGACGTGGCACAGCTGATGACGACGCTCGCCCTCCGGGTGGGCGCCGAGCGCGCGGTGGCCTCCGCCGTCGGGGTGCTCGGCCCCGACGCCGTGGCCGACTGCCTGCCCATGCTCCAGCCCATCGCCCTGACCCGCTCCACGCGCGCGACGCTGCGGCGGCTGGCCAGGGAGCGGGCGGAACGCGAACGCGAGGCGGTTCTGGAAGCCTCCCGGCAGTCCAAGCAGGCCCGGCTCGAGGCCGCCGGGGACGACGCCTCGGCAGTCCCGGAAAAGCCCGACAAGAAGGCCGTACGCGCGCAGAACAGAGCTGAGAAGCGAGCCATCGACGAGGCTCTGGACGAAGCGCGCGAGGACGACCTGCTCACGCAGATCCGGCACCAGGTCCTCCGGATCCGGCCGCAGGCACCGGTCGAGCCGGCCCGTCTGGAGCGGGTGCGGCCGCGCACGCTGATGAGTCTCATCGCCGGCGCGATCGGCGCGTACTTCCTGCTCACCCAGCTCACCCACATCGAGTTCGGGCCGCTGATCGCCAACGCCGAATGGGGCTGGGTCATCGCGGCCGTCCTGTTCTCGGCGCTCAGCTACGTGGCCGCCGCGATGGCACTGCTGGGCTTCGTGCCGGAGCGGGTGCCGTTCGTGCGGACCGTGGCGGCGCAGGTCGCCGGGTCCTTCGTGAAGATCGTGGCGCCGCCCGCGGTCGGCGGTGTCGCGCTGAACACGCGCTTCCTGCAGCGCTCGGGCGTTCGGCCCGGGCTCGCGGTGGCCAGCGTCGGCGCGTCGCAGCTGTTCGGGCTCGGCTGCCACATCCTGATGCTGCTGGCCTTCGGCTATCTGACCGGTACCGAGAAGACGCCCTCCCTGTCACCGTCCAGGACCGTCATCGCCGGTCTGCTGACGGTGGCGGTGCTGGTGCTCGTGGTGACGTCGGTGCCGTTCATGCGGAAGTTCGTCTCCACGCGCGTGCGGTCGCTGTTCGCGGGTGTCGTGCCGCGCATGCTGGACGTGCTCCAGCGGCCGCAGAAGCTGATCACGGGCATCGGCGGCATGCTGCTGCTCACCGCCTGCTTCGTGATGTGCCTGGACGCCTCCATCCGCGCGTTCGGCGACGAGACGACCTCGATCAGCATCGCCGGCGTGGCCGTGGTCTTCCTCGCGGGCAACGCGCTGGGTTCGGCCGCCCCGACCCCGGGCGGCGTGGGCGCCGTCGAGGCGACCCTGACCGTCGGTCTGATCGCCGTCGGCCTGCCCAGTGAGGTCGCCGCACCCGCCGTACTGCTGTTCCGGCTGCTGACGCTGTGGCTGCCGGTGCTGCCGGGCTGGCTGGCGTTCAACCATCTGACGCGCAAGGGCGCGCTGTAGGGACGTCGCCGTGACCTGTGGTGAGACGGGCGCACGCACGCGTACCGCCGCCCGTGCCCGCGACGACGTGCCCCTCGGTGCCCCGCGGTCTCCCTTCTCTCACACACGGGTCACCCCACGCACCAGTACCTCGTACGGCTCGCGCACGGCGAGCGCCCCGGCGTTCGCGGGCGCAGGATGGATGCATGCCGAAACCTTCCCGGCTGCGCGCCGCTGCCCTGACCGCCTCCGCCGTGCTGCTGTCCACCGCGCTGACGGGGTGCGGTGACGACTCCCAGGACCAGGATCTGACGGCCCAGAAGCTGAGCTGGAAGGACTGCCCGGCGCCCGACCAGGCGCAGGGTGGCGGTGACGCCCCCTCCCCGCTGCCGCACGGCGGCGAGTGGCAGTGCACGACCATGAAGGCGCCCCTCGACTGGAACGACCCCGAGGGCGACACCATCGGCATCGAGCTGATCCGGGCCAGGTCGAGCGGTCCGGCGGACAAGCGCATCGGCTCACTGATCTTCAACTTCGGCGGGCCGGGCGGTTCGGGCGTCACGACGCTGCCCGCGTTCGGCGA
Source organism: Streptomyces sp. NPDC002309 (assembly GCF_053593375.1). Classification (NCBI taxonomy): domain Bacteria; kingdom Bacillati; phylum Actinomycetota; class Actinomycetes; order Kitasatosporales; family Streptomycetaceae; genus Streptomyces; species Streptomyces sp. NPDC002309. The sequence continues at coordinate 9,888 of NZ_JBSFCI010000065.1, read as the reverse complement.
GGACTACACCACGCTGCGCACCCGCTACGACCTGGTGAGCTTCGACCCGCGCGGGGTCGGCCGCAGCGCAGGGGTGTGGTGCGAGAACGACCAGCGGCTCGACGTCTACTTCCAGCAGGACGCCACACCGGACGACGCCACCGAGCGCGCCGAGTACGTCGACAACGTCCGGGGGTTCAACGCCGCCTGTGAGAAGAACTCCGAGAAGATGCTGCCGCAGGTGCGGACCACCGACGCGGCCCGCGACATGGACCTGATGCGCCAGGTGCTCGGCGACGACAAGCTCCACTACTTCGGTATCTCCTACGGCACCGAACTGGGCGGCGTCTACGCCCATCTGTTCCCGAAGAACGTCGGCCGGGCGGTGTTCGACGCCGTGGTCGACCCCACACAGGACTCCGAGCAGGGCTCGCTCGGGCAGGCCAAGGGCTTCCAGCTCGCGCTCGACAACTACGCCCAGCACTGTGTGTCGCAGGAGGAGGACTGTCCGGTCGGGGACAGCGCGCAGGACGTCAAGGACCGCATCGCCAAGCTGCTCAAGGACCTGGACAGCAAGCCGATCCCCGGCATCTTCCCCCGCGAGCTGACGGAGACCGCGGCCACCAGCGGCATCGCCCAGGCCCTGTACTCGCAGGACTTCTGGGAGTACCTCACCGAGGGCCTTGAACAGGCGTACGACGGCGAGGGGCAGATCTTGATGATGCTGTCGGACTCGCTGAACGGGCGCAACCAGAACGGTGAGTACAGCAACCTCATCGCCGCCAATGTCTCGATCAACTGCGCCGACGACAAGCCGCGTTACACCACCGAGTACGTAAAGGGAAAGCTGCCTGAGTTCCGGGCCGCCTCACCGGTGTTCGGCGACTTCCTCGCCTGGTCCATGATGAGCTGCACCGACTGGGCGGTGGCCGGCGCGGCCGACCATCCGGACGTGAGCGCGCCAGGCTCGGCGCAGATCCTCGTCATCGGCAACACCGGCGACCCGGCCACGCCGTACGAGGGTGCGCGCAGGATGGTGCAAGCCCTGGGCAAGGGCGTCGGCGTGGAGCTGACGTACAAGGGGCAGGGGCACGGCGCGTACGACAGCGAGAGCAAGTGCGTGAAGCGGGCGGTGGACGGCTACCTCCTCGACGGGAAGGTGCCGACGAGCGGGACGGTCTGTTCCTGACCGCGAACCCCCAGGTCAAAAGGTTATCCACAGGCTCCGACGGCTTGGGTCTGCTCCGCCTACCATGGCGGGACAGCCGTTCGCGATGGAGCGCGGGCGGCGTGACAGGGGGGATTGTGGCCATGGCACGCTTCGCACGGTGGACGGCTGTGACCGTCGCCGCCGGGCTGTTGGCGGCGGGTTGCGGGGGCTCGTCCGGCGACTCGTCCGACGACGGCAAGGGGACGTCCGCCCCGCCGCCGGCCGAGTCCTCCGGCGGGTCCGCCTCCCCGCTGCCCGCCTCGCTCGCGGACCAGAAGCTCGACTGGGGCGACTGCGAGGCCAGCGACGACGCCCCCGCCCCCGGAGACGAGTGGCGGTGCGCGACGCTCAAGGTCCCGCTGGACTGGGCGAAGCCCGAAGGCGGGACGATCGACCTGGCCCTCATTCGCTCCGAGGCGCACGGCGACGACCGCATCGGCTCGCTGCTCTTCAACTTCGGCGGTCCCGGCAGCTCGGGCGTCTCGACCCTGCCGGCGTACGCGTCCACCGCCTCGACGCTGCACGAGCGGTACGACCTCGTGAGCTGGGACCCTCGCGGAGTGGGCGCCAGCGAGGGCATCCGCTGCCGCAGCGACAAGGAGATACAGGCCGCGGAGGCGGTGGACATCAGTCCGGACACACCGGCCGAGGAGACGGCGTACTTCCGCGACGCCGGCGGCTTCGGCGAGGACTGCGAGGCGTCCACCGGAAAGTTGCTGGCGCACGTCTCGACCGCCGACACCGCCCGCGACATGGACCTGATGAGGCATGCCCTGGGCGATGCGAAGACGCACTACTTCGGTATCTCCTACGGCACCGAACTCGGCGGTGTCTACGCCCATCTGTTCCCGAGGAACGTCGGCCGACTGGTCCTGGACGCGGTCGTGGACCCGAGCGCCGACGCGGTGGGCCACGCCAGGAACCAGACACTCGGCTTCCAGCGCGCACTCAACGGCTACCTGAAGTCGACCGGCCGGAACCCGGAGCGGGGCTCCCGCGAGATCGCTGCCCTGCTGCAGCGGATCGACGCGGAGCCGCTGGCCACGTCGAGCGGCCGCAAGCTCACGCAGTCGCTCGCCTTCACCGGCATCGTCCTGCCGCTGTACAGCAAGTCGAGCTGGCCCACGCTCACCGTGGCGCTGGAGTCCGCCGAGCGCGGTGACGGCTCCGCGCTGCTGGCGCTCGCCGACAGCTACAACGAGCGTGACGAGGGGGGCCGTTACACCACGACGACCCACGCGCAACGGGTCATATCATGCTTGGACGACAAGCAGCGGCCCACGCCCGAGCAGGCAAAGAAGCTGCTGCCGGAGTTCGAGAAGATCTCGCCGGTGTTCGGTCCGTTCCTCGGGTGGGACACGGCGGGCTGGTGCCACGAGTGGCCGGTGGCCGGGCAGTTCGACACCCCGGAGGTGAGCGCGCCCGGGGCGGCGCCGATCCTCGTCGTGGGCAACACCGGGGACCCTGCGACACCGTACGAGGGCGCCCGCAGGATGGCGGACGAGCTGGGCAAGGGCGTCGGCGTGATGCTCACCTGGAAGGGCGACGGACACGGTGCCTACGGGAGCGGGAGCGACTGCGTCGACTCCACGATCGACGCGTACGCGCTGGACGGAACGGTGCCGAAGGACGGCAAGGTCTGCTCATGACGCCGGCGGGGGCTCCGCATGCCCCTGGCACACGAAGCCCCCGCCGCACACAGAACCTGACCGGATCAGTAGACCGGCTTGTCCGGCTCGATCTGGTTGACCCAGCCGATGACGCCGCCGCCTACGTGGACGGCGTCGGAGAAGCCCGCGGACTTCAGGACCGCGAGGACTTCCGCACTGCGGACACCCGTCTTGCAGTGCAAGACGATCTTCTTGTCCTGCGGGAGGGTCTCCAGAGCGGTGCCCATGAGGAACTCGTTCTTCGGGATCAGCTTGGCCCCGGGGATCGAGACGATCTCGTACTCGTTGATCTCGCGGACGTCGATGATCTCGATGTTCTCGCCGTCGTCGATCCACTCCTTGAGCTGCTTGGGAGTGATCGTCGAGGCGGCGGCCGCAGCCTGGGCCTCCTCGGAGACGACGCCGCAGAAGGCCTCGTAGTCGATGAGCTCAGTGACGGTGGGGTTCTCGCCGCAGACCGCGCAGTCGGGGTCCTTGCGGACCTTGACCTGGCGGTACTGCATCTCCAGGGCGTCGTAGATCATCAGGCGGCCGACCAGCGGCTCACCCGTGCCCGTGAGGACCTTGATGGCCTCGGTGACCTGGATGGAGCCGATGGAGGCGCACAGCACGCCCAGCACGCCGCCCTCGGCGCAGGAGGGGACCATGCCGGGCGGCGGGGGCTCCGGGTAGAGGCAGCGGTAGCAGGGGCCGTGCTCGGACCAGAACACGGACGCCTGGCCGTCGAAGCGGTAGATCGAGCCCCAGACGTACGGCTTGTTCAGCAGCACACAGGCGTCGTTCACCAGGTAGCGGGTCGCGAAGTTGTCGGTGCCGTCGACGATCAGGTCGTACTGGCTGAAGATGTCCATCACGTTGTCGGCCTCGAGCCGCTCTTCGTGCAGGACCACGTTGACGTACGGATTGATGCCGAGCACGCTGTCGCGGGCCGACTCGGCCTTGGAGCGGCCGATGTCCGCCTGGCTGTGGATGATCTGGCGCTGCAGGTTGGACTCGTCGACCTCGTCGAACTCCACGATGCCGAGGGTGCCGACCCCCGCCGCGGCCAGGTACATCAGGGCCGGCGAACCCAGGCCGCCGGCACCGACACACAGCACCTTGGCGTTCTTCAGCCGCTTCTGCCCTTCCATCCCGACGTCGGGGATGATCAGGTGGCGGGAGTACCTGCGGACCTCGTCTACGGTGAGCTCGGCGGCCGGCTCGACCAGGGGTGGCAGCGACACGGGGACTCCGTTGGTCGGTCTATCACTACGGATGTTCTCCCCGTAACACTGCCACGGCCTTTTTCATTCCGAGACACCTGTTCCGATACGCGAGACGATTTCGTCCCAGTAACCGGGCATCGCCTCCCAGGGGTCCGTGCGCCCGCCGCGATCCGTGCGGTCGGTGAAGTAGATGGTCTCGGCCCCCTGCCAGCGGGCGACGCGCAATGCCTCCTCCAGATGACTCCGGGGCACGCCGTGCACGAAGTGGCAGAAGCGCTCGGGTCCGTACTCGGCGGTCCACTCGGCCGCCTGCGACCAGCGGTAGTCGCTCCAGGAGCCGCGAAAGGTGACCAACTGCTCGGCGCACTCGGCGTAGCCGGGGTACGGGTGCGTGCCGTGGCCGAGGACGATGTGGGCCTCATGGTGCAGGGCACGCAGCGCGGACGTCGTGCGACGCACCTCGGGCAGGGTCGCGCGGTCGGCCGGGCAGCGGTCCAGGAGGAAGCCGTCGACCTGGTACCAGTCGAGATAACGGCGGGCGTCCGCGACCGTCTCGCCGAAGCCGCGGGCGCCGTACCGGACGTCGAGACGGCCGAGGACGTGGACGCCCGCGTTGCGGAGGCGGCCGACGGCTTCCAGGCAGTGCGGGTCGGGAAGCACACCGGGGCCGTCGGCGACGTCGAGGACGACCCAGTGCAGAGCGGCGCCGTGGCGGGCGAGTTCGGCCCACTCGGAAGCGGCGAGGAGGGGGTGGGCGGGGCCGGGGACACCTAAGCCGGTGTGGATGCCGGTGTCGGCGGTTCTCGCCGTCGACCGGGTCAGATACGGCATGCCGCCTCCATCCAGATGTCGGCGAGCGACTCCTCGAGGTTGATACGGGGGCGCCAGCCGAGACGGTCGCGGGCCGTGCGGACGTCGGCCTGCTGCCAGTTGCCGCAGCCGTCCGGGTAGGGGTACGCGGCGGGGCCGGTGTGCGCGGAGGCGTGCGAGGAGGGAGCGGCGTGCAGGGCTTGGGCGGTGGGCGCCTGGTGGCTCCCGGAGACGGCGTGGAGGCCGTGGTCGGAGTCGGTGCGGTGGATCAAGGGGTCAGCGGCGCGCGGGTGCGCCACCTGCTCCGATCGGGGGTGGCCGATCGAGGCGCGCAAGGCGCCCGGCGGGCCGTCGAGTTCGTGCAGGGCGCCGCCGTACCCGGCGACACGGGCGAGGACCGCGGCGGCGTCCCGGAGCCGGACGGCGCGGCCCGAGCCGATGTTGATAACGCCCTGCGCGGCGGAGAGCGAGGCGGCGTGCACCGCGCGGGCCACGTCACGGACGTCGATGAAGTCGCGCTGGGCGCCGAGCCCGCCGAGTTTGAGCTCGCCGTCGCCGGTCTGCATGGCGCGCCGCATGGCTTCGGCGAGGCGGCCCAGGGGGGAACCGGCGGGGGTGCCGGGGCCCGCCGGAGAGAAGACCCGGAGCACGACGGCGTCCAGGCCGGAGCCGAGGACCAGTTCGGTGGCGGCGAGTTTGCTGACGCCGTAAGGGCCGCCGGGGCGGGGAACGGCGTCCTCGGCCGTGGACGAGCCGGGCTGGCTGGGGCCGTATTCGGCGGCGCAGCCGATCTGGACCAGGCGGGCACCGCAGCCACTGCGGCGCAGCGCCTCGCAGACGGTGGCCACGGCGACGGTGTTGTGACGGGTGAGTTCGCGGGCGCCGCCTCGGGTGGTGCCGGCGCAGTTGACGACCACGCCGGGGTGGACCGCGTCGAGGAAGCGGGTGAGGGCACCGGGGCTGCCGGAGGCGAGGTCGAAGCGGACGTCGGCGTCGTCGCCGCGGCCGAGGGCGGTGAGTTGGACCGCCGGGTCGGCGAGAAGGCGGTCGGCGACGAAGCGGCCCAGGTAGCCGTTGGCTCCGATCAGCAGGACTCTCATCGGACGGCTCCCGGGGCCGGAGTGGCGGATCGGGAGGTTGTCATCGGGATCTCCTTGGGGAGGGGTGGCGGCCTACGGCACCAGGGGCGCGTAAAGCCATGTGTGTGGGGTGGGGTGGGGGGTTTCTGCGGCCGTCGGGCGGGCGGAGCCACGGGGTGCGTGGTGGCCCGTGGCGCCCGGCGGGTGGAGCCACGTGTGGAGTGCGGGGGGACCTGGAGCGGCGACGTGTCTGTCCCGGCCTGCGCACGGCTCCGGGCATTGCGCACGGCTCCGGGCACTGCGCCCCGTCATGCCTGCGGCGCCCCGTCATGCCCCGGCGGCCCGTGCGGGTCGTGGGGATGCCCGTGGCGCCTGCGGGCGACGGGGGACGCTGAGGCGTACCCGGGGGTGTCCGACGGAACCGCGCCGCATGGGGAACGCACCGAATCGTCTGCGTCGACGCGCCGGCCGCCCCGGGCGGGGACCTCCCGGGGCGCCCCCACCCCGCTGTGTGCGGGTGCGTTTCTCACCTTGGCGCCGCCGTTTCGGCGTGCGCCGAGGCGCGGGTCAGTCTGCGGGTCGCGTGGATCAGCAGGGCCAGGGCGGCCGTTCCGCAGATCAGGGTGGGGACTGTGCCGGGGCCCCAGGTGTCGATGACCGTCTCGACGGGGACGGCGAGGAAGGCGCACTGCGGGAGGCGGGCCGTGAAGAGGCTCGCCAGGGCGGCCGTCTGGGCTGTCGCCGCGGCCGTGAGGATCACGGCGGGCGCGTGGGCGGAGCCGTGGACGGCAAGGAGGCGGGCCAGGAACAGGAGCGCGGCGAGGGTGAGGGTCTGGGGGTACGGCACGGTCTCCTCTCCCAGAGCGAACGCGGTGGGGGCGAGGAGGACCGCCACGGCCACAAGAAACAGGCCGAACGTGCTCAGCAGCAGGGGCCGTACCGAAGCGGCGAAGTCTTCCAGGCCCCGACTGGCCGCCAGTTTGCGGCGGGCCCTCGCCGCGAGGTGGTGGGCGAGCCAGGCTGCGGGGGCGCAGGCCAGGGTGATGGTGAGGACGGGCACCACGGTGAGGGGCCAGGGGGCGTCCGGTGCGGTGGTGGGGAGGGCTTCGGGGCCTCCTGAGGCGGCTGCATTCAGGAGGCCGTCGCCCAGCGTGGCGTAGACGAGGAGCGAGCAGGTCCAGAAGTGGGTGCCGGCGGGCTGAGGTCTGCTCGTGCTCAGGGGGCCTCGGGACAGGGCCGCGCGAAGGGAGAGGGCGACGGCCAGGATGCCTGCCGCGGCCGCGAGGAGGCGCGTCTGGCCGTGGGTGAGGTGCAGGGCGGCCAGCGTCGCGGCGCAGGTGGTGCCGGGGAGGAGCGTGCGCACGATCCACAGGGTGCGAGGACGGGGGGTGGTGGAGGGCGTGGCGGCCCGGGGGGAGTCGTCGTCACGGGGGAACCGGGCGTACATCTCCTCCGCCAGCGAGAAGACGTCCTTGTGGCGGAAGCGGGCGGCGGTGCGGTCGGTGATGCCGTGGGCCTCCAGACCCGCGGCGATCTCCAGGGGGTCCACCGCGCGGGCGCACAACTCTCGGTGCCGGTGCATCAGCGCCTTCACCGGGTCCGCGGGACCGGGGCGCTGGACGGGCCGGGGGGAGGACCCGGCCGACGGCTCCGGCGTGAGGCGCCGGTCCGCCGTGCGCGGGTCCGGCATCAAGTATGGGTCCACTGCCAGGTGTTGGTCTGCCGTGCGCTGGTCCGCCGTCAGGTGAGGGTTCGTCGTCGGTCGCTGCTCCGACGTGCGTTCGTCACTGGCCGGGCGCCCGTCTGACGCGAGGCGCTGATGCGTTGCGAGACGCTGGTCCGAGCGGGTGTCCCAGGCGCTGGAGCCGCTCGGTGTGCCGGAGAGATCGCGTTTGTGGACGTCGGTCATCGGGCCGCCTCCGCCGCGGTGACGCGCGTGGTGGCGCGTACGGGTGGGCCCGCCGCCCAAGCGGGGCCGCCTCGGGCCACCACGCGGCTCGCGGCGGCGGTCCATCGGCCGGGCAGGTGGGCCTCGGCGGGGACGGCGAAGGGGAGCGGGTCGCCCCCGTCGTCGAGGGACGCGTGGCGGGCGGGGCTGCGCGAGACGATCTCCAGGTAAATGCCGTGAAATGCCTCGATGTTCTGCTCCACGGTGAACAGTTCGAGCGCGCGGGCACGCGCGGCGGCGCCCAGGCGTGCGCGGCGCTCGGGGTCACGCAGCAGCGCCACGCACGCCTCGGCGAGCGCCCGTGGATTGCGGGGCGGGACCACGAGACCCGTACCGCCGATGATCTCGACGACCGCGCCGACATCGGTCGACACTGTCGCCCGACCGCAGAACATCGACTCGACCAGGCTGATCGGGAAGCCCTCGACGACACTGGACAGCACACTCACGGCCCCGGACGCGTAGGCGTCGGCGAGGGTCGGGGTCTCCGGGCCGCCGATCTCCTCGAAGGAGACCGGGTTGTCGCCGACGGCGTGCGGACCGGTGGCCTCGTCGGGGAAGAGCTGGGCGGCCAGCGCCTTGCAGTGGGTGAGGTAGGCGGCGCCCTCGGGGCCCGAGGGCGGGCCGACGACACGCAGGCGGGTGGCCGGTTCTTCCTTGCGGATCTCCGCGAAGGCGTGCAGGAGGGAGATGAGGTCCTTGGTCGGCTCGATCCGGCCGACCCATACCAGCGTGCCCGGCGCGGCGCGTTCCGGGGACTCCCCCACCTCGGCGAACGGGCCCGCGTCCATGCCGGGGTACACCGTGCGGAGCTTCGTGCGGTCGGCACCGCAGCGCTCCTGCCAGCGACGGGCGTGCGCGTTGCCGGGCGTGATGCATGCGGCTCGCCGGTAGATCTCCGCGGCGAGCCTGCCGTGGAAGGCGGCGAGCAGGGACCGTACGGCGGGCGAGGAGTCGCCGGCGGCGAGGTAGTGCGTGCGCAGCCGCACCCCGTACTCGGTGACCAGCAGGGGTACGCCCGTGAAGTGCCGTGCCAGCAGGCCCGGCAGGGCAGCGGCGCCACCCGACGCCGCGTGGCACAGGTCGGCCGAGCCGAGTCCGTCGCCCTCGTACCAGTCGAGCGAGAGGGGGCGCAGGGCGTGTTCCAGGCGGTCGGCGACGGTGAGCAGATCGGGTACGCGCGCCTCGTGCGCCGTGCGCAGGGCCCCCGGCGCGCGACAGGCTCGTTCCAGGGCACGTACGGCGGTCTCGGAGCGCAGCGCGCCCACCAGTCCGCCCTCCTCGCGGGCCAGTTCGGCAAGGCCGTACAGGGCACTGGCGAAACGGTCCGCCACCATGGCCGCGGAGTCGTGCGCCTCCCCGGAGATCCCCGTCCCCCCGGAGATCCCCGTCCCCCCGGAGATCCCCGTCCGCCCGGAGACCCCGGTCTCCCTGGAGGTCGCGGTCTCCCTGAAAATCCCGTACACCCCGGAGGTCTTGCCTTCCCCGGAGATCCCGTACTCCCCCGTGATCTCGTCGGCGCTGCCCTCGCGGGAGGTCCCGTCGCCCCCGTCGGTGGCCGCCACGCCGCACAGCACGTACGCCAGTTCGCCGTAGTACTCGGCGAACCGCCGACGTGCGCGGCGGCCGTACACGACGCCGTCCTCGTGCGCCGTCCACAGCGGTGCGGTACGGACGCGGCGGACCTGGGGCGGCAGCGCGAGCCGGCCCTCGCCCTCCTGGTCCTCGCTGCGGCTGAGCGCGTAGACGTCGATCTCGTGCTGGGCGAGCCCGCGCACGAGCCGGTCGCACCAGGGACTGGCGTCACCGCTCACATACGGATAGCCACCCTCGGTGAGGAGTCCTATGCGCATGAGTGCACCCCCGATCTTCCGTAAGGGAAGCCGTCGTTGGGCCGACGGCTCGCAGCGGGAAAGAACGTATGCGGACAAGCCGGTGGCGGGGGGGGGGCGTGTTGTGTTGTTCACCCACCAGTCGATGCAGGTGT
>NZ_JBSFCI010000064.1:0-25811 GCF_053593375.1 Streptomyces sp. NPDC002309 | reverse complement strand
GGCGACCGCTGAAGTTTCCCCAGGCCAGGCAGCTGTCGCAGGGCTGCGCCCCCGCCCGGCAGCCACCAGGGCGTCCTTGACCTCCTGGGCGACGCGGGCCGCGTCCGCGGGGTTGTTCACCACGTCCGTGCGGGTCATGTCGATGACCAGGACATCGCTGGCCGAGTAGTGCCCGTGCACCCAGTCGTCGTAGCCCGACCACAGCGTCCGGTAGTACTCGACGAGACCCTCGTCCTGTTCGAAATCGCGGCCCCGCAGTCCGATGCGGTGCAGCACCGTCTCGAAGTCCGCCTTGAGGTAGACCATGAGGTCGGGCGCCTTGCGGTAGGGCAGCCCGTCGATCTCGCGCATCATCTCGTCGAGCAGGCCCTCGTACACCCTCATCTCGAGGGAGCTGATCCGGCCCAGATCGTGATTGACCTTGGCGAAGTACCAGTCCTCGTAGATGGAGCGGTCGAGGACGTTGTCGCCGTGCCGGTACGCCTCCTTGATCGCCGCGAACCTCGTCTGCAGGAAGTAGAGCTGGAGCAGGAAGGGGTAGCGCTTCGCCTGGATGTCCTCGGGACTCGACGTGTAGAAGAGCGGAAGGATCGGATTGTCGTCCACGCTCTCGTAGAAGACGTTGCTGCCCAGCTCCTTGGCGAGCAGTTCGGCCACACTCGTCTTGCCGATTCCGATCATGCCTCCGACGCAGATCACCGGCATACCTCACTTCTCCTGGGGTCTCTGTTGGCGGGCGGGCGAGCTGGTCAGCCCGCCTCACTGAGACGTACACCGGTGGTCACGCGATTCCCGGGGGTCTCGTGATCAGCGTCATAGGCCCCGGGCCCGGTGCGGACCGATCTCTCTCGACCGCGGGCGGGACCGCTCCGCAGTCGCCGCACACGGCGACGGGCCCGCGGCCCTGCGGCCGACCTGAATCTTAGATGACGACTTCCGCCCCGCGTCCGCCGAGTCACCGGCAACCCGTCTCGCCTGGTCAGAAGTCTTCTGCAGGCGAAATGAGCAGATCGGGATGCGGTAAGCACCTTGTCGGCGGTGGGTTCACCGAGCAAGATCGGAGGCATGGAGAAGGCGCAGCTGCCGACCACTGAGGCCGCCGTCGCGGCGATTCGTGAGATCGCGGTCGAATACGGGGTGAGCATGACCGTCACCGACGACATCGGTGCGGACCAGACCTCACGGCGCACGTCGGCCGAACTCTTCACCGTGTTCGATCCCGACGGCTCGCTGCCGCACGAGGCCCTAGTGGAGCTGGCCGGCTCACCCTCCGCGAGTGTCCGGCTCTTCCCCGAGGGCGACGCGAGGATCACCGTCGACGGGGTGGAGTTCCACGACGTGCCGCGGGACTCCGTCCCCGGGTTCCTGCGCTCCGTGTACGGCGGCCTCGCCACCACCAAGGGGCGGCTGTTCCCGCCCGGCCAGTGGCTCATCGTGCCGCTCCCCGGAGACGAGACGTACAAGGAGCTCATCCTGGACTCCCGGCTCACGCCCTGGCTGGCCCGGAGCGCACGGGGCTGAGCGTCCTGGACGTACGTGGCGATCCGGTCGTCCAGGTGGGTGGGGCGGCGTGACCGAGTAACGGCGTCACTAGCCGATCGGCGGGTGGGCGAAGGCATGGCCTACCACTTCCGGGGCGGACAACTCCCGTTCCGGGGCCGGAAGTTCAGGTCGTCGCCGTCACTCCCGTCCGAAGTCCTGCCTGACGCTCTGCCGGACCGTCCTGGCCGAGGGGCTGAGCGAGGTCCTGGTGGCCCTCCTGCACCACCGGCTGCTCGCCAAGCAGTGGACCGTGCTGCGGCGCTTGATCAGCCCCCATATCCGCGAGGTCTGGGAAGACGCCTTTCCCGAGCTGCCCCGCCCCGCCCCGACCGACACGACCGCCACGTGAAGCTCACTCCGCTCCACGAGCGTCTCCTCGCCGACAACCTCGACGGCCCCTCCCGGAAGTCATTCCGGGAGGGGCCTCGCTGCCTGCTCGGGCGGCGTCTCGCTACGCCGCGGCGACCTGGTGGGTCATCGCGTGCGCGCGGCTTGCCGGTTCAGGCGATTTCACACACATGCGGTCAGCTGCTGAGAGCTTTCCAGTCCCAGAGGGGGACGCCGCCGCTGCTCAGAACCAGCGTACCGCCGGGTCCGCCACCGACAGTGATGTTCCTCTCGCGCCTGTCGTACTGGCTCAAGGTCGACGACTGCGAGTGCCTGTCGGCCCATGGGATGCAGAACAGGTAGCCCTCGTCATTGGCGCGGAATTTGTTCAGAGTGAGAGTGTTGCCCTCAGTGACTGCAGGGTTCGTGGCCGTGGAATTGACGTACAGCCCCTTGTGCACGAGATAGTAGCAGTGACTGTCCTCGGTCATGTCCGCGTAAATCGGCTCGAACTCTTCTCCTTCCTCATCACTGCCGTCGGGTTCGAGGACCACCGGCGTTCCCTCCTCGGGGTCGGCGTCCCGTACGGTCATCGCCGAGCCCGCCTGGGTCACGATCTCGTCGATGTCCAACGCCTCGTTCCCGGAGTCCTGGAAGAACCAACGCTGGTCGGGATCGAATTCGTCGACGAGGTCGCGTCCTACCAACTCTTCACCCTCAGCGCGGTCCAGGGTGGTCAGCGCCTGGCCGGTGGCTTTGTTCAGCAAGATCCAGGAGCCGTCGCCCATATCGAACACCTGCCAGAGTTGGGAGTCCCCTTGGTCGGAGCCGTCCAGAATCACCGGCTTGTCGGCAAGGCCGTCCTCCTGGCCCAGATAGGTGCGCGACATGGTGTGCATCACGCGGTAGTAACCCCAGTGATCAGAGGCTGCCTGGAACTGGAAGTCATGCGCGGCTTGATTTTCCCGGACAACCTTCCGGAACTTGAGGCCCTTGTAGGGGGAACCCGATGTTGTGGACGCGTACGGAGAGGTGGTTTTGCTGGCGCTTTTGAGGTTTACCTTCAATTTCGAAGGAGCCTTCGCCCGCTGCGGCTTTTCCTCCGTGCACCTCGGGTCAGGGTCTTCGACTTCGTAGGAGAAGTCGTATTCGACGGGATGGTGGTCCGAGAGAGTCCACTCGTGATCCACTCGCCCCAGCCCACTGAGCGAGCGGACCCCGTTGGTCCCGCCTGCTGTGACCGCGTAGTCGATCTTGCGCCCCGAGGCAGGGCGTGTCGGCTGATTTGCGTCCCATATGGCGAATCGGTCCCTGAGCCCCCCGAGAGCGTCAGTCAACCCCTGCTTCTGGTTCCTCGTCTCCTTCTCCATGTTGTAGTCGCCGAGGACCGACCAGCGCAGCGGAGGTTGGCCCGGGGGGGCAGCCTCCGCCATACGCCTCTCGATGTTCAGTAGCATCGTGACATTGTCCGTGCCGCCCTCCGAGGCTCCATGCCATGTGAAGAAGACGGCTCCGCAATATTTGACGCCGAGCGCAGGGCGGGCCTTGCCCCAGTGAACGCCGTTGTAGGTCTTTCCTGGGACGACGAATATGTCTGATGACGGGATTGATGTGCGACTCCAGATGGCAAGATTGATCTTGCCATCACTTCCGGTACCGTCGTCAACACTCGTGTTCAGCCAGTAAAGGTAGCCACCCCCTTCACCTCTTCTGGTTCTGAGCATGTACTCCTTGACGGGAGGCGTGGATTCTGTGCCGTTCTGCATCTTCTTGGTGTATTGGCTCTGCGGGATTTCGTCTTCCAATTCATAATGTCTAGCCGCAGGAGCGCCGGCTTCTTGCAGAGCAAGGATGTCATTATTCCTGTGCCCCCTGGTATGCAGGCCGGGCACTCCGGTCTGGTACCTATCGCCTGCGTGCTGGGAACTCGCGCCCGCCATGTTCCAGGTGGCCGCGTTGACGTACACGGTTTGTGGGTCACGAGGGGGAAGTTCACCGCCGGTGTCGCGGAGGAACAGCGAATGCCGGTGCCCCGCGTCGAAGGTGGCCACTCCGTTCCCCTTGTAGTCCAGGGTTTCCCGTTCGGTCCAGTCCGCGATCCCCTGCCCGTTCTGGCTCAGGTGCCGGAACTTGCGCGGGTCGTCGTCGCTCGAGCCGAACTGGAAGGCGGTGCCGGCCCTCGCGCCGTACGGCGCATACGGCTCGAACGGCCCGCCGGGGGTGGCCTGCTTGATCAGCGTGTTGTTGTAGAAGACGTTCTGCGGTCCCGAGGATCCGGCCCACTTGCCCGCCTTGGGGCCGGCCGCCCACCAGATGGGATACCAGGTCCCGGGCTCTACCTGGCCGCCCTCACCGCCGCAGTTGGCGGTGCAGTTGGCCGAGCGGTGCTCGTAGGGGACCCTCACCGTGTTCTGCTCGAACAGGTTGTTGTGCTCCCAGCCGCCGTGCAGGTTCAGATCCGAGTCGAGGTCGTTGCGGAAGGCGACGTTGCCGCTGGCGGACCACTGGAAGGTGAAGTGGCGCAGGTTGCGTATGTCGTTGTGCGCCCACAGCGAGTCCCACACGCGGCTGCCGCGCAGGTAGCCGTTGCCGCCCTTGCCCTTGTTCCAGGAGCCGTCGAAGCTGTTGCGCTCGATCTGCAGGTTGCGCGCGACCTCGGTGACGATCGGGTGCGAGCCGGTCATCGTGGCTTTCAGCCCGCGCGCCCAGCTGTTGGCGGCCCACTTGAACACGATGCCGTGCATCGCGTACTCGGGCGCCAGGTTGCCGTAGTTGTTCTTGGCCTGCGCGGGCGTCAAGGAGTACGTCTCCTGGCCACCGATCTTCGGCAGGCCCTCCATGTCCTGGGTGAAGGCGAAGTCCTCGAACCCGACCCCCTCGACGATCTTCAGCGGGGTCACCTTGCTGACATACGGGGTGCCACTGCCGGTCAGCGGCTCGGAACCGTCCGATTCGGAGTTGACCGGCAGGTCCCACTCCAGCGGCCGGTCCAGCGTGATCGTCTTGGCCGCGGTGTCCAGGCGGCTGATCTGGAACATCTCCTGGCGCATGTGGAGGGCTTCCATCATGCTCGGATCGGTGATGCCCTGCTGCGCGTAGAACTTCTTGCTGTTGGCCGCGCCCACCCAGACATAGCCGCCCGTCTTGAACTTGGTCATGTCGGCTTTCGTGTCCAGCCGTACGACCTTGGCCCCCTCCCGTGCCGAGAAGTTCTCGTCCCCGGCCGCACCCGCCAGTTTGAAGCCGGAGGCCCAGTGCTGGTTGATGCTGCCCTCGTAGAGGTCCTTGCGACCGGGGAGGGGCGGGAGCAGGTTCCAGTCGTCCTTGTACCGGGTCGCTATCTCCCGGGTCTGGACCCGGAACAACCCGCGCCCCGGCCATATCCAGCCACCGTTGCCGATGTCCGGGGCGGTGCCCGCGGTCATGCTGTCCTGGTCCCAGCGGCCGTTGATCGTCTTGTCGTAACGGGTGCTGAGATCGGGGCGGAACACCAGTCGTGTACCGCCGTCACCAGAACCTTGCCCTCTGATGGTCAGGAAGCTGGCGTCGACATAGATCTGCTTGGTTATGTCGATCCGCCCGGCAGGCAGTTCGATGAGCGAGAGCCGGTTGAAGTTGGACTTCGGCGAGCACTCTTCCTTGATGTGGTCGATCGCCCTCTGCAGGCCGGCGGTGTCATCCTCGCCGTCGTCCCCGATCACCTCGTACTCGGAAGCGAGCAGTTCGGAGGAGATGCGACAGGAGCCGAGATCGGTCAGATTCGAGCTGTCCTGGGGCAGGTCCATGCCGCCCCGATATCCCACGCGCGACCAGTCCGGCAGCCCGGCAATCGGGGCCGAACGGTTCGCGTGACTCAGATCCGGTCCGGGCGTCCCCGGTCCCTCGGATATGGCAGGGCCCTTGGAGTCGGCTGCCGGCGCCGCCGAGGCCACCGCCGGTAGTGCAGGTGCGAGCAGCAGGCCGGACAGAAGCGCGGCCGCAGGTCGGATGAGTCTCACGTGACCTCAAAATCTTGCGTCATCTTCTCATTCCTATATGTGGGGTGAGAACGGGTCAGGGCCGCATGAATGCAGCCGCAACCTGTGATTGTTTCCAAGGTGGTGCTCACGGTGATAGGCCAGAACAGCGGGAGTCTTTGAGCCGGCGGGGCGCTGTGGGAGGTTCGTGCACGTCGCCAAGCGCAAAAGCCGGCCTTGACACCGATGCTTTGGATTTCGGTGTCAAGACCGGGTGTTCAGGCCGACAAGGGAACGTTTTGACAACGACGCGGCCCTGGCCTGTCGCGTTTTCAGGTCCTCGCGGCGATGGCAGATCGTGGCGACGCGGACGTCGTCCGACCAAAGCGAAGCCCTGGAACCGGGCCTCTTCCGATCCTTACCACTGCGGGGGCTGAGCCCAGGGAAGACCAATGGAATTCAGATCGGCGACCTTCTTCCACTTGATGCCCCCACCCAGGCCGCCTGCCGTGCCGTTGAGGACGTAATAGAAAGTGGTGCCGTCCATCACGGCCAGCGGCGTCGTCTGGTGTGCGAGCGCGTAGGTGTTCTCCTGGTAGTACCCGCTCCACCCCCCGTCTCGCCGGATGAGGTAGCTGCCGATGGTGGTGTCGCGGTCCTCCGACATGGTGATGATGCCGTAGCCGTTGGGGGAGAGCGCGACAGACGGCGCCTTCCTCGTCCAGCCGTTGGACGACATGTCAACTATCTGCCGCGGATACGTCCAGTCGGAAGTCCCGTACCTCTGCCGCGCCCAATAAATGGTGTTGTCGGTACCCGTGAAGGCGAGAACGACCTGGTTCCAGGGAGCGGAATCATTGCCGTCGTCCACCTGGGCGGCCAGTGACGGCGCGTCCTTGCTCAGCGCACCCGGAACCACACGCGGATCGCTGTAGTTGGTGGTGGCGCCGTCGTAGTACATCGTCCAGATGTCGTCGTTGGACTGGCTGTTCCAGGCGAGCATGAAGGAGTTGTTCGGAAGCGCTGCGGCTCCCACCGCCACTGTGTCGTTGGTTCGCGTGTCGTTGGGGATCCTGATCCCCTCGGCCAGGGTGCCGGGCAGATGGTAGCTCGCGTCGAGCTGAATGCGGTTCTGGTAGACGTGGCCGTCCGTACCGGTGTGGAAGACCCGGAAGTTCCCGCGGTTCCCGTCGTTGGTCCAGATCACCGTCGGCGGTGCCCACGTCACTGCAGGCGCATTGCCCGGCGAACGCAGTTGGATTGCGGGCCCGCTGTTCAACGAGACCCAGATGTAGTCGTTGTCGTAGCCGCGCCACGCAGTAAGAACATTACCGCGGTTGTCGCGAGCCTCCCCCGGGGTGGACCTGCTGTCGATCCGCCCACCCGAATAGGTCTTCAGATTCCATTCATTGCCCTCGCCGGGAAAGCCCCAGACTCCTTCGGCTGACGGGCCATCAGTCTTGGGTGACGGGCTCGCCGCCTTGGGTGACGGGCTCGCGGCCTTGGGTGACGGGTCGCTGGCCGAAGCCGGTGTCGCCACTCCGGAAACAGCGGCCGACGCGGCTATGAGCGCCACTGCCGACAGCCGGAACTTCTTTGATTTGTTGAGCATGTGAGTCGTCTTTCGAATGCGGGTGCACGCCGGAGCAGGGAGCCGGACACGGACGTGTTACGGCCGCGGCAGGCGGCGACTCCGGGGCGTGCGAATGAGATTTCCTGTGAAACGAATGCCTTGCCCAGGCTCACTGTCCATCCGAAGTGGAGTGCCTGAGGAAGGCGGACGGGGTAGCCGATCACAGTTGGCTGCCCGCCCGTAGTGCCCGTGCTTTTCGCACGGTGGCTGCTGCACCGCCCGCGCCGCCTCGTTGGCCGGGCGCGCGACGTCGCTGGGGTGCGACACGCTGACCGCGTGGGAGGCGGTTTCCTCCACGACGGTGGCTTTGGTGCGCTTGCGGAGCGCAGGACGTCACCGGGCGTGCTGCCGTGGTGTTCGCCCGTCGACTCGACCGCGCTCTCGCCTTCTCCGGGCATGAACGCGGCGACGAGTGCGTGCACCTGGATCTTGTCGAGGCTGCGGGCGGTGCTGCCGATGGCGGCGCCGCTATCGGAGTTGCCAGTAAGGACGATGGGCCCGTCGATACTCGCCACCAGATGCTCGACGTGATCGGAGTCGCTGGTCAGCCCGCGCAGCGGGCTACTGGCGGCCACCCGGTATTCGTGTTCCTGCAGCTTCTCGACGACGCCGTTCCAGCTGGAAGCGTCTGCGAACACGCCGTACACGAGGACGACGGTTGCCTTCTGTGCTGTCAAGAGAAAGATCTTCATTTCGTTCCGGGTGAATCTGCGCTACATCGCCTAAAGACCGATCAGCCCCCCGATGCGTGACAGGTCGGCGCTGTCGCCAGCGTCACAGGCCAACCGACGCCATCCGGTGTCGAGTGCTGCTACAACTCCAGCAGGATCTTGCCTCGATCGTGCGAGAACACCGCGGGAAGTGACGCCAGCGGGCGATTGCTTGGCGTCGGCGGCGCCAAGTCGACCAGGTCAGCGCGTGGTGTAGTCCGCGGTGCCCAGTCCGGTGCGGGGGGCCGGGCACGACAAGCTGCCAGGAGCCCCCGAACCTCCGCCACGGTGAGCCCGATGGTCCGGGAAGGGGCGCGGCGAGGGAGTAGGCGGTCTCGTCGGGCCCGCTGGCGCTGCGCGGGGCCGGCTGACCCAGGGCGGCGCGTGGTCCGACTTCCGGCCGAGACACTTCGCTCCTGACTGCCGTCCAGACCGTCCGCGTGACGGCGATCACGGATGTCCTTCGGGGAGTGCTGCGTAGGCTTGGGTCGTCGCCACGGTGGGGTCCGCGCGAGTGGGCGAAGCACTCCCCCGGTGACCTGGCGGGGTGTCAGAAGGGTCAGCAAGTGGTCAGCGTGAGTCCTGGAAGCCTGGGGACAGCTGCCCGAACATGCGACTTGTTGCAGGGCGTGGAAACAGCCCTTGACCTGCAAGAAAGCAGGCAGGGAGCAGGTAGACCGGGAGTCTCTTCATATTTCGTACCATGTTCAAGTCCAAGATCTAGCGTTTGGGTGTTTGCGGGTCAGAAGCTTGATGGCCCCGCTCGGGTCAGCAAGCGGTCAGCATCGGGCGCGGGAGCGTCCCAGCTTGCTGACCAGGTGGCCGCCATGACGGGGACCTGGACACAGGTGCCTGGCTCCCGCTTGGGACGCTCGCTGCGTTACTCGACAGCTCGTCCGCGGCATAGGTTGTGAACGAGTGGGCTGCGTTCGAGGCCGAAGCGGCCTGCCTTGTGGAAGCCGCCTGCCCCCTCCGGCCGCTACCGCGACCTCGCCCGCCCTGGTGTCCTCCTCGTCCATTGCGCCGGCGTCATGGGCCTCGGCTTCGGCAGCGTCGTCTCCGACACCGAGACCGAAGCGACTCCACTGCGGCGGCTGCGTAAACTGCTGCGTCATGATCACCCGCGCCCGCGAGCGGGGCTGGTCCCGGGTCTGCAGGGCAGCCGGTTGCCGCGCCACCTGGGGGCCTGCACGGGTAGCGATGATGCGCTAAGCGCCCACTGGGTGAGATGTCCGAGGGAAGGGCGGGCGGCCGCCCGACGTACGTACGACAGGGGGACCCCCGTATCCGCCATGCCGCCGCCTCCCGGCAGCGATACTGGACGCATGGACACGACGATCACAGCCCCCCGCGCCGAGGTGCTGCGTGACCGCTACCGCAGCCGCCTGCCCGAGCGCTTGCAGGAGCTGGCCGGCCCTGTCGAAGGCGATGTGGACCTGCCGCTCCACATCGTCTGGTCCGGGCGGACGAGCTACAGCCTGGACCGTCCGAAGTCCTGCATGACGCTCTACCGGACCGTCCTGGCCGAAGGACTGAGGGAGGACCTGGTGGCCCTCCTGCACCACCGCCTGCTCACCGAGCAGTGGCCCGTGCTGCGGCGCCTGATCAGTCCCTACATCCGCGAGGTCTGGGAGAGCGCCTTCCCCGAGCTGCCCCGCACCGCTCCGGCCGACACGACCGCCGCGTGAAGCTCACTCCGCTCCACGAGCGTCTCCTCGCCGACATCCTCGACATCGGCTCCCCCTATCCTCTGGTCCTCACCGGCGGATACGCCGTGCAGGCCCACGGCCTGGTCGAACGCTTCAGCCGTGACCTCGACGTCGCCACCGAGAACCCTGCTCCGATGCAGGAGATCGTCGCCTCACTCACAGCAGGCCTCAGCGCGCGCGGATGGCGGACCACGCACGTCCAGACGGATCCGCTCAGCGGCCGGTTCCTCGTCACCGATCCGGACACCGGCGAGGAGTGTGAGGTCGACGTCCTCAAGGAGGCGTTCTGGGCCCCGCCAACCCAGACCCCCTACGGCCCCGTTCTTTCCCTCGACGACGTGATCGGCACCAAGGTCCGCGCCCTCGCCGACCGCGGCACGGTCCGCGACCTCATCGACGTCCAGGCTGCCTCCCGCGACCGGTCCACCGCCGACCTCGAATCCCTGGGCCGCCGTCGCGCCCACGACGAGTTCAGCCTCGAAGACCTCCGAGACCGGCTCGTCGGCGCGGACTGGTACGAGGATGAGGACTACACCGCGTACGGACTCACCTCCCGGCAGACCGAAGAACTCAAGGCGTGGGCGCTGGAGTGGGCGGAGGATCTGGGTGTGCGGATCCATGACGAGAACGCCTGAGGGGCGGTCATCGCATCCGCCCTTCTACCGCCTCGAGAGCCTTCGCTTCTGACCACCGTCCAGACCGTCCGCGTGACGGCGATCACGGATGTCCTTCGGGGAGTGCTGCGTAGGCTTGGGTCGTCGCCACGGTGGGGTCCGCGCGAGTGGGCGAAGCACTCCCCCGGTCACCTGGCGGGGCGTCAGAAGGGTCAGCAAGTGGTCAGCGTGAGTCCTGAGAACCTGGGGACAGCTGCCCGCACATGCGACTCGTTGCAGGGCGTGGAAACAGCCCTTGACCTGCAAAACGCAGGCAGGGAGCAGGCAGACCGGGAGTTTCTTCATGTTTCGTACCATGTTCAAGTCCAAGATCCATCGCGCCACCGTCACCCAGGCCGACCTGCACTACGTGGGATCGGTGACCATCGACGCGGACCTGCTCGACGCCGCCGATCTGCTGCCCGGTGAGCTCGTGCACATCGTGGACGTCACCAACGGGGCCCGCCTCGAGACCTACGTCATCGAAGGCGAGCGTGGCTCCGGTGTCGTGGGGATCAACGGGGCGGCCGCCCACCTGGTCCACCCCGGGGACCTTGTGATCATCATCAGTTACGCTCAGGTGACGGACTCCGAGGCGCGGGCGCTGGAACCCAGGGTCGTCCACGTGGACGAGGGCAACCGGATTGTGCGCCTCGGCGCGGATCCGGGCGAGCCCGTGCCGGGCTCCGGCCAGGAGCGGAGCCCGCAGGCCGTCAGGGTGTGAACCGTGGAAGAGGAGTGCCCATGAGCGAGACCGAGATCCGAGACGACCGGCCGGCCGGCCGTCTGGAGGCCGTCGCGGACGGCGAAGTCACCGGCCGTGTCGAGTACTTCGTGCTCGACACCCCGAGGCGTGCCCTCGTGCCGGTGCACACCATCGTCGAGCCCGCCCACGAGGGGAAGGGCATCGCGGGCTCCCTGGCGCGTGAGCTGTACGCCATCGCCGCGCGCGAGGGCGTCCCCGTCGCGCCGCTGTGCCCCTACGTCGCCAAGTGGGCCCATCGCCACGCGGACGAGGCCCCCGCGGCCGAAAGCGAGTTGATGGAGGCCGCGGAGGCGTGGCTGGCGGCGCATCCCGGCCGGTTCTGAGCTTTCCGGCCCCGCTCCACACCTCGCCCCTGCGCGTTCCGGTCCTCGACTCCCTGCGCGACGAGGACCACTCGGGCCTGGAACTGCGGCACCTCGTCCACGAGGACCTGCTGACACGGGCCCGGCGGGACGGGCTGTCGTCGGTCGCCCGGGCGCGCGCGGTCGGCGCGGCCGGACGACGGGGAGCCCCGCCCCAGCCGCGAGGTGACTCCAGTGGGTGACTGGCGGCGCCTGGGGCCGGGTACGCGGGAGGAGAAGTCCAGAGCCGACGCACAGCCACTGGCTGGAGGACGTCATGACCAGCCCGCAGCCCGAACCGCCGATACCACCACCACCGGGGCCGCAGCCCCACCCCGTACCGCCGCCAGAACCATCCCCGGCCCCGGCTCCTCCACCGCCTCCCGTCCCGGAGCCGCCTCCCGTCCCCCACCCGGTACCGGAGCCGAGCCCCTCTCCCGTCCCCCCGGGGCCCGAACCGGTCCCGAGCCCGGAACCGGGACCACCCTTGACCTGAACGAAGACGGTGGGCGACGCCCGAGCGCCGCCCACCGCACTGCCGGCAAGGGGCGTGGGGCGCGGGGAACCGCGCGGATCCCCGCGCACGCGCCGCGCCCCGCACCCGCGAGACGACCGCACCCCGGATGCGCTAGGAGGACACCTCCGACCGGTCCCCGCCCCACAGCGTGTGGAACGTGCCGTCCCGGTCGGTCCGGCGGTATGTGTGCGCCCCGAAGAAGTCCCGCTGGCCCTGCGTGAGCGCCGCGGGCAACCGCTCGGCACGCAGCGCGTCGTAGTACGCCAGCGCCGCCGCGAACCCCGGCGTCGGCACACCCTGCCGCGTCGCGGCGATCAGCACCTCACGCCAGTCGTCCTGCGCCTCGGCGATCTCCCGCGCGAAGGTCTCGTCGGACAGCAGGCTCGGCAGGTCGGCCCGCGCGTCGTACGCCGCGTGGATCCGGTCCAGGAAGGCCGCGCGGATGATGCAGCCGCCCCGCCAGATGGAGGCGACCTGCCCGAGGTCGATGTCCCAGTCGTACTCGTCGCTGCCCGCGGCGATCTCGTGGAAGCCCTGGGTGTACGACACGATCTTCGACGCGTACAGCGCCTGCTCCACCCGGTCCGCGAACGCTCCGGCCTCCGCCCTGCTCAGCGGGGCGGCCTTCGGGCCCACGAGCCCGCGCGAGGCCTCCCGCAGGGCCGCGTGTCCGGACAGCGAGCGCGCGAAGACCGCCTCGGCGATACCGGACACCGGTACGCCCAGGTCGAGCGCGATCTGTACGGTCCAGCGGCCGGTGCCCTTCTGCTCCGCCTGGTCCACCACCACGTCCACGAACGGCTTGCCCGTCGCCGCGTCGACGTGGGACAGCACCTCGGCGGTGATCTCGATCAGGTACGAGTCCAGCCGGCCCGTGTTCCAGGTGCGGAAGATCTCCGCGATCTCCGCGGGGGAGTACCCGGCGATGTCGCGCAGCAACTGGTACGCCTCGCCGATCAGCTGCATGTCGGCGTACTCGATGCCGTTGTGCACCATCTTCACGAAGTGCCCGGCGCCGTCCGGACCCACGTGCGTCACGCAGGGCGCCCCGTCGGCGGCCTTCGCCGAGATCTTCTCCAGCATCGGGCCCAGCGACCGGTACGACTCCTTCGAGCCGCCCGGCATGATGCTCGGTCCGTGCAGCGCGCCCTCCTCGCCCCCGGAGATGCCGGTGCCGACGAAGTGGATGCCCTGCTCACGCAGCTCGCGCTCACGGCGCCGGGTGTCCGCGAAGTGCGCGTTGCCGCCGTCGATGATCATGTCGCCGGGCTCCAGGAGCGGGGCGAACTCCTGGATCACCGCGTCCGTCGGTTCTCCGGCCTTGACCATGATGACCAGGCGCCGCGGACGTTCCAGTGCCGCGACGAAGTCCTTGGCGGTCTCCGCCGCGACGAACTCGCCCTCGCTCCCGAACTCCTCCACCAGCGCGTGCGTCCGGGACGCGGTCCGGTTGTGCAGCGCGACCGTGTAGCCGTTGCGCGCGAAGTTGCGGGCGAGGTTGCGGCCCATGACCGCGAGGCCCGTGACGCCGATCTGGGCTGAAGTGCTCATCGGTGACTCCTAGTGACCTGGTTCTCGGTGCTGCCGGTCGTGCCCGCCAGTATGGCCACCACCCATCCTGACGTGCGGATCCCCCGCCCGCACGGGCGGGTCGGGGACGTCGCGCAGGCACATACGCACGAAAGCCCGTTCCGCACTCAGCCGACGGGCCCGCTGCGGGCGCCGCACGGTCGGACGAGCACGGCGAGTGTTCGTGACGGGACCGCGCAACGACAGCCCGATCCCGGCCATTTGGCCCCTTAGGCGGCCGATTGCCGTCTTGTCATGGCCTGTTCGCGGCGCATACTTTTGGCCCTCCTGACGCATGTCGAGGGGGCACCTCATGGCCGTACGCGGCCGGCACCGCCGGTATCAGCCGAACAGGATCAACCGCGCCTCGCTCACCGTCACGGCGGGTGGCGCCGGTATGGCCCTTCCGTTCGTCGGCACCGGCGCGGCGCACGCGGCCGACGCGGCCACCTGGGACAAGGTCGCCGCCTGCGAGTCGACCGGCGACTGGGACATCAACACCGGCAACGGCTACTACGGGGGGCTGCAGTTCAGCCAGTCCACGTGGGAGGCGTACGGCGGCACGGCGTACGCGGCCCGCGCGGATCTGGCCACCAAGGCCGAGCAGATCGCCGTCGCGGAGAAGGTGCTCGACGGGCAGGGGCCCGGTGCCTGGCCGGTCTGCTCGCAGCGGGCCGGACTGACGCGGGGCGGGGAGGGCCCGGACGTGGTTCCCGCGGGCACCGCGACGCGTACCCCCAGGTCCGCGCCGGCCGACGTCCAGCCGCAGACCACCCCCCAGTCACGCGCCGGGAAGGCCGAGATGTACACCGTCGTCCGCGGCGACACCCTCTCGGCCATCGCCGACGAGCGTGACGTCCAAGGCGGCTGGCAGCACCTGTACGCCGGTAACCGCACGACGATCGGGGCCGACCCCGACCTGATCCTGCCGGGCCAGCGCCTGAACCTGCGCGCCAAGGCCACCACGAACGCACCCGCCGCCCCCGGCACCACACGGCAGACCCCCAAGGCCCCGCAGACCCCCAAGACCCCGAAGGCCCCCGAGGCGGCGCCGAAGTCCCCGCCCAAGACCTCCACCTCCGACGACGACGGCAGCCGGCGCGCCGGCACCCGCGTCGCACCGGTCAGCGGCCCGCTCGGCACGGCCTACCGCGCGACGGGTTCCAGCTGGTCGAAGGGCTACCACACCGGTGTCGACTTCCCGGCTCCCACCGGGGCCACCGTGAAGGCGGTCGGGGCGGGCCAGGTCGTCGAGGCCGGATGGGGCGGCTCCTTCGGCTACCAGGTCGTGATCCGGCACTCCGACGGCCGGTACAGCCAGTACGCGCACCTGTCGGCCATCTCCGTGAAGTCCGGGCAGTCGGTCGGCGCCGGCCAGCGCATCGGCCGGGTCGGCTCCACCGGCAACAGCACGGGCCCGCACCTGCACTTCGAGGTGCGGACCGGACCCGGTTTCGGCTCCGACGTCGACCCGCTGGCGTACCTGCGGGCCGGCGGGGTCAGGATCTGACCCGGACGCGACTGCGCTCCAGGGCCGGGAAAGGCACGTACGGCGCCCCGTACAGCGGGTGGTACGGCGGCGTGGAGTCCGCGACGACGACCGGGTCCGAGACGACGACAGCGGCGTCCGGGGCGACGGTCGGCGCGGCCTTGTCGTACGCGACGTCGCCGTACGCGAGGGCGGTGTCCCCGAGGGCCGTCGGCTCCAGGCTCCTGGAGCCCGGTTCCCTCGTGTACACGCCGTCCCCCTTCGGGCTCGGCAGGAAGACCCCGGCCGGCAGGCCCAGTGCGGCGGGCTTCGCCGTGGTCACGCCGACCGGCAGGTCAAGTGCGGCGGGCTGCCCTGTGGTGGCACCGACCGGCACGGCCGGCGCGGACGGCTTCCCCGTGGTGACGCCGTCCGGTACGGGCGGGCGCGTCCCGTTCCCGGCGCGTTCCGCCGTCAGCAGGATCAGCCCGCCCGCCGCCACCACACCACAGCTCAGGGCGAGTAGCGTGCCGGTGGTGCCGTGGCGGAACGTCTCTCCGAACATGGTGATACCCACCGCGGCGGCCACGACCGGGTTCACGACGGTCAACGTGGCCAGCGGGGCCGCGAGTCCGGCGCCGCGGTAGGCGGCCTGCGACAGGAGCAGACCGGCGACCGAGAGCACGCCGATCGCGGCCAGGGCCGGGACCAGGGCCCACGTCGGCCCGCCGGTCCAGTCGACCGCCACGGACTTCGTGAACACCGAGGACATGCCGAACGCCGTGCCCGAAGCCGTGGCCAGCACCATCGCGCGCACCGTCGGACGGCGGTGCGCCGCGCGTGCCACGACCGTCAGCGTGGCGACCACACCGGCGGTCACCAGGAAGACACCCGTCTGCTGGGCCGTGTCGAGGGATCGCGAGCCGGAGGAGCCGACCAGCGACAACAGGCCGGCGAGACCGACGGTCGCCATGATCGCGCCCCGCCAGGCCGCCGCCCCGGCCCGGCGTCCCACGAACAGCGCCGCCATCGGCAGCGCGAACACTATGGTGAGCGCCCCCAGCGGCTGCACCACGCTCAGCGCGCCGTAGGCCAGGGCCGCCACGTGCAGCAGACCACCGAGACCGTTCAGCGCGACCGCGGCCCACCAGCAGGGCCGGCGCAGCGGCGCGTACTGCCCGTCCGCCTCCGCCACGCGCTCCTGCACGATCGCCCCGCCGGCGTACGCCACGGCGGAGACGAGCGACAGCAGCACGGACAGCGCGAGGGCGCTCATGGCCTGCTCCTCTGCGGGCGGTGGGGGCACGGGGCCCGGCGCGGCGAACGGTCGGCCTTCATGGGCAACACGATGCCCTGTCGCACTGTTCCCGTCGTCGTACCTGAGCACGCAATAGGACCTACTGCCGATGGAGTACGACCGGCCCCTCGTCATCCCCAGGGTGGGCTACCCCGGAGGTACACCCCTGAGGCCGGTCCCCTAGGGGCCTTGGTACTACTGCTCCTCGTGGACCTCGACCCGGCACTCACCGCCCTGCGGCCGCTCGGCGGCTACTTCGTCCTGCGCACGCTCGTGGACGCCCCTGGGAGCCCGGCCGGACCGCTGCCGACCCTCGCGCAGATGTACGAAGGTGCGGCACCGGGTGGCCCGCCCGATCCTCTGGCTCTCCGCGTCCGGAAGGTGGCGGCGGCCTTGCACGCCCCCGAGACCCGGATCGCCGCGTCCGTGGCCCACCTGGGCCTCGCGGCCAGGCTCTCGTCCGCCGCCCTGGGCTGCGCGGCCCTCTACGGCCGGATCCCCGACCTCGCCCCCCGGCTGCTGCGCTGGGACGCCGACGCCGCGGCCCCCGACGACCTGTGGCTCACCGAGGTGCGCCCGCTGCCGGGGGACGTCGCCACCCTCGTCGACGTCGTGCTGCGCGGGCACCTCGAACCCCTGGCGGAGACCCTGCGTGACCGTCACCGGCTCGCCACGGGCCTGCTGTGGGGCAACACCGCGTCCGCGCTCGCGGGCGCCGCCCGAGAACTGGACCGCTGGGCGCGCAGGCACGGCCGGACGGAGACGGGCGCCCGGGCCCGCGCGCTGACCGCCGGGCTCTTCGCGCACCCCCTCCTGCGCGACACCGGCACCTTCACCGGTACCGCTTTCCGGCGCCGCAGTTGCTGTCTGTACTACCGGGTGCCGGGCGGAGGCGTCTGCGGCGACTGCTGTTTCACCCGGGCGCCGACGACTTGACACGTCCGCTCAGGACTCGGCTCGGCCGTCCAGGACGTGACACGTGCGTCGGTGCTTGGCTCGGCCGTCCAGGACGTGACCCGGGCGCCCACCCCGTGTCCCGGGACCCCTCGCTCGACCCGGCGGCCGTCCCGTGGTCTTCCGCCCGTGGCGCATCTGGGTGACCATGAAGGAACCAGCCGCTGAGACAGGGGGTTCCGGGTGCGAGTGGGACTGCTGACCCGGGAGTACCCGCCGGACGTGTACGGCGGCGCGGGCGTCCATGCCGAGTTCCTCGCCCGGGAGTTGCGGCTTCTGGTCGACCTCGACGTGCACTGCTGGGGCGAGGGGCGGAGCGAGGGCGTGTTCCGCCACCGCTCCTGGCCCGCCCTCGACGGCGCCAACGACGCCCTGCGCACCTTCTCCGTGGACCTGGCCATGGCCGCCGCACTCCAGGACCGCGAACTCGTCCACTCGCACACCTGGTACGCCAACCTCGCCGGCCATTTCGCCAAACTGCTCTACGGCGTCCCGCATGTGACGACCGCCCACTCCCTGGAGCCGCTGCGGCCCTGGAAGGCCGAGCAACTCGGCGGCGGATACGCCCTGTCGAGCTGGGCAGAGCGCACGGCGGTCGAGGCCGCCGACGCGGTGGTCGCCGTCTCGGGAGCGATGCGCGAGGACATCCTCGCCTGCTACCCGGCGCTGGACCCGGCGCGCGTCCACGTCGTGCACAACGGCATCGACACCGAGATGTACCGGCCCGACCCGGCCACGGACGTCCTGCGCGGCCTGGGCATCGACCCGGCCCGCCCCTATGTGCTGTTCGTCGGCCGCATCACCCGGCAGAAGGGCGTGCCCCATCTGCTGCGCGCGGTGCGTGACATCGACCCGTCGGCGCAGGTCGTGCTGTGCGCGGGCGCGCCCGACACCCCGGAGATCGACCAGGAGTTCCGGGAGCTGTACCGGGAACTGAGCGGGGTCCGCGACGGCGTGCACTGGATCCGCCGCATGCTGCCCCGCCCCGAGGTCATCCAACTCCTCACCCACGCGGCCGTCTTCGCCTGCCCTTCGGTCTACGAGCCCCTGGGCATCGTCAACCTGGAGGCGATGGCCTGCGGCACCGCCGTCGTGGCCTCACAGGTCGGCGGTATCCCGGAGGTCGTCGCCGACGGCAAGACCGGCCTGCTGGTGCCGTTGGACGAGGACTTCGAGCCCGCCCTCACCCGCGCCCTGGACACCGTGCTCGGCGACCCGGACGGCGCCCGGCGGATGGGGGAGGCGGGGCGGGAGCGGGCGGTGGGGGAGTTCGGCTGGGACACCGTCGCCCGGCGCACGGCCGGTCTTTACGCGGATGTCCTCGGCCGGCGGTAGATCCAGGGCGGTCGGCAGGCAGTGGAGCCAGGGGGCGACAAGCAGAGCACGGCGCACTATCGGGCGTAGAGGGGCGGCGGGATGCGGCGCGGAGGACCTTCGGTGCTGGGAATCGTATTGGCGGGCGGAGAGGGCAAGCGCCTGATGCCGCTGACCGCGGACCGGGCGAAGCCCGCGGTGACCTTCGGCGGCACGTACCGCCTCGTCGACTTCGTCCTGTCCAACCTCGTGAACGGCGACATCCTGCGCGTCTGCGTCCTCACGCAGTACAAGTCGCACTCGCTGGACCGGCACATCACCACCACCTGGCGGATGTCCAGCCTGCTCGGCAACTACGTCACACCCGTCCCGGCCCAGCAGCGTCTCGGCCCGCGCTGGTTCCTGGGCAGCGCGGACGCCATCCTGCAGTCCCTGAACCTGATCCACGACGAACAGCCGGAGTACGTCGCGGTGTTCGGCGCCGACCACGTCTACCGCATGGACCCGCGCCAGATGCTCGCCCGGCACATCGAGTCCGGCGCGGGCGTGACGGTGGCCGGCATCCGCGTGCCGCGCTCGGAGGCGCCCTCCTTCGGGGTGATCACCCCGGGCTCGGACGGCAGCACCGTCGAGCGGTTCCTGGAGAAGCCCGCCGACCCGCCGGGACTGCCGGACGACCCCGACCGGGTGCTCGCCTCGATGGGCAACTACGTCTTCACCACCAAGGCGCTCGTCGAGGCCCTCCAGCGGGACGCGGAGGACCAGAACTCGGTGCACGACATGGGCGGTTCGATCCTGCCCCAGCTCACCGCCCGCGGTGAGGCCCACCTGTACGACTTCAGCGACAACCACGTGCCCGGCGAGACCGCACGCGACCAGGGCTACTGGCGGGACGTCGGCACCCTCGACGCGTACTACGACGCCCACATGGACCTCATCGCCGAGCGGCCCGCGTTCAACCTCTCCAACCGCAGCTGGCCCGTCTACACCCACTCCAACCAGCTTCCCCCGGCCCGCTTCAACGCGGGCGGCATCGCCGGCGAGTCCATCATCAGCGCCGGCTGTCTGATCAGGGGGCAGGTCACCCGGTCAGTGCTGTCGCCGGGCGTGGTGGTCGACCCGGGGGCGGTCGTGCAGGGCTCGGTGCTCCACGACAACGTGCACATCGGGCGCGGCGCGGTGGTGCGGGGCGCGGTGCTGGACAAGAACGTCGAGGTGCCCCCGGGCGCGACGATCGGGGTGAACCCGGAGCGGGACGCCGAGCTGTACACGGTGTCCAAGGGCGGGGTGATCGCGTTGGGGAAGGGACAGCGGGTGCCCTGAGGGGCGCGAGTGCCGGAAGTGCCGGAAGTGCGCGGGCGGGAGGCAAGGCGCGGGAGAGCGGGAAGGCGCGGGAGGGACGGAAGGCGCGGGAGGTGACAGCGCGGGAGGCGCCGGCACGGGCGATCGCCGGGGCGGCGCGCGAGGATGCGGGAGACCGACAGGGCGGGGGTCGGGAGGGAAACAGGGTCGATCGCTTGTTCGCCGCGTGTCTTCGTGTGGCGCGCACCGTGACTTCGTGTGACCCTCGCTACATCTCCGTGGTGCGCTCGCCCCTCCCTTGTGACCTCTTGCGTCACGCGTGTCCCGTGAGTCCCACGCCCATTCTCGGGCTACGGGACTTAATCTGTTGTTAACTGTGAGTAGCCTGATCGTACTTGACCGTAATCGCGCGTGGGCGATTGACTGCTGGCCCACCCGTCGTCGACGCGAGGCAACCCATTGACATCTGACGACCTGCTCGCTCCCCTCGACCTGGCGTTCTGGAACATCGAGTCGGACCGGCACCCCATGCATCTGGGGGCGCTCGGTGTCTTCGCGTCCCGCTCGCCCGCCGCCGGTGCCCACGCCGCCGACCTGCTCGCCGCGCGTGCCGCCGCCGTTCCCGGGCTGCGGATGCGGATCCGGAACGTGTGGCGGCCGCCGTCCCTGCGGAGCCCGCTGGCCTTCGGCGGCGCGGCGCGGGAGCCCGCGCCCGACTTCGACCCGCTCGACCACGTCCGGCTGCACGCCCCGACGGCCGACTTCCACGCGGAGGCGGGCCGGCTGATGGAACGCCCGCTGGAGCGCGGCCGGCCGCCGTGGGAGGCGCACGTACTGCCGGGGGCGGACGGCGTGTCGTTCGCCGTGTTCTTCAAGTTCCACCACGCCCTCGCCGACGGGCTGCGGGCCCTGACCCTGGCGGCGGCCATCCTGGACCCCACGGACCTGCACGCCTCCCGCCCCCGCCCGGCCGAGCCGCCCCGCCGCCTGCTGCCCGACGTGCGCGGACTGCCGGACGCGGTGCGCGGCGCCCTCTCCGACGTGGGCCGCGCCCTCGACATCGGCGCCTCCGTCGCCCTGTCCACCCTCGGGGTCCGCACCTCGCCCGCGCTCACCTCGGAGCCCTCCGGCACCCGACGGACCGCCGGTGTGGTCCTCGACCTCGACGACGTGCACCGTGTGCGCAAGGGCGCCGGCGGCACCGTCAACGACGTCCTGATCGCCGTCGTCGCGGGCGCCCTGCGCCGCTGGCTCGACGAACGCGGTGACGGCAGCGACGGCGTCGCGCCGCGGGCCCTGATCCCGGTGTCCAAGCGCCGCCCGCGCACCGCGCACCCCCAGGGCAACCGGCTGTCCGGGTACTTGATACGGCTCCCGGTCGACGATCCCGACCCGCGCGGCCGCCTCGACGCGGTCCGCACGGCCATGGACCGCAACAAGGACGCCGGCCCCAACCGGGGCGCGGGCGCCGTCGCGCTGCTCGCCGACCACGTACCGGCGCTGGGTCACCGGCTGGGCGGGCCGCTGGTCAGCCAGGCCGCGCGGCTCTGGTTCGACATCCTGGTCACCAGCGTCCCGCTGCCCGGCCTCGGCCTGAGGCTGGGCGGCGACCCGCTCACGGAGGTGTTCCCCTTCGCCCCGCTGGCCGCCGGGCAGTCCCTCGCCGTCGCCGTCTCCACCTACCGCGGGCGGGTGCACTACGGGCTCGTCGCCGACGCGGCGGCCGTACCGGACCTGGACCGGTTCGCCCGGGCGGTGGCCGACGAACTGGAGACACTGATCAAGGCATGCGCTCCGTGATCATGACGGGTTTGGCGGTGCGACCCGGCGCTCCGTAAAATCGGCCGTTCGAATGCGGGCGCGACCGGAGCGCCGCGACGGCAGATCCAGGAACGGCAGCGGCGATGACGGTGACAGAGGACGGCTCGGCGATCACGGACGAGATCGTGTACGGGCCCGGCATCGACCCGGAGCGACTCGCCGTCTGCCTGGGCGTGCTGGAGGAGCTCGACAAGCTGGACGTCGACCACCCCGACGCGATCCTGGTGCGCCGGGCCACCTCGCACGTCTACCGCACCGTCAAGCAGCGCCGCAGGCAGGAGCGCCGGGCCGCCAAGACCGCACACGACAAGGCGGTCACGGAGGCCACGGCGACCGGCTCCGCCGAGCGCATCGACGACGAGACCGAGGGCCTCCTGCCCTCGTCGCGGACCGCCGAGGGCCGGATCGCGGGGATACTGCAGCGCCCCCGCTCCTGCTACACCTGCAAGCAGCGGTACATCGAGGTCGACTACTTCTACCACCAGCTCTGCCAGGACTGCGCCGCCCAGAACCGCGCCAAGCGCGACGTCCGGGCCGACCTGACAGGCAAGCGCGCGCTGCTCACCGGTGGCCGCGCCAAGATCGGCATGTACATCGCGTTGCGACTGCTGCGTGACGGCGCGCACACGACGATCACCACGCGCTTCCCCAAGGACGCCATCCGCCGTTTCAAGGCGATGGACGACTCGGGGGACTGGATGGACCGCCTGGAGGTCGTGGGTCTGGACCTGCGCGACCCGGCGCAGGCCGTCGCGCTCGCCGACCAGGTCGCCGAGGCGGGCCCGCTCGACATTCTGATCAACAACGCGACGCAGACCGTGCGCCGGCTGCCCTCCGCCTACGCCGCGCTGGTCGACGGCGAGAGCGCTCCGCTGCCCGCCGGTGAGCTGCCCGCCCACCACGTCATCGGCGCCTTCAACTCCGGCGCGGTCGACGGCATCGCCACGCTGCCGGTCGGGATCAGCGGCGTCGACGCGCAGCAGGTCGTCGACCTCGCGCTGGTCGCGGGCAACGCCAGCGTCGCCCGCCACCTCGACGGCACCGCCATCGACGCCGGCGGTCTCGTCCCGGACGTCGTCGACACCAACACCTGGGTGCAGACGATCGAGCAGATCTCCCCGGTGGAGCTGCTGGAGACCCAGCTGTGCAACTACACGGCGCCGTTCATCCTGATCAGCAAGCTCCGGCCGGCCATGGCCGAGGCGGCGCGGCGCGCGGCGAGCGGTCGGGCGTACGTCGTGAACGTCTCCGCGATGGAGGGCGTCTTCGGCCGCGGCTACAAGGGCGCGGGCCATCCCAACACCAACGCCGCCAAGGCCGCCATGAACATGGTCACGCGCACCAGCGCGCAGGAGATGTTCGACACCGACGGCATCCTGATGACCTCGGTCGACACCGGCTGGATCACCGACGAGCGCCCGCACTACGACAAGCTGCGCATGGCCGAGGCAGGCTTCCACGCGCCGCTCGACCTGGTCGACGGCGCGGCCCGCGTCTACGACCCGGTCGTGCGCGGCGAGGCCGGCGAGGACCTGTACGGGGTCTTCCTCAAGGACTACGCACCCGGAAAGTGGTGAGCCGCCCGCTCGTCCTGCCCGCGCTCAGCAGTCCCCTCACCAGTCGCTGCGGGCGTTGTCCACGAGGTCGAGCCAGGCGATGCCCATCAGCAGCGCGGCCACGCCGACCAGCAGGGCGCTGACGGCGAGGGCGAAGTACAGGACGGTCCGGGACAGGCCCCCGAGGTCCGGGGCGCGCCGGGGGCGCGGGGGCGGCGTGACGTCGCTCATGCGTGCCACCTTCCTCACGGTGGCCTGCCGAAGCGACCCGAGCCGACGGCCGGGACACACCGCCCGACAGTCACCATGACCATGGTCCCACCGGGCCGCGGGCGTCGCCTGCGCACGGTGCCGCCGCCCTGGCGGCCCCGTGACCGTCATCACCGATGATCGTGATCAACGGCGGCCGTGTTCACCCACGGCCATGTTCACCTACGGTCGTGATCACCCACGACTGGGCTCAGCTACGGCCGCTGTCGCCGCTCGGCGTGCCCGTACGGGACGCTCCGCCCACCGCCCCGAGGCGTGAGTGCCGGGACGCGACCAGTTCCAGGACCGTGCGCCAGTCCTCCATGACCCCCGCGTCCAGGCCGACGACCTTGCCGGCGTCGTCCGCCTGGCGCAGGGTCACGGCGTCCTCGGCGAGAGGGTCCTGGGCGAACGCGGAGGCCTCGGCCGGGCTCATCGTGCCGCCCTGCAACGTCAGGGTCAGCGCGCTCTGCGGGGACAGACCGCGGTCGGGGGCGACGGTGGCCAGATAGCGCTTGGCCGGGACGTGCAGCTGGACGAGACGGGCGACCCGTTCGCCGAGCAGGGGCCGGACGACGTTCGCCGCGTGGTCGGCGTGCCCGGCGTCGTCCCCGGGGCGCAGCAGGTGGCCGATGTCGTGCACCAGCCCCGCGACCTGGAGCTCCTTGTCGGCGGGGTGACTTCGGCGCAGCAGCGCCGCGGTCTGCAGCCCGTGGTCGTGCAGGTCGACCGGGTCGCCCGTGCGGTCCGGGGTGTCCCAGGCGCCGCGGCAGGCGAGCAGCAGATCCATCAGCTCGTCGACACCGCGCAGTTCCATGCGCGTCACTCCTCCCGCCGGTCGCACCGTTTCCGGACGTCAGCAGAGCATGGCCGGCTTGCGAACCGGCCAACGGCAACTGAACTGCGGGCCGACACGACGGCAGTCGGTCGAGGGCCTGTTCGCCCGGGTAGGCCGTTCGGGTGAGTCGTCACGGTCCCGTTTCCTTATAAAGGTCCCGAAATTCGCCAGATCGAGCACGGGATGACGCGTGAACGTTACTCGCAGTTTTCAGCGCCATCGAGCATGCGCCCGCTCATTTGGTTAATCTGGTCCGGACGGACAGCAGCAAGGGGTCCCTACCCACACCCATCGTCCGTCCCGGGACAAGCCGGTGCACAACGGATTGCTCTCACGCGAGTTACCGACGCCACCGCGTCCAACTGCACCATGGCAGACCCGAACGGGCGTCGGGCAGCGGATCGCAGGCCGCCGGCGCGCCCCCGCGGGTGACCCGACACATAA
This sequence comes from Streptomyces sp. NPDC002309, assembly GCF_053593375.1. NCBI lineage: Bacteria > Bacillati > Actinomycetota > Actinomycetes > Kitasatosporales > Streptomycetaceae > Streptomyces > Streptomyces sp. NPDC002309. Next base: position 845 of record NZ_JBSFCI010000064.1, on the reverse strand, counting down.
GGAGTGCGCGGTGACACCGGAGAAGACGAATCGCGAACAGCGCCCCAAGGAACGCACGGAGCGCGCGGGCCGCCGGCCGGGCGAGATCGGCAGCCTCGACGTATGGGCCCGGTCCGCCCCGATCCGCCTGGCTGGCTACGAGGACGACCTCGCCGAGCCGCACATCCTGCCCAGCGTGGACTGACGGGCAGAAGCCCTTCGCGATCGCCGACGGCATGGGCGTGCCAGACTCACGCCCATGCTGATCAGGGAAGCCACCGCCGAGGACTGGTCGTACATCTGGCCGTTCTGGCACCGTATCGTCGCCGCCGCCGAGACCTACGCCTGGGACCCGGACACCACCGAGGACGCGGCCCGAGCTCTGTGGATGAACCCGGCCAAACGCGTCTACGTCGCCCAGGACGACGACGGGACCGTCATCGGCTCCGCCTACCTCACCCCGAACTACAGCGGCCCCGCCGCCCGGATCGCCAACGCCGGCTTCATGGTCGACCCCGACCAGGCGGGCCGCGGCATCGGCCGGGCCCTCGCCGAGCACATCCTGGTCCAGGCCACGGTCCACGGCTACCGGGCCATGGTGTTCAACGCGGTCGTCGAGACCAACCCGGCCGTCCAGCTGTGGACGTCCCTCGGTTTCACGATCCTGGGCACGGTGCCGGACGCCTTCGACCACCCCCAGCACGGCAGGGTCGGCCTACACATCATGCACCGGACCCTCTAGGGCGTGTTTCGGAAGTCCCTTCTGCCCCGCGGCGTCCGGCACGCACTCTCGCCGCACCGGAGGAAATGCCGAGTACGCCCAGTACGAGGCATTTCGTCCGGCACGCCGAGAGCACGCACCGGAC
>NZ_JBSFCI010000063.1:0-25815 GCF_053593375.1 Streptomyces sp. NPDC002309 | reverse complement strand
CCGGCACGCACTCTCGCCGCACCGGAGGAAATGCCGAGTACGCCCAGTACGAGGCATTTCGTCCGGCACGCCGAGAGCACGCACCGGACGCCGCGGGGCCGCCCTTCGGGCGACGAAGGGACTTCCGAAACACGCCCTGGCGCCGCGTCACACCCCCGCCCGGTCGACGGGTGCCGTCCGCCGCCAGGGGTGTGCCGCCTCCAACTGCCTTGCCAGCTCCAGCAGTTCCCCCTCCGCCCCGGGCCGCCCCACGAGCTGTACGGCACAGGGGGCGCCCGACGGCAGGGTGCCGAAGGGCACGGCCGCCGCGGGCCAGCCGGTCAGGTTCCACGGCGGAGTCATGGGCGAGTAGGCGGTGTTGGCGGCGATGTTGCGCAGCCAGCCCCGCTCGTGCCAGGGCCCCGCCTTGGGCGAGCGGTGCGCCAGCGCGGGCGTGAGCAGCACGTCGTGCTCGGCGAAGAACGGCTCCAGCCGTCGCCGCAGCGCCTCCCGGCCGGTGCCGGTGCGCACCCCGCGCACGAACCGCCGTCCGATCGCCGCGTGGACACGGGTGCGCCGCGCCAGCAGTCGCGCGTCGAGCCCCTGGGCGTCGACGGAGGTGCCCGCGGTCCAGTGCGCGAGGGAAGTGAGGCTCAGCGACAGCGGATACGGCGGGTCGGCGCGCCGCACCTGGTGACCGGCCTTCATCAGCAGCCCGGCGGCCTCCACGGCGGCCCGCGCGTACGGCTTCGCGACGGTGACGCCCACGATCGGGCTGCGCAGGGAGACGGCGACCGTCCTGGTGCCGGGCGCGTGCCGCAGCACGGCGTCGGTACCGGCGAGGACGGTGAGCATCAGCCGGGCGTCTTCGACGGTCGTCGCGAGGGGGCCGTTCTCCGCCATGCCGAACCAGTCGCCCTCACCGATGCCGGCCGGGACGACGTCCAGGCCGGGCTTGACGGTGACGATCCCGCAGTTGGCCGCCGGGATGCGCAGGGAACCCATGCCGTCGTTGCCGAGGGCGATCGGCACCATGCCCGCGGCCACGGCGGCCGCGCTGCCGCCGGACGAGCCGCCCGCCGTGCGCGTCAGGTCCCACGGGTTGCGGGCGGTGCCGTGCACCCCTTCGGTCGTCCCGAACACGCACAGTTCCGGCACATTGGTCAGCCCCACCACGACGGCGCCGGCGGCGCGCAGCCGGGCGACGGTCACATGGTCCTGGCCGGCCGGATCCTTTGGCGTCGCCGCCGAGCCGACGCGCATGCTCTCACCGCGCACCGCCAGATTGTCCTTGACCGCCACCGGCACGCCCGCGAGCGGCAGTTCGGCCAGGTCGGGGCGCGCCCCCACCTCGTCGGCCTCCGTGAGCGCCCGCGCGGCGCGGACGAGGCGGAAGGCCCCGATCCGGCCGTCCAGTCGCTGGATCAGCGCCAGATGCGCGGCCACCACCTCCCGCGGCGTGACCTGCCTCTCCCGCACTGCGGCGGCGATCTCGGCGGCGGTCCGTCCGACCCAGTCGGTCACGGGCGCTCCTTCCTCCTGGGGGCAGGGGTGCGTGGTCCGCCCGACATCCTCGCAGGGGCGGCGCGTCCTCGCAGCGGGGCGTCGCGCCGACTTCACCTGATCTCTCCGAGGGTGCTCCGGCTTTCAGGCCGGGGAGGATTCGGACCCCTGCAAAGCAGGGCAAGGAAAGACCGATCGCCTTGAGGGCGATGGGTCGTCTCCATCCGCCGGGCCGAGCGCGACCTCGAGCAGGTGGACGATCTCGGAGGTGAGGGACCGCCGGTCGGCGCGGGCCTGATCAACAAGGCGTGCGTGCAGTTCCGTTGGCAGGCGGAGAGAGATCCGCTTCTCGTCTTCCATGCCAAAACGTGGACAAGGGCCCTCACGCGCCCGCTTCGGGACCGTCCGCCCGGGGCCCGGCCGCGTCCTGCTCGCCGACTTGGGCGCGCAGCCACTCCTCGACCTCGCCGACGTGCGCGGCCGCCGCCGCCCGTGCCGCCTCCGGGTCCCGGGCGGCCAGGGCGCGGTGGATCGCGGCGTGTTCGCGGCGGGTGCGGGTGAAGGCGCCCTCCTCCTGGTAGCCGCGCCAGACACGGGCGCGGAAGGTGCGGGAGGACAGGCCCTCCAGGATCGCGGCCATGGTCTCGTTGCCCGCGGCCAGCGCGATCTCGCGGTGGAAGGCGAGGTCGTGGGCGAGGATCTCCTCGGGGTCGTCGGTGGCGTTCATGGCCGCCAGGTGCTTCTCGACCTCGGCCAGCTGGTCCGGTGTGATGCGGGCGGCGGCCAGCGCGGTCGCCGTGGACTCCAGGACGCGGCGGATCTCCAGCAGCTCCACCAGACGCGGGCCCCGGGACAGATCGGCGACGACCCCGAACGACTCCAGCAGGTCACCGGCCTGGAGCTGGGTGACGTAGATGCCGGAGCCGTGCCGGGCCTCCAGGACACCCATGACCGTCAGCGCGCGGATCGCCTCCCGCATCGAGCTGCGGGAGATGCCCGACTGGGCCGCCAGCTCACGCTCGGTGGGGAGCCGCGCGCCGGGTTCGAGAAGGCCCTCGGCGATCATCGCCTTGATCCGCTCGATGGCGCGCTGCGTCACCGTGCCCTTCTGCGGGGCCGGTCCTGACTCGGTCTCGTTCACGCCATTTCTCCCCTCGCTGTGCGCTGCAGTCTAACCATCCAGGTGGTCCGACCACTACGACCAGAATCCCAAGATTTTCGGCTCCGCAGGGTGTTGACGGGGCGAAGTGGTCTGATAAATATGCGGTCAACTGCTCGATCACGCTCGATGAGGAGCCGGCAGATGGCCGACGGGACACAGCGGAACGCACGGTACGGACAGCGGTATGGGCGGACAGTCCCGCGTGCGGCGGCTGCGGCGGTCTGCGCCGCCCTCGTACTCACCGCCTGCGGCAGCACCAAGGACACCGGCGCCGGCGGCGCGTCGGGCGGCGGCACCGGCGAGGTCGGGGTGATCCTGCCCCTGCTGACCTCGCCCTTCTGGCAGTCGTACAACGACTACGTGCCGAAGATGGCCGAGTCCGAGGGGGTTCAGGCCCGTAAGACGGTCAACTCCAACAGCGACCCCTCGCAGCAGATCACCGACATCAACAACCAGCTCAACCAGGGCGTCAAGGGCCTGGTCGTCGCTCCGCTCGACAGCGCCGCCATCGAGGCGGGACTCGACCAGGCCGAGCGCAAGGGGGTGCCGGTCGTCGCCGTCGACGTCGCGCCGGACAAGGGCAAGGTCGCCATGGTGGTGCGCGCCGACAACGTGGCGTACGGCGAGAAGGCCTGCCAGTACCTGGGGGAGCACATCCCCTCCGGCAAGGTCGTGCAGATCATGGGCGACCTCGCCTCGGTCAACGGCCGGGACCGCTCCGAGGCGTTCCGCGCCTGCGTGAAGGAGAACTTCCCGAAGCTCGAGGTCCTGGAGATCCCCGCCAAGTGGGAGTCCGACACCGCGGCCTCCAAGCTGGACACGCTCCTCAACGCCAACCCCGACATCAAGGGCATCTACATGCAGGCGGGCGGCGTGTACCTCGCGCCCACGCTGCAGACCCTGAAGTCGAAGGGGATGCTGAAGAAGGCCGGCGAGGCGGGGCACATCACGATCGTCTCCAACGACGGCATCCCGCAGGAGTACGACGCCATCCGCAAGGGCGAGATCGACGCGACGGTCTCGCAGCCCGCCGACCTGTACGCCAAGTACGGCATGTACTACATCAAGGCGGCGATGGAGGGGAAGACCTTCGAGCCCGGCCCGACCGACCACGACTCCACCATCGTGAAGCTGCCCAGCGGCATCCTGGAGGACCAGCTGCCCGCGCCCCTGGTCACCAAGGACAACGTCGACGACCCCGAGCTGTGGGGCAACACGGTCGGATGAGCACACCACTCGTTGAGGCGCGGGGCATCGTCAAGCGGTACGGCCCCACCACCGCCCTCGCCGACGGACGCCTCACCGTCCTGCCGGGCGAGTCCCACGCCCTCGTCGGCCGCAACGGCGCCGGCAAGTCCACCCTCGTCACCCTCCTGACCGGGCTCCAGGCACCCGACGAGGGCACCGTCCGCTTCGACGGCGAGCCGGCACCCGCGCTCTCCGACCGCAACGCCTGGCGCCGCAAGGTGGCCTGCGTCTACCAGAAGCCGACGGTGGTTCCGGAACTGACGGTCGCCGAGAACCTGTTCATCGACCGGCAGCCGCTGCGACGGGGACTCATCAGCTGGCGCGGGCTCAGGGCGCAGGCCGCCGAACTCCTCGCCACCTGGGACGTACACGTCGACCCTGAGGCCCGCACCGCCGACCTCAGGGTCGAGGACCGTCAAATGGTCGAGATCGCGCGGGCGTTGAGCTTCGGCGCCCGCTTCATCGTGCTCGACGAGCCGACCGCGCAGCTCGACAACCGGGAGATCGAGCGGCTCTTCACCAGGATGCGGACGCTCCAGGACTCCGGCGTCACCTTCCTGTTCATCTCCCACCACCTCCAGGAGGTGTACGAGGTCTGCCAGACCGTCACCGTGCTGCGCGACGCCCGCTGGATCACCACCGCACCCGTCGCCGAACTGCCGCGCAGGGCGCTGGTGGAGGCCATGGCGGGCGAGACCGTCGCCGAGCGCGCCGACCGCGCGGTCCGCGACGAGGTGCCCTCCGACGCCCCCGTGGCACTCGACGTCCAGGGCCTGACCGCACCGTCGTACGAGGACATCGACCTCACCGTGCGCCGCGGCGAGGTCGTCGGGCTCGCCGGCATCAGCGGGAGCGGCAAGACCGAGCTGGCCGAGACCCTCGCGGGACTGCGCACCCCGAGCGGCGGGACCGCCCTGCTGCACGGCGAGCCACTGCCGTTCGGGGACGTGCGGGCCTCGCTCACGGCCGGCGTCGGCTGCGTCCCGCGCGACCGGCACGACCAGGGACTCGTGTACGGCATGACGATCGGCGACAACGCCACCCTGAGCGTGCTGAGCCGCCTCGGCCGGTTCGGCTTCGTCGGCACCGACCGCAGACGCGGCCTGGCGTCCGAGCTGATCGACCGGCTCGACATCCACGCCGAGGGCCCCGACCAGCCCGTCTCCGACCTGTCCGGCGGCAACGCGCAGAAGGTCGTCATGGCACGCGCGCTGGCGTCGGACCCGCGGCTGCTGGTCCTGATCAACCCCACCGCCGGCGTCGACGTGAAGTCCAAGGAGTCCCTGCTGGCCCGCGTGGACAACGCCCGCGAGGACGGCACCGCCGTGCTCGTCGTCTCCGACGAACTCGACGACCTGCGCCGCTGCGACCGGGTCCTCGTCCTTTTCCACGGCCGTGTCGTCGCGGAGCATCCCGCCGGCTGGCACGACCACGAGCTGATCGCCTCCATCGAAGGAGTGGACCATGGCTGACACCAAGGCGGCCCCGACGCTCGCGCCCCCGCGCGCCCCCGCCGCCGGGTCCGCCAGAACCGTACTGCTGCGCCGCGCCCGTGAACTGGCGCTGCTGCCCGCCCTGTTGCTGCTCCTGGTGCTCGGCGCCGTGGTCAACGACTCGTTCCTGACCGAGCGCAACCTGATCTCCGTCCTCGGCGCCTCCGCCGCCCTCGCGATGGTCGTGCTCGCCGAGTCACTGGTCCTCATCACCGGCAAATTCGACCTGTCTCTGGAGTCGGTCGTCGGCATCGCGCCCGCCGTCGGCGCGCTCCTGGTGCTGCCCGCCGCCCAGTCCGGCTGGGGCACCGAACTCCCGGCCTGGCTCGCCCTGGCGGCGATCCTGGTCGCCGGTGCCGTGGTCGGCGCCTTCAACGGCGTCCTGGTGGTGCGGTTCCGGCTCAACGCGTTCATCGTGACGCTCGCCATGCTCATCGTGCTGCGCGGGCTGCTCGTCGGCGCCACCAAGGGCAAGACCCTGTTCGGCATGCCCGAGTCGTTCTACTCGCTGGCGACCACCACCTTCATCGGCGTGCCGCTGTCGGTGTGGCTGGCCGCCGGAGCCTTCGCGGCCGCGGGGCTGGTGCTCAAGTACCACCGGGTCGGGCGCGCCCTGTACGCCATCGGCGGCAACGCCGACGCGGCACGCGCCGCCGGTATCCGCGTCGAGCGCGTCATGCTCGGCGTGTTCGTGGTCGCCGGGGTCCTCGCCGCGGTCGGCGGCATCATGCAGACCGGGTACGTCGGCGCGATCAGCGCCAACCAGGGCAACAACATGATCTTCACGGTCTTCGCGGCCGCGGTGATCGGCGGAATCAGCCTCGACGGCGGCAAGGGCAGCATGCTCGGCGCCCTCACCGGCGTACTCCTGCTGGGGGTCGTGCAGAACCTGCTCACCCTCGCCCAGGTGCCGTCCTTCTGGATCCAGGCCATCTACGGCGGGATCATCCTGGTCGCCCTCATGATCGCCCGGGTGACCACCGGCCGCGCCCAGGACTGACCGCCACGGCTCCCGTACCCCACCGAAAGGCTCTCCGTGACCTCGACTCCCGCCCGCATCACGGCCGTCGACACGTACGACATCCGCTTCCCGACCTCCCGCGAGCTCGACGGCTCCGACGCGATGAACCCCGACCCCGACTACTCGGCGGCCTACGTCGTGCTGCGCACCGACGCCGCCGACGGGCACGAGGGGCACGGCTTCGTCTTCACCATCGGGCGAGGCAACGAGGTCCAGGTCGCCGCGATCGAGGCGCTGCGCGGGCATGTGACCGGACGCGAGGTCGACGAGCTGTGCGCCGATCCCGGCGTCGTCAACCGCGCGCTGATCGGAGACAGCCAGCTGCGCTGGCTCGGGCCCGAGAAGGGCGTGATGCACATGGCGATCGGCGCGGTCGTCAACGCCGTCTGGGACCTCGCCGCCAAGCGGGCCCGCAAGCCGCTGTGGCGGCTGCTCGCCGACGCCGAACCGGAGTGGCTGGTACGGCAGATCGACTTCCGCTACCTCTCCGACGCCCTCACCCCGGAAGAGGCGTTGGACATCCTGCGGCGCGGACGGAAAGGGGCGCCGGAGCGCCGGGCCCGGCTGCTGGAGCGCGGCTACCCCGCCTACACGACCTCGCCGGGCTGGCTCGGCTACGACGACGCCAAGCTCACCCGGCTCGCCACCCAGGCGGTCGCCGACGGCTTCCGGCAGATCAAGCTGAAGGTCGGCGCCGACCTCGACGACGACATCCGCCGCTGCCGTGCCGCCCGCGCGGCCGTGGGCCCGGACGTGCGGATCGCCATCGACGCCAACCAGCGCTGGGACGTGGCCGAGGCGATCCGCTGGACCAGGGCCCTCGCCGAGTTCGGCCCCTACTGGATCGAGGAGCCCACCAGCCCCGACGACATCCTCGGCCACGCCGCGATCCGCCGGGCCGTCTCCCCGGTCAAGGTCGCCACCGGCGAGCACGCCCACAACCGGATCGTCTTCAAGCAGCTGCTCCAGGCCGGCGCGATCGACGTCCTCCAGCTCGACGCGGCCCGTGTCGGAGGCGTCAACGAGAACCTCGCCATCCTGCTGCTCGCCGCCAAGTTCGGCGTCCCCGTCTGCCCGCACGCGGGCGGTGTCGGCCTGTGCGAACTCGTCCAGCACCTCGCGATGTTCGACTACCTCGCGATCTCCGGCACCACCGACGACCGGGTCATCGAGTACGTCGACCATCTCCACGACCACTTCCTCGACCCGGTCCGCATCCGCGACGGGCACTACCTCGCCCCCACCGCGCCCGGCTTCTCGGCCACCATGCGACCCGAGTCCCTCGCGCGCCACACCTTTCCCGGCGGTACCGTCTGGGCCGCCGAAGCCGACGACACGCACCGGAAGGGGCATGCGGCATGACCGACTTCGAGGGCCTCAGGGCACTGGTGACCGGCGGTGCCTCCGGCATCGGGCGCGCCGCCGCGGAACTCCTGGCCGAGCGCGGCGCCCAGGTCGCCGTCCTCGACCTGGCGAAGACCGACGGGCCGTTCCTCTCCTACGAGGCCGACGTCACCGACGACGCCTCCGTACGGCAGGCGGTGGCGGACGCCGTCGCGGGTCTCGGGGGACTCGACGTGCTGGTCAACAACGCCGGAATCGGCGCCCAGGGAACGATCGAGGACAACGACGACGCCGAGTGGCACCGCGTGATGGACGTCAACGTCGTCGGCATGGTCCGCACGGCGCGCGCCTGCCTGCCGCATCTGCGCCGGTCCTCCCACGCCGCGATCGTCAACACCTGCTCCATCGCGGCCACCGCGGGCCTGCCGCAACGCGCGCTGTACAGCGCCACCAAGGGCGCCGTGTACTCCCTCACCCTCGCCATGGCCGCCGACCACGTCCGCGAGGGCATCCGCGTCAACTGCGTCAACCCCGGCACCGTGGACACCCCCTGGGTCGGCCGTCTGCTCGACGCGGCCGGCGACCCGGCCGCCGAACGCGCCGCGCTGGAGGCCCGCCAGCCCACCGGCAGGCTCGTCACCGCGGCCGAGGTCGCCGGCGCCATCGCCTACCTGGCCGGCCCGCTCTCCGGCGGGACCACCGGAACGGCCCTCGCGGTCGACGGCGGGATGCACGGCCTGCGCCTGCGTCCGGCGGTCCGGTGACCGTCCCCCGCGGACTCGGTTTCGGGGCCGCCGGTATCGCCGGCCTGTACACCGAGGTCACCGACGAACAGGCCCACGATGCGGTGTCCGCCGCCTGGCAGCGCGGCATCCGCTACTACGACACCGCACCCCACTACGGCCTCGGGCTGTCCGAACGCCGCCTCGGCGCCGCACTGCGCGAGCACCCCCGCGAGGAGTACACGGTCTCGACCAAGGTGGGGCGCCGTCTGGAACCGCGCGACGGCGGCGGCGACGACCTGGCGAACGGCTTCGCCGTCCCCGCCACGCACCGCCGGGTCTGGGACTTCACCGCCGACGGCGTACGTCGCACCCTGGAGTCCAGTCTGGAACGGCTCGGCCTCGACCGCGTCGACGTCGTCTACCTCCACGACCCCGACGACCACGCTGAGTCGGCCTTCCGGGAGGGCTACCCGGCCCTGGAGAGGCTCCGTTCGGAGGGTGTGGTCGGCGCGATCGGCGCGGGCATGAACCAGGCGGAGATGCTCACCCGCTTCGTCCGCGACACGGACGTCGACGTGGTGCTGTGCGCCGGCCGCTACACGCTGCTGGACCAGAGCGCGCTCACGGCACTGCTGCCCGCGGCCCAGGAGCGCGGCGTGTCCGTGGTGGTCGGCGGTGCCTTCAACTCGGGCCTGCTCGCCGATCCCAGGCCGGGGGCGACCTACGACTACGCCGAGGCGCCGGCCGCGTTGCTGGGCAGGTCCGTGCGCATGAAGGAGATCGCGCGGCGTCACGGCATCACGTTGCGCGCGGCGGCGCTGGCCTTCTGCGCGGCCCATCCGGCGGTGGAGAGCGTCCTGGTGGGTACCCGCTCGGCCGCCGAGGTCCACGACTGCGCCGACCAGTTCGCGACACCGGTCCCCGCCGCCTTCTGGCGGGAACTGCGGGAGACCGGACTCCTGACCACCGAGGAGCCGTCATGACCGGGGAGGTCACCGGCGCCGTCCGGGACGCGGGCGCCGCCCTGCCCGTCGCGCGGGAGCTGCCGTGAGCGTGGACGCGCACCACCACGTGTGGGACCTGTCGGTCCGGGACCAGGACTGGATCACCGGTGCCGAACTCCAGCCTCTGCGCCGCGACTTCACCCTTGACGACCTCGCCCCCGAGGCCGCCGCGGCCTCGGTCGACCGCACCGTGCTGGTCCAGACGGTCACCGTCGCCGAGGAGACCCCGGAGTTCCTCGCCCTCGCCGCCGGGCACGACCTGGTCGCGGGCGTCGTCGGGTGGACGGACCTGACCCGCCCCGACGTCGCCGACGAGCTGGCCCGGCTGCGGGAACTGCCCGGCGGCCACCATCTGAAGGGCATCCGCCATCAGGTGCAGGGCGAGCCCGACCCGGAGTGGTTGCTGCGCCCGGACGTACGCCGTGGACTCGCCGCCGTCGCCGACGCGGGCCTGGTCTACGACCTGGTCGTGCTGCCACACCAGTTGTCCGCGTGTGTGAGGGCGGCCGCCGCGCTGCCTGGCCTGACCTTCGTCCTCGACCATCTGGGCAAGCCACCCCTGGCCGCCGGACCGCGGGAGCCCTGGGCGTCGGACATCAGGGCGCTGGCCGGGCTGCCCAACACCGTCTGCAAGGTGTCGGGCCTGGTGACCGAGATGGACAGGGCCCACTGGGGCGGGACCACCTGGCCCCTCGCACCCCTGCGCCCCTGGTGGGACACCGCGCTGGAGGCGTTCGGACCCGGCCGTCTGATGTTTGGCTCGGACTGGCCGGTGTGCACGGTCGCGGCGACGTACGCGCAGGTGGCCCGGCTCGCGGGAGACCTGGCGAAAGACCTGAGCCCCGACGAGCACGCCCGGTTCTTCGAGGGCACCGCCACCCGCGTCTACGGCCTCTGAGCGCTCCCCGTCAGTCGCGTCGGCGGCAGATACTCGCGAACGAACGTCCGGTCCCAGCACGCGCCCGTCTCGCGCAACTCCCGCCAGGTCGTGTACCGGTAGCGGAAGAGACGGGCACGGACGAAGCGCGGGGGCGCGTCCGCCGGGAAGGGGGAGCGGCGCAGCAGCCGCAGCGTGTCGCGGTCGTTCTCCAGCAGCCGTTCCACCAGTGCCCCGAACCACGGGCCCGCGTAGGAAGGGGAGAGGGCCGCGAACCACATGAGCCAGTCCAGCCGCAGATGGTACGGGGCGAACTGGCGCGGCCAGCGCCGTGGATCACCCGGCTTGCCCTTGAACTCGTACTCCCGCCAGTCGGAGTCCTCACGCGGCACGTCGTCGGCGGTGCCCTCGACGACGACCTCGTAGCGGACCCGGCCGACGCTGCCGAACGCGCCGTAAGTGTTGACCAGGTGGAGCGGGTCGAAGGACCGGTTCATGACCTGGCGACGGGAGATCATGTTGGTCACCGGGTGGTGGCTGAGGAGCACGATCAGCGCGGCCACGGCGAGGACCACGACGACGAACCAGAGCGGGGCCCCGAGCACGGAGGGCGCGTCGGCCGGGAAGCGGACCGCCGCGAGGGCGAGCACGATGGTGATCCAGTTCAGCCAGGAGAAGTTGCCGGACAGGACGAGCCACAACTGAGTGACGATCATCAGCGCGGCCGCTGCCGTCGCGATCGGCTGCGGGGTGAACAGCAGGAACGGCACGACGAGTTGGGTGACGTGGTTGGCGGCCACCTCCACCCGGTGCAGCGGCCGGGGGAGACGGTGGAAGAACCAGCTCAGCGGGCCCGGCATCGGCTGGGTCTCGTGGTGGAAGTCCAGACAGGTCAGCTTGCGCCAGCAGGCGTCGCCGCGCAGCTTGATCAGCCCCGCGCCGAACTCCACCCGGAACAGGATCCAGCGCAGCAGGAACAGCACGACGACCGGCGGCGCGACCTCGTCGTTGCCGAGGAACACCGCGAGGAATCCGACCTCCAGCAGCAGGGACTCCCAGCCGAACGAGTACCACGTCTGGCCGACGTTGACGATCGACAGGTACAGCAGCCAGGGCACTCCCCACAGCACCATCCCGGCCCACAGCGGCACCAGCGAGTCCACGCCCGCCAGCAGCGCCGCCGAGACCGCGCAGCCCGCCCAGGCGCACCCCGCGAAGAACCGGTCGGAGTAGTGGAGCTGGAAGACGCTGGGCGCCCGCTTGAACGGCACGGCCTCGGTGAAGCGGGGGACGGGGAGCATGCCGCGCGCACCGATCAGGGCCCGGAACTGGAAGGCCGCCGTCAGGAACGCCACCAGATAGACGGCGGCCAGGGCCCGCTGGAAGACCAGCCGGGTCAGCCAGTACTCGGGTGCGGTGAACCACTCCACGGCCGAGCGCTCCTCTCGTTCTGCCCGCTCCCTCCCGCCGGGCCCGGGACGGGATGTCACTGCGGGTGGTCGCGCTCTCCGTTTGCGTGACCCATGCGAGTGAAGCAGACAATAGTGGCGAAAACCCCCAGGACGAGGCGGGAGAACGTGGTGCGAATATCCACCGGAACCATCGTCACGGCCTGCGCGCTCTCGGCGGCCCTGCTCGCCGCCGGCTGTGGCGCGGGTGACGACGAGAGCATCAAAGCGGCCGACGAGAGCGCCGAGGCGGGCGGTGAACTCCTGCTCCAGCCGGCCGTGGACCGGGGGCCCGACCCCTTCACGGCGTCCACGGCCACCATCCCGGCTACCCCGGAGCTCGTCACCCGAACGCCGCAGTCGCTCCCGGTCGGCCGCTCGGGGCCCGGCGCCCCCGCCGTGGCCGGCCCCACGGACGTGCGCTCCTTCGCCGGCTGGACCCCCGGCCTCTACGCGGGCCGGGCCCAGGCGGGCAGTTGCGACGTCGACCGGCAGATCCGCCTGCTCACCGCCGACACCGCGAGGGCCGACGCCTTCGCCCACGTCGTCGGCGTCGCCCGGGGGGCCGTCCCGGAGTACCTGCACGGACTCACCTCGGCCGAACTGCGCGCCGACACCCGGGTGACCAACCACGGGTTCCGCGCCGGCGGTGCCACGGCACAGCAGGCCGTCCTCCAGGCGGGCACCGCCGTTCTCGTGGACAACCGGGGGGTGCCCCGTGTCCGCTGCGCCTGCGGCAACCCGCTCGCCGCGCCGATCGCCATGGAGGGCGCACCGGGCATCAGCGGTCAGGCGTGGGAGGAATACGAGCCCACCGAGGTGATCATGGTGCTGCCCGCTCCCGAGACGATCACCAACCTCACCCTCGTCGACCTCGTCGAGAACACCTGGATCGAGCGCCGGATCGGACAGGACGTCCGTCACGACAAGGTCGTCCCCAGGCCGGAGCCGCAGCCGCAGGGCGGCGAGACCGTCCTGCCGGAAGACGGGACCATGCTGGCCGAGGGCGGCGCCCGGACGGCTCCGCTGACGAGGGAACCCGCGACCGGCGCCGCCCCGCCGGTCGCCGAGGGTGACGCCCCGCGCCTGGCGCGGGAGCTCGCCGAACCCGAGGAGCTCTCGGACGAGATCGGCCCGCCCACCGTCCCGGAGATCCCCGACGTCCCCGACGGGGGCGGCCTCGTCCCTGACGACCCGGACGTGAGTGACGACCTGGGCGACATCGGTGACGTGGGTGACGTGGGGGGACCGGGTGAACTCAGCGACCTGGGCGGACTCGGCGGCCTCGGTGAGCTGGAGGAACCGGCCGCCCCGGACGAGCCCGGTGACCCGGCCGCCTCCGGAGAACGGGCGTCCTCCGACGGTACGGCCGCCTCCGGTCGCACGGGTGCCGCCGGTCGGACGGATGCGTCGGGTGACGGGGGTGCTGCACGTGACAGGGGTGCTTCCGGTGACAGGGGTGCCTCCGGTGACGCGGACGCGCCGGGCACCGCCGACAGCATCTTCGGCAGCATGACGGACGTCTTCTCGGGCTGAAGCGCACCGACATGACCCCGCGCGAACACCGAGCTGATCCGGTCGAAGAATCGGTCGAATCCTGGCAAGGTGGGCGCATGGTTGATCGGGGAGCGAGCGCCCTGGCACTCCCGGACGACTGGCCCGCCCACCCGGACCCGATCCTGGCGCTCAACCAGATGGGCAGCTTCGACTGGGACCTCGACAGCGGTCTGTTCCACATGGACGCCCAGGCCCACGAGGTCTTCGACGTGCGCCCCGAGGAGTACGACGGACGCCCGGAGACCCTGAACCTCCGGATCCCGCCCGCCGAGGGACGGCGGCTGGACAGCCTGGTGGCCCAGGCCATCAAGGACGGCAGTGAGAACTACGGCGCCTACTTCCGCCTCCGCCGCCGCGACGGCACCCTGCGCTGGACCCACACCCAGGGCTACATCCGCCGCGACGAGATCGGCCGGCCGCGCCGGATCATCGGCATCGTCCGGGACGCCACCCGCGAGTTCCACGAGTACGCGGCGCGCCGCGACCAGACCGCCTGGAACCTCGCCGCCCGCCGCGACCAGACCAACGTCGTGCAGCTCATCACGGCGGCCCTCGCCAACGCCCGGACCGTCCAGGACGTGATCGACGTCCTCAAGGACACCCACGGCGTCACCCATCTGGGCGCGACCAGTCTGGTGATGGGCCTGGTCGAGGCCGGGCGCATCCGGCTGGTCGCCGAGGGCCCCGAGGGCAGCTTCGTCCCCGGCACGCTGGTCACCCGCATCGACGAGCAGTACCCGATGAGCGAGGTCGTGCGCACGCTGGGCCCCCGGTTCATCGAGTCCCCCGAGGAGTTCGCCGACAGCTACCCGATCCTGTGGCCGCACATCACGGACCTCGACATCACCGCGGCCGCCTATCTGCCGCTCATCGTCCAGGCCCGCCCGATCGGCGCGATCGGCCTGCTCTACGGCGACCGGCGGGGCTTCACGTCCGAGGAACGCAACCTCCTGGTCGCCCTCGGCAGCAGCATCGCCCAGAGCCTGCAGCGCGCGATGTTCTACGAGCAGGAGAAGGACCTCGCGAGCGGCCTCCAGCAGGCCATGCTGCCGCGCACCATCCCGAGCGTGCGGGGCGCCGACGTGGCCGTCCGCTACCGGTCGGCCTCCCTCGGCCGGGACATCGGCGGCGACTGGTACGACCTCATCCCGCTGCCCGGCGGGCGGGTCGGCGCGGTCATCGGCGACGTCCAGGGACACGACACCCACGCCGCCGCCGTGATGGGCCAGCTGCGCATCGTCCTGCGGGCCTACGCGGCCGAGGGCCACACCCCGGCCACGGTGATGGCCCGGGCCTCCGTCTTCCTGCACGAGCTGGACACCGACCGCTTCGCGACCTGTCTCTACGCCGAGGCCGACCTCGCGACCGGAGTCGTACAGGTGGTCCGGGCCGGTCACATCGACCCCCTGATCCGCGCCCCCGACGGGAGCTGCCGCCGCGCCCCCGTCCAGGGGGGACTGCCGCTCGGCCTGTCCGCCGAGTTCGGGCGGCTCGCCTATCCCGTCGGCACCATCGAACTGGACCCCGGGCACACGCTGATCCTGTGCACCGACGGCCTGGTCGAGCAGCCCGGCGCCGACCTCGACGACGGAATCCAGGTCCTGACCGCGCTGGTCGCCTCCGGCCCGCAGGACGTCTGGAAACTCGCCGATCTGCTCATCGAGGTGGCCGAGGAGCGAGGCGGCGACGACGACGTGGCGCTGCTTCTGCTGCGCCGGCGCGGCGCGCACGCCCCGCAGAGCGGCGGCCGTCTCCAGCAGCACGTGGCGCCCGGCGACCCGGAGGCGCTCAGCCAGGCACGGCACATGATCCGTGCCGCCGTGCGGGCCTGGGGCGCCGCCGACCGCGCCGACGAGGTCGAACTCGTAGCCGACGAACTGATCACCAACGCCCTGATGCACACCGAGGGCGCCGCGATCGTCACGCTGCGGGTCGTCTCCGACACGGACCGGCGGCTGCGCGTCGAGGTCGAGGACTCCTCGAGCGCCCTGCCCCGGCGCCGGGAGGCGGGCGACTCCGGCGTCTCCGGCCGCGGGCTGCTCCTCGTCGACCTGCTCACCGACGTGTGGGGCGTGGAGGCGCGCGGCGGCGGCAAGTGCGTCTGGTGCGAGTTCGTGGTGCCGGTACGGGACTGACCGCCGGGAACCGTTCGGACGCCGGGATCCGGGCGCCGGGAACCTGGCGGTGTCGGTCCCGGATGGCACTCTGGACGTATGCCGGAACTGCCCGAGGTCGAAGCGCTCAGGGACTTCCTGACCGACAACCTGGTCGGTCACGAGATCGTGCGCGTCCTGCCGGTCGCGATCAGCGTGCTGAAGACGTACGACCCGCCCCTGTCGGCCGTCGAGGGCCATGAGGTCACCGCCGTGCGCCGGTACGGCAAGTTCCTGGACGTCGTGACCGGCGGCGGCCCGCATCTGGTCACCCACCTGGCCCGCGCGGGATGGCTCCACTGGAAGGACCGCCTCCCCGACGGGCCGCCCCGCCCCGGCAAGGGCCCGCTGGCGCTGCGTGTCGCCCTGGAGACCGGCGCGGGCTTCGACCTCACCGAGGCCGGCACCCAGAAGCGGCTCGCCGTCTACGTCGTGGGGGATCCGCGGGAGGTGCCCGGGGTGGCCCGGCTGGGCCCCGACCCGCTCGCGGACGACTTCGACGAGGCCCGCCTCGCCGCCCTCCTCCAGGACGAGCGCCGACAGCTCAAGGGCGCCCTGCGCGACCAGAGCCTGATCGCCGGAGTGGGCAACGCCTACAGCGACGAGATCCTGCACGCCGCGAGGATGTCCCCCTTCAAACTGGCCTCGTCCCTCACCCCCGAGGAGGCGCACCGACTGTACGAGGCCCTGCGCGCGACGCTGACCGAGGCCGTCGAGCGTTCGCGGGGCGTCGCGGCCGGACGGCTCAAGGCGGAGAAGAAGAGCGGACTGCGGGTGCACGGCCGCACCGGCGAGCCCTGTCCGGTCTGCGGGGACACCGTTCGCGAGGTCTCCTTCAGCGACTCCTCGCTCCAGTACTGCCCGACCTGCCAGACCGGCGGCAAGCCGCTGGCCGACCGCAGACTGTCCCGGCTGCTGAAGTGACCACTCAGGACGAATGGTGGCATTTCTGTGATTAGGGACCAAAGTCCCGAATAGGGGCGAGGGGCTCATGGGCAAGGACCGTCGGTAGGGACAAGCACTTGTCCGACCGACACTCCGTCCGACCGAAAGGCCTCGAGGAACCACGATGCCGACCGCCGTCACCACAGCCCCGACCGGAACCGCCGCCGAGCCCGCGCACACGACCGCGGGCGCTGCCGCGCACACGACCGCCGGCGAGGTCCGGCACCCGCGTGCCGGTCGCCCGATGCGGGACGCCCCCGACACCGCGGGCGCCTTCCGCCGTTTCGCCGTACTGCCCGCCGGGCCGGAGAGGGACCGGGTGCAGGAGGAACTGCTGCGGGCGTGGCTTCCGATGGCGCACCGGATCGCCTGGCGCTTCCGTGACAAGGGGGAGGGCATCGAGGACCTCCGGCAGGTCGCCGCGCTGGGACTGCTCAAGGCGATCCGCCGGTTCGATCCCGAACGCGGTCCCTTCGAGCCGTTCGCGATACCGACGATCAGAGGCGAGCTGCGCCGCCACTTCCGGGACCGGATGTGGGACGTGCGGGTGCCCCGCCGGGTCCAGGAACTGCGCAACACGGTCCGGGCGGCCTGCGCCGAGCTGGCCCACGTTCCCGGCAGCCGGCAGCCCACCGTCACGGAGCTCGCGGACCGCACCGGCCTGGGGGAGGAGCAGGTCCGCGAGGGCATGGCCGCCCTGGAGAGCTACAGCGCCCTGTCCCTGGACGCGCCGAACGGCGACGCCGACACGGACGACGGCGGCCCGAGCCTCACGGACGTGCTGGGTGCGGCCGAACACGGGTTTGAACTCGTCGTCGACCGCGAGAGTGTGAAGGGCGCGGTCCGGCGGCTGCCGCGGCGTGAGCGCGACCTTCTGTATCTGCGCTTCTTCGAGGACCGGACCCAGAGCCAGATCGCCGAGCGTCTCGGCATCTCCCAGATGCATGTCTCCCGGCTTCTGGTGCAGACCTGCGCCCGCATCCGCGAGGAGACGCTCCAGCCGGCCGAACCCGGCAGGACCTAAGGCCGGGCGTCCAGGGTCACCAGCCGCTCCCCGGACGACGTCCGCACCTCGTAGCGGTCGATCTGGTCGGGGTGCAGGGCGGTGGCGCCCCGCATGGTGTTGGGCCGGGCGTCGTGCCGGGGCACGGTCCAGTTGGTCGCCGTCTCCTCCGAGCCGTCCCCGCCGATCACGACCAGCCGGCAGGCCCGGGGCCCGGCCGCGTCCTTGACCTCCAGCATCACCTTGCTGCCCCAGGGCACGTCCTCGGTGGTGATCTGCGCCCACACCCCCGAGCGCTCGTCGGTGGCCGAGACCCGTACCGCCGCCTCCTCGCCCTCGGCCACGATTGCGACCGCGGGTCCGGCCAGGGCGCACACCACCGCCGCGGCCACCGCGAACAGCCGCAGCCGGCGTCCGGCGCGATGCCGCGCCGCGACCTCGCCGAGCAGCCGGTCCAGCAGTCGTGGCCCGGGCCCCGCCATGGGGTGAACCGAACGCGGAGTGGCCCGCCGGTAGAGCATCAACTGCCGTGCGGTGGCCCCGAATTCTGTCACCTGCACGGTGCACTGGGGGCACTCCATGAGGTGATCCTCGAAACGGAAGGCGTCCGTCTCGTCCAGCACGCCGAGCGCGTAGGCGCCGACGTCGCGATGCCTCTCCAGGGACCTCATGCCGAATCCTCGTGCCTTTGAGTGCGGGTGGGGTTACTCCTTGCTCCCATCGGTACGGACCAGTAAGCCGAATCACTCAAGGCGTATGCAGAATCGCAACCAAGGGATTCGGAGCGGTCCGCCCCGCGGATTGGTCGGAATCCCGCCGAATCCCTGAGGCACCCGAACCGGCCGGGCCGGAGGGGTCGTCAGAAGAGGTGGATGGCCAGATGTCCGAGCGGCAGCCCCAGCTGCCAGGCCGGTGTCCACACCTTCGGGCCCTCCTCCTCGCCCACCACGGGACCGCCGCCCGGCACCGCGTCGAGGTCGGGCGCGAGCAGCTCGGTCTCCTGGAGCCAGCGCCAGGCCGCCTCCGCCAGCTCCAGGTCCGGTGCCGGCCCGCCGGCGTCCACCGCCTCGGTGGCGAGTTCCGCCATCCGGTCCCGTACCCAGTCCTGCCACGGCTGGTCGTAGGCGGTCAGGGACAGCCAGGTCTCCAGCTGGGAGATGACCCGGATGCCGGAGAGCTCGCCGTCGGTGTCGGACAGGAAGATCGTGAGCGCCAGGGAGTCCCGCCCGGCGCGGAACTCGAAGGACGTCGGCGGCATCAGGTCGCCGGTCCGCAGCAGTTCGTCGGCGATGTACTCGGCGTACAACCAGGCCATGGGGACGGTGAGTTCACCGCCGCCGGTGCCACCCATGCTCTGTTGACCTCTGTGCTGCATCCCTTCCTGCCTTCCTCCGGTGGTGCGCGTCGCCCGATCCGGGACTCCAGTCCGGAACACGGATGAGGACAGCCGATTACTCAACCGGGGTCCTCAGCAAGGCGCTTTACGGAGGTTTGACTCGCGCGTCGGTTTCACCGCAGGTCGGTCGCGTATCCCGGAAGCACCCGGCGCAGGGCGCGCAGCGCGTAGTACGCGCGGGACTTCACGGTACCGGGCGGAATGCCCAGGGCCTCGGCGGCTTCCGCCACACTCGCCCCCTGGAAGTACACGAGCACCAGGACTTCACGGTGCTCCGGCGTGAGTGTCTTCACAGCCTCGCGGACGTCGACGGTGGCCGCGGACCGTTCCGCGTGATCGGCGCACACCCGGGCGTTCTCCAGGATCGCGTCGCCGACCTCGGGCGGGCGCGCCTGCCGGGCCCGCCGCGCGTCGATCGCGAGCCTCCGCCCCACGGTCAGCAGCCAGGGCCGCACGGACTCGAAGGCGTCGGCGCGGAGCGCCTCGGGGTGCTGCCAGGCGCGGACGAGGGTCTCCTGCACCAGGTCCTCGGCGCGCTGCCGGTCCCCGTCGCAGAGCCTGAGCAGCAGTGCGAAGAGCGGTCGGCCGTGCTCGCGCTGGAGCTCGGCGAGCTCGTGCTCGGCGGTCGTCCCGCTGGTGATCGTGGTTCCGGCCGTCATGGCCGTATGGCACCGCAGGGTGCTGATTCAGGACAGGGAGCGCGCACGACGGTGCGACGGACGGTCGAACACGTCGGCGAACGGTACGACGAACGGTCCGCCTTGCCCACTCGCGTGACGCGGACGGGTTAAAGGAACCCCTGAGGCTGTTTGCGACCCTGTCCAACTTCGTAACTATTTGTGCGTAAATACGACCGCACTGAGGTGAGCTGATGATCGTACGCATCGCACGCAGGCGGCAGGTCGCCCTGGCCCTGACGGCTGTGCTCGCCGCGGCCGCCGCCTGTCAGGCCCGCGACGAGGAGCCCCGCCCCCGCAAGGGCCCGCCGCCGGCCGCCGTCACCACGACTCCGCACCGGCCCTTCACCCTCGTGGCCTCCGGTGACGTCCTGCCGCACACGTCCGTGATCGAGCAGGCCCGTTTCGACGCGGGCGGCGCGGGCCATGACTTCCGGCCGATGTTCTCCGGCGTGGCCCCCGTGGTCTCCGCTGCCGATCTGGCGCTCTGCCACATGGAGACGGTGTACGGCGAGAACGGCAAGTACTCCGGTCACCCCGACTTCAGGTCCCCGCCGGAGGTCGCCGTGGGCCTCGCCGCGGCCGGCTACGACGGCTGCTCCACCGCCTCCGACCACAGCCTCGACGACGGCGCCGGGGGCATCCGGCGCACCCTGGACGCGCTCGACAGGACCGGCGTCCGGCACGCCGGGACGGCGCGCACCGAGGAGGAGGCGAGCACCGCCACCGTCCTGACCGCGGGCACGGCGCGGGTGGCTCACCTCGCCTACACCTTCGGCACCGGCGGCCACGCGCTCCCGCCGGGCCGGCCATGGGCCGTCAACCTGCTCGACGAGCACCGGATCGTCGCCGACGCCCGGGCCGCCCGGCAGGCGGGCGCCGACGTCGTCGTGGTCTCCGTGCACTGGGGCACCGAGTGGCAGGAGGAGCCGGACCGGCGGCAGGTCGCCCTGGCCCAGACCCTCACCGCGGCCACCTCCGGAGGCCGCCCCGACATCGACCTGATCCTCGGTACCCACGCGCATGTCCCGCAGGCGTACGAGAAGGTCAACGGCACCTGGGTGATCTACGGCATGGGCCACCAGGTCGCCGGCAGGATGACCAACCTCCAGGGCGCCCCGGACGCCCGCGGCCTCCTGTCCACCCTCGGCCGGTTCACGTTCGTCCCGCCCGTCAGGCCCGGATCCCGCTGGGAGGTGCGCAAGGCCGAGTTCGTCCCGCAGGTGTTCGACCTGGACGCCGGCCGGGTCGTGAACCTCAACGCGGCCCTCGCCCAGGGCGCCGACCTCGTCGGTGTGCGCGACCGCATCCAGGCGGTCGTGCTCAGCCGGGGCGCGGCGCAACAGGGGCTGGTGATGGGGGAGTAGGGGGCGCCCGGTCGACGCGGCACCGGCCACCGCCCCGACCTGGAGCGGCCGGAGGCCTTCGACACGGCCCCGCTCGGCCTCCCGCACGGCCTCTAGCGGCCCGCCAGCTTCGACTTCCGGTACGAGTAGGCGAAGTAGACCACCAGACCCAGCGCGAACCACACGGCGAACCGCACCCAGGTCTGCCACTGCAGGAACGTGATCAGCCAGATCGAGAACAGCACGCCGACGGCCGGCACGTACGGCATCCACGGCGTGCGGAAGGTACGCGGCAGTTCCGGCTGCCGGTAGCGCAGCACGATCACCGCGACGCACACCACGACGAAGGCCAGCAGAATCCCGATGTTCGTCAGTTCGGCCGCCTCGCCGATCGGCAGGAACCCGGCGATGGCGGCCGACGCGACCCCGGCGATCCAGGTCACCCGGGTCGGCACATGGCGGGTCGGATGGGTCTTCGCGAACCACCTGGGCAGAAGACCGTCACGGGACATGGAGAACCACACGCGGGTGACGCCCAGCATGAACGTGAACATCACGGTGAGGATGCCGATGATCGCGCCCACCGCGATCACGTTCGCCAACCTGTCCAGGCCCACCGAGTCGAACGCCGTGGAGAAGCCGCTCTCCGGGTCGATCTCGGTGTACTTCTGCATGCCCGTCAGCACCAGGCAGGCGGCGACGTACAGCACCATCGAGATCGCCAGCGAGTAGATGATCGCCTTCGGCATGTGCCGCTGCGCGTCCTTGGACTCCTCGGCCGCCGTGGACATGGCGTCGTACCCGAAGACCGCGAAGAACACGGTGGCCGCGCCGGTGAAGGCACCGCTGACGCCGTACGGGAAGAACGGGTTGTAGTTCGCGCTGTCGATGTGGAAGACACCCACACCGATGACCAGCAGCACCACCAGCACCTTCAGCACCACGACGATCATCTCGAAACGGGCCGCGTTGCGGATGCCGAGGGTCAGCAGATACGCGATGAACAGGCAGAGCACCGCCGCGAAGAGGTCGACCCGGTGCCCCTCGCCGGTGCCGGGCGCGCCCAGCATCCAGCTCGGCAGGTCGGCGCCCAACTGGTTGATCAGGAAGTTGAAGTAGCCCGAGATGCCGATCGCCACCACCGCCACGATCGCCGTGTACTCCAGCAGCAGGTCCCAGCCGATGAGCCAGCCCACCAGCTCACCGAGGACCGCGTAGCCGTACGTGTAGGCCGAGCCGGCCTTCGGGATGAGACCCGCGAACTCGGCGTAGGACAGCGCGGCGGCCGCGCTGGCCACACCCGCGATGAGGAAGGACACCAGCACCGCGGGCCCGGCCGTGCCGTTGGCCACCGCGCCGGCCAGGGTGAAGATTCCCGCGCCGATGATGCCGCCGACGCCGATCGCGGTCAGCTGCCACAGCCCGAGCGACCGTTCGAGGGCGGTGCCCTCGGTGACTTCCGTGTCCTCGATGTGCTCGATGGGTTTGCGGCGGAGAATTCCCTCACCCAAGCGGAGCCGGGCCATACGCCTCACCTCTTCGCGATCGCCGAACGGCTGACGGCGGATCATGATGGCTCAGTCGCGTACCCGAGGAAAGGCGCCACGCACCTCTACGGCACGACTGTCACCGGCCAGCGCCCCGCCTTGACCAGCCGGATCGCCACCGAGCCGATGATCCGGTGCCCCGCCTGCTCGGAGGCACCCACCACCACGGCGTCGGCCTTCAACTCGTCAGCCGCCTTCACCAGGCCGCTGTAGGGGTCCCCGCGGAAGGTGTGGAACTCCCAGCGGATGTCGAATATCCCCTTGAACCGGTCCGTCGCGTCCCGGATCTGCGCCACCAGGTCCTGGGCGATCTCGTCGGTGGCCACCGCGACGGGTGCCCCGAGCGCCGCGCCGGCCGCCAGCACGGGCTGCACATACACGAGCGCCAGCAGCGCCCTCTGCCGCCGAGCCAGTCCACTCGCGTACGCAGCGGCCCGCAGCGAGGAGTCGGAGCCGTCCACTCCGACCACGATGACCTTCGGGCCGTCCGTGCCGCGCTCGAACTGGTGCGCATGCTGTTCCGTCACGGCCCGAGGCTATCGGAAGCACTGCCTCCGGCCGCCGGGAGGCCGCGCCCGGCGGGCGGACGCCGTCGCCCCGACTCGGCCGCCCGGGTGCATTCCCGCCGCCGCGCCGGTGTCGCTGAGAGGGGTCGGGGGCGCGTCGGGCGACTGATGAGTCATGAAGAAGGATCAGTTGCTCACCCGCCGTAGGGCGTTGATCGCCGGTCTGGGGACCCTGGGCGCCGCGGGTGCCGCCGGTCTGCTGCGGGCGGGTTCGGACGGCGGGGCCGGCCCGTCCGCCGCCCCCGCCCCGGGCCCCCCGGCGCGACACCCGCTCAAACCGTCCGCGTACCGTCTCCAGCCCCTGGCCGGCCAGGGCCCGCCGGCCGCCTTTGACCGCACCCGGGTCCGCCGCGAACCCGTGCTGCGCATGAGCGGAATCGGCCGCACCATGGTCCTGACCTTCGACGACGGCCCCGACCCGCGTTACACCCCCGACATCCTGCGCATCCTGCGCGAGTACGACGTACGCGCGACGTTCTTCGTGTGCGGAGAGATGGCGGCCGAGAACCGGGACCTGCTCGCCGAGATGGCGGACGACGGCCATGTCGTCGGCAACCACACCTGGTCCCACCCGCTGCTCACCACGCTCAGCCGCGCCCGCATCCGCTCCGAGATGGAACGCACCAGCGAGATCATCGAGAAGACGTACGGCGAACACCCGCGGTGGTTCCGCGCCCCCTACGGCGCCTGGAACCGCGCCGCCTTCCAGCTCGGTGCCGAACTCGGCATGGAACCCCTCGCCTGGACCGTCGACACCCTCGACTGGACCGAGCCCGGCACCCGCACCATCATCGACCGGGTCGAGGGCGGCGCCGGCCCCGGCGTCGTGGTCCTCGCGCACGACGCCGGGGGCGACCGCTCGCAGAGCGTGCGGGCGCTGCGCGACTATCTGCCGCACCTGCTGGACGCCGGGTACCACCTCACCGTGCCACGCCGGCACCAGGTGTGAGCGGCGGTCGCCCGCCCGGTCGCGGCGCGCTCAGTGCACCTCGACCAGGCGGGCGAAGGCGACGACGTTGCCGTCGTAGCCGTTCTGCTTCGAGAAACCGCCGCCGCAGGTGATGACGCGCAGTTCCGGGACACCCTTGGAACCGTAGACGCGGTCGCCGGGGAAGTTGTTCTTGGCGAACACCTCGACGCCGTAGACCTCGAACACGGCCCTCTTCTTGTCCTGCCGGACCACCTCGACCCGGCTTCCGCGCTTCAGCGCGCCCAGACCGTAGAACACGGCGGGACCGGTCTCGTTGTCGACGTGGCCGACGACCACCGCGGTGCCCTTCTCGCCGGGCGAGACGGCACCGGTGAACCAGCCCGCCAGATTGGGGTCCGCGGCCGGCGGCGCGTCGACCCAGCCCTCCGCGTCCAGGCCGACCGGCATCACGGGCGCGTCGACCTGGATGGCCGGAATCCGGATCCAGTCGGGCAGGGAGTACTGCAGCGCCTGCGGGGAGTTCGCCACGGGAGCCGGAGTGACGCGGGTGTCCGCGGCGGCGGCCGCCGCGGGCTGCGGCGGACCCACGTCGAACTCTCCCGAGCCGTTCCGGATGAGCGCGAGGCCGGACAGCAGAACAAGCGCTATCACGCCCCAGGGCGCACGCTTCCTCTGCCGCTCCTCCTCTTCCGCCAGCTCGGCAAGGAACATGGTGTCATCCCCTCTCGACATGGCCGTCGCCACATCAATTCAGCGCATGCGAGCACGCTAGGACCCGGGTGGGAAACCGGCGACGGGAGAGAGACGAATGGGTGTACCGCTCACGCCCGGTGCGCCATCCGAGTTGCCGTGCGCAGGATTTTTCCCATGGTCCGTGACCTGCGACAACATCTGATTGTGCGTTTATCTTGCGGCGTGTTGTTTCATCAGGACGGCCCAACCCCGAAATGCGGATCTGCGCAAGGCGACTGAGGGTTCAGTTGGGAGACGCTGTCTCGCCGATTTACCGGGAACGGGTCCCGGGGCGTCTTCCGCGGAGGATGACATGCGTAACTCTCGTGCCCTGGCGGTCTCCGCCGCGGCCGCCGCACTGCTCGGGGTCGCGGCCCCGGCGGCCGTCGCGGGGGACTCCCCGGCCAACATCGTCGCCCTGCCCGGCGTCATCGCCCGCGGGGGCCAGATCACGGTCACCGTGGACGGCTGCCCGCGGGGCGGTGCCATGTACTCCGATGCCTTCGGTACAGCCACCCTGTCGCCGGTCAACGGCTCCAACCGGACGTCGAGGGGCGCGGCGACGGTCTACACCGACGCCCGGCCCGGCGCCTACGACATCGTCGTCCAGTGCTCGGGCCGGCGACTGACCCGGCCGAACGCCTTCACCGTCATCGGCGGTGTCCGCGGCGGTCTCGGCGGCAGCGTCACCGCCGGGGCGACTCCGACCGACGTGGCCATCGGCGGCGGGCTGGTCGCCTCGGCGGTCATCGGCGCCGGCGTGTTCTGGATGCGCCGTCGCGCGGAGAACCACGTCTGACGCGCCGTCCCGCGACGGGAGAACCCGTCGAGTCCGCGACGCCGGCCCCGGACCCCCGTCGGTCCCGGGGCCGACGTCATGTCCGTACGGGGCGCGGTGGTGGACGGCGGCCGTGACGTCCGCCCGCGGCCGACGGCCCGCGCCGCACCGCGTACAGCGCCCATGTGGATCCTCCGGTCCCCGAGGAGCAGCCGCGGACCGTTCCGCTCGCACCGGAATGCGCCTCGATGACTGCAACGCTAGGAACGGGCGGCCGTGTCCGCGATCGCAGTGGTGCGAACGGGGCACGGACGTGGGCCGGCCGGGGGACGGCGGCGCGGCGGCGTGCGGGCCCCCCCCGGCCGGCGGGGGGGGGTGGT
>NZ_JBSFCI010000062.1:0-26477 GCF_053593375.1 Streptomyces sp. NPDC002309 | reverse complement strand
GGCGGGACCGGGGCGCCCGGGCCCGTGGTGCCCCGGACCTGGGCCGCCGTGAGCCCGCCGCGCGCGGGGACGCCGGGCGGGGTGGGGCCGGGGGGCAGAGGGGCGGGCGCCGGCTGCGGGACCGCCTGGGCCACCGCCGGTTGCGGCACGAGGGGCTGCGCCATCGCGAACTGGGGCATCGCCGGCTGCGGTACGGGGACCTGCTGCATCGGCGGCTGCGGGAGCTGCTGGGCGAGTTGCGGTTGCGGGAACTGCTGGGCGAGTTGCGGCTGCGGGAGTTGCTGAGGCAGCTGGGGCTGCGGGTGTTGCTGGGGGATCTGGTGGGGCAACTGCGGTTGCGGTATCTGCTGCTGTGGCTGGGGGTACGCCTGAGCCGCCGCCGGCATCGGCATGCCGCCGCCGCCGGCGCCAGGTGCGCCCGCCGCGACGGCCTGCGCGGCGAGGCCCGGAATACCGGCCCCGTTGGTGGCGCCGACCAGCCGGTCCACCGCCGCCGTGCCCGAGCTGTAGCTGGTCCCGGTGCTCAGCTCGGGCACGGCGGCTCCCCTCCTGGTCCCGTAGAGCACCTGTTCCAGGCCGGACACCAGGCGACGCACATCCACCTGGGGGCGCACCACGAGACGCAGGAAGCGGCTGGAGGATCCGATCTTGTTGCCGCACTCACGGACCAGGACCCGGTGCTCGGTGAGCAGCCGGTCCCGCACCACCGTTCCCTCGGCTCCCACAGGAAGGCGCACGAAGAGGAAGTTGCCCTGGGAGGGGTAGACCGTGAGGCCGGGCAGGGAGGAGAGCTGGCTGGCCATCTCCAGGCGGTCGCGGCGGACCTGCTGGAGGCTCTGCGCGTACTCCTGGCCGTGCTCCTTCAGCATGAACACCACGTGCTCGGCGAAGGAGTTGAGGTTCCACTTGGGCAGCATGGAGCGGATCCGGCCCGCGAGGGCCGGGTTGGCGACCAGATAGCCGAAGCGGATGCCGTGCAGGCCGAAGTTCTTGCCGAGGCTGCGCAGCACGACGACGTTGGGGCGGATCATCGCCTCCTGCACGACGCTGGGCTCGGCCTCCGCGTCGGCGAACTCCAGGAACGACTCGTCGACGACGACCAGGTCCCGGTCCGCCATCGCGTCCATGAACTGCACGACCGCGTGCTTGTTCGCGTAACCGCCGTCGGGGTTGTTGGGGTTGCAGATCACGGCGACCCGGGTGCCCCGGGCCTGGATGAACGCGGCGTACTGCGCGAGGTCGAGGGCGAAGCCGCTGGACTCCTGGAGCGGGAACATGTCGACCCGCTTGCCGGTCTCCATGGGCTGGTCGGTCCAGCGGCCGAAGGTGGGTACGGGTATCGCGAGGGACTCCCGGACGAGCAGATGGTCGATCCAGGTGATCAGCTCGGTCGAGCCGTTGCCCATCGCGACGCACTGCGGCGGGAGCTGGAGCAGGCTGCACAGTTCGGCGGTGATGGTGTCGGCGCTGCTCGGGTAGTACGTGACGATGTCGCGCAGCTTGGCCGCCATCTCGTCGAACATCGCCGGGGTGGGGAAGTAGGGGTTGCAGGGAATGCAGAAGTCCACCGGACCCGACCCGTCGCTCTCCCGCGTCAACGCCGCCATCGACGGGCTGTGCGCAGCAGTACTGCGGAACAGCGAGGTGACGTTGTCAGGCAAGGAGACCTCCGGCTGGGGCGGACCCGGCGGGGAGGACCGGGTCCGTCGAGGGGTGGCCCGTGCGGGGGAGCACGGGCCGCCCTTACGTACGGAGGCCGGGGTGGCTCCGTTCAATCGATGTGACGAAAGTGTGGAGCACCGGGCGGTCTACGAACCGACCTTGCGCTTGTTCCACACGTCGAAGCCGACCGCCGCCAGCAGCACCAGACCCTTGATGACCAGCTGCCAGTCGGTGCCGATGCCGACGAGGTTCATACCGTTGTTCAGCACGCCCAGGACCAGTCCGCCGATGATGGCGCCGAGCACGGTGCCGACACCGCCGCTCATCGACGCGCCGCCGATGAACGAGGCCGCGATCGCCTCCAGTTCGAAGTTGAGTCCGGCCTTGGGCGAGGCCGCGTTGAAGCGGGCGGCGAAGACCAGACCCGCCAGGGCCGCGAGCATGCCCATGTTCAGGAACACCAGGAAGGTGACCTTCTTGTCCTTCACGCCGGACAGCTTCGCCGCGGGCAGGTTGCCGCCGATGGCGTAGATGTGCCGGCCGACGATCGCGTTGCGCATGACGTAGCCGAAGCCGACGACCAGCACACCGAGGATCAGCAGCACGATCGGCGCGCCCTTGTAGCTGGCCAGCAGCAGCGTGGCGACCAGCACGGCGGCGACCAGGGCGACCAGCTTCAGCAGGAAGATGTTCCGCGGCAGCACCTCCAGCGAGAACTCCTGCTGGCGCCTGCGGTCGCGCACCTCCTGAAGGACCACGAAGGCGATCAGGGCCAGGCCCAGCAACAAGGTCAGGTTGTGGTAGTTGGTCTCCGGTCCGACCTCCGGCAGGAAGCCGTTGGCGACCTTCTGCAGGCCCTCCGGGAACGGGCCGAGGGTCTGGCCCTCCAGGAAGATCTCGGTCAGACCGCGGAAGATCAGCATGCCCGCGAGGGTCACGATGAACGACGGAATGCCGCCGTAGGCGATGAGGAAGCCCTGAGCGGCACCCGCGACGGCGCCCATGGCCAGGCAGAGGATCACCGCCAGCGGCCACGGTATGTCGTTCCTGACCATGAACACCGCGGCCATCGAGCCGATGAACGCCGTCAGCGAGCCGACCGACAGGTCGATGTGGCCCGCGATGATGACGAGCATCATGCCGATCGCGAGGATCAGGATGTAGCTGTTCTGGAGCACCAGGTTGGAGACGTTGCGCGGCAGCAGCAGGTCCCCGTCGGTCCAGACGGCGAACAGCACCACGATCACGCCGAGGGCGATCAGCATGCCGTACTGCCGCATGTTGCGGCGCATCCCGTCCAGCACCATCCGGAGCAGGCCGCCCCCCGCGCCCGCCCCGCCCTTGCCCGCCGGCGCGGGGGCCGGGGTCCTGGCGGTCACATCCGTGCTCATCGCGTCACCTCTTTGTCCTTCGTCATCTGACGCATCAGCGATTCCTGGGAGGCCTCGGCCCGTGAGAACTCACCGGTCAGCCGTCCGGCGGCCATCGTGTAGATGCGGTCGCACATGCCGAGCAGCTCCGGCAGCTCGGAGGAGATGAAGACGACCGCCTTGCCCTGGGCGGCCAACCGGTCGATGACCGTGTAGATCTCGTACTTGGCGCCGACGTCGATGCCGCGCGTCGGCTCGTCCAGGATCAGCACCTCCGGACCAGCGAAGATCCACTTGCTGAGGACGACCTTCTGCTGGTTGCCGCCGGACAGCTTGCCCACCGGCTCGAAGACCGTCGGCGCCTTGATGTTCATGGACGTGCGGAAGCCCTCGGCGACCTGCCGCTCCCCGTGCTCGTCGACCACGCCCCGCCTCGCGACCTTCTTCAGCGCCGTCAGCGAGATGTTCCGGTTGATGGTGTCGATGAGGTTCAGGCCGTAGTGCTTGCGGTCCTCGGTGACATAGGCGATGCCGTGCTTCACGGCCTCCGCCACCGTCTTCGTACGGATCTCCCGGCCGTCCTTGAGGACCGCACCGCCCGCGTACCGGCCGTAGGCGCGTCCGAAGACGCTCATCGCCAGTTCGGTGCGGCCGGCGCCCATCAGGCCCGCGATGCCGACGATCTCCCCGCGCCGCACCGACAGCGACACGTCGTCGACGACCTTGCGCTGCCGGTCGATGGGGTGGTGCACGGTCCAGCCCCGGATCTCCAGCGCGGGCGCGGCACCCTCCTCCGGCCGGTGCGGCGTGCGCTCCGGGAAGCGGTGCTCCAGGTCACGGCCGACCATCCCGCTGATGATCCGGTCCTCGGTGGTCTCCGGGGCCTTCACGTCGAGCGTCTCGATGGTCCGCCCGTCCCGCAGGATGGTCACCGAGTCGGCGACCTTGCGGATCTCGTTCAGCTTGTGCGAGATGATGATCGAGGTGATGCCCTGGTTCTTCAACTCCAGTATCAGATCGAGCAGTTTGCCGCTGTCCTCGTCGTTCAGGGCGGCCGTCGGCTCGTCCAGGATGAGCAGTTTCACCTTCTTGGACAGCGCTTTGGCGATCTCGACGAGCTGCTGCTTGCCGACGCCGATGTCCGCGACCCGGGTCTCCGGGTGGTCGGTGAGCCCGACCCGGCGCAGCAACTCGGTGGCGTGCCGGAGGGTCTCGGTCCAGTCGATCAGCCCGCGCGTGGCGTGCTCGTTGCCGAGGAAGATGTTCTCCGCGATCGACAGGTACGGCACCAGTGCCAGCTCCTGGTGGATGATCACGATGCCGTGCTGCTCGCTCGCGCGGATGTCCTTGAAGCGGCAGAGCTCCCCTTCGAAGAGGGTCTCCCCCTCGTAGGTTCCGTGCGGATGGACGCCGGAGAGGACCTTCATGAGGGTCGACTTCCCGGCGCCGTTCTCCCCGCAGATGGCGTGGACCTCGCCCTGACGGACGGTCAGCGTGACGTCCGACAGCGCCTTGACGCCGGGAAAGGTCTTGACGATCGAGCGCATTTCCAGGACGGGTCCCGCCATGGTCGTGCCTTCCTATCCCTGGACGGTGCGGTGTGCTCAGAGGTCGCTTTCCTTGATGTAGCCGGAGTCGACCACTGTCGCCTTGTAGTTGGCCTTGTCGACGCTCACCGGGTCCAGCAGGAAGGCGGGCACCACCTTGGAGCCGTTGTCGTAGGTCTTGGTGTCGTTGACCTCGGGCTTCTTGTCGTTGAGGAGCGCGTCGACCATGTTCGAGGCCACCTTGGCCAGTTCACGGGTGTCCTTGTAGACGGTCATCGCCTGCTCGTCCGCGATGATCGACTTCACCGAGGCGACCTCGGCGTCCTGGCCGGTGACGATCGGCAGCGGCTTGCTCCCCGAGCCGTAGTCGTCCGACTTCAGCGCCGACAGGATGCCGATGGAGATGCCGTCGTACGGGGAGAGCACCGCGTCCACCCGCTCGGACTTGTACGCCGAGGTCAGGATGTCGTCCATGCGCTTCTGCGCGGTGCCGCCGTCCCAGCGCAGGGTGGTGACCTGGGTCAGCTCGGTCTGGCCCGACCGGACCACCAGCTGCTTCTTGTCGATGTAGGGCTGCAGGACGTTCATCGCGCCCTGGAAGAAGTAGCGGGTGTTGTTGTCGTCGTTGGAGCCGGCGAACAGCTCGATGTTGAAGGGGCCCTTCTTGGAGCCGTCCTTCAGGCCGAGCTTTTCGACGATGTAGCCGCCCTGGAGTTCGCCGACCTTCTCGTTGTCGAACGAGGCGTAGTAGTCGACGTTGTCGGTGCCGAGGATCAGGCGGTCGTAGGAGATCACCGGGATGTCGGCGTCCTTGGCCTGCTGCAGGACGTTGTTCATCGACTTGTTGTCGATGGCGGCGACGATCAGGGCCTCCACGCCCTGCGTGATGAGGTTCTCGACCTGCGAGACCTGCTGGTCGGGGTCGTCCTCGCCGTAGACGAGCTTGGTCTTGTAGCCCTTGGACTCCAGGTCCTTGACGACGTTGTTCCCGTCGGCGATCCAGCGTTCCGAGGACTTGGTCGGCATCGCGATGCCGATGGTGGCGCCCTCGGTGCCGCCCGAGCCCTCCTTGCTGCCGCCCTCTCCGCTCTGGCCGCAGGCCGAGAGGAGGAGGGCGAGGGAGGCGGCGGCGGTTGTCGCGGTCAGTGCGGCTCTACGGTTACGCATGATCATCATCCTTGATGTGTGCGGTGAGGAACCGGGAAGAGGTGTGTGGGATTGTGCGCGGCCGTGTCGTGTGGTGAGGAGCGATTTTCCGGACCTTCATGACGCGATCTCGAACCTGCGCAGATCGCCCGGCAGTCGGGAGCCGAGCGGCGCCATGTCGCCGTCCGCCCCGTGGCGGGCCAGCAGGTCGAGGGCGAGCCGGCCGCGCCGCACCCGTTCCCTGGCGGTGGCCAGGGTCAGCTCCCTCAAGTGGTGCCCGTAGGGATAGATACCGGGTGCCTTGGCGAGGCCGAACTTCAGATAGAGAGGCGCGCCGCGCCGGATCAGCTCGGCGACCTCGTACATCCGCACATAGCCGCCGAGGTCGTCGGGGGCCTCGATGTACATGTCCATGGGGGCGCCGGACACCCGGCGGATCTCGGTGAGGTGCGCCGGCGTCAGATCGCTGGGCACGTTGACGGAGTCGGCGCCCAGCCGCTCGTAGACGGCGTAGCTCGCCGGGTTCACGGGCCCGATCAACGCCGACACCTTGAGCGTGGTGTCGGCCGGGAGGATGCCCTGGACGCGTGCCCGGTGCAGCGTCCACAGCACGCCCTCGTCCGCGACGAGCAGGCACCGCACGCCCAGTTCGGTGGCGCGCACGGCGTCCTCGACACAGCCGGCGACGGCGTCGTGGCCGCGTGCCCGCACTCCGGCGCCCCGGGAGTCGCTGCGGGTCGAGCCGCCGATGTCCCAGGTGCCGCGCGGGCCGGTGAACAGGCAGAGTTCGATGCCGCGTTCGCCGGTCGCCCCGACCATCTCGGTGATCTGGGCGTCGGTCAGCATCCACACGCCGCTGCCCTGGCTGATCCGGTGGATCGGCACGTCGAGGAGGGACGCCTCCTCCAGGACGACCGCCAGCGCCTCCGGACCCTCGCACGAGGGGATCTCGGTGCGCCAGCGGCCACCGCCCGGGAAGCGGTGCGGTGAGGCGTCGGCGGGGTCGGGGCGGGGCGCGCCCAGGCCGAGCGCGGTGAGCGCGTGCTCACCGGGCCTGCGGGCGGCCGTGGTGGAAGCGTCGGTCATAAGCGGTCCTTAGTGTTCGGTATTTCGGACGAGGTTCGCAACGACGAGGATGCGGAGGCCGGTACGGGACCCGGGCGCGAGCCTGGGGCGTGACGCCCGGATACGGGCTGCGGGCGTCGGTTGCGGGCTGCGGTCCCGAGGCCGTCCCCGAGGCCGTCCCGAGGCCGTCCCGAGGTCGATGACGAGGCCCGTGACGAGGCCCGTGACGAGGTCGGTCACGCGCCCGGTCGGGCCGGTACGGCGGCCGTCAGGACGCCCCCCGGACCGGCGGTCGGTCAGGGACGGAGCAGCACCTTTCCGGTCTTCGGGTCGTCGCCGCCGACCAGTTCGACGGCGCGCGAGAACTCGGTCAGCGGCAGTTCGTGGGTGACCAGCGGCAGCGGATCCAGCAGCCCGGCGCCGAACACCCGCACCGCGTGCGCCCATGCCGCCGGCGGCGCCCCGAAGACGGTGTGCACCTCCAGCTGCCGTACCACCAGGTCCGTCGGGTCCAGGCCCTCGGCGCCCGGCGCCGGGATTCCCGTCAGCACCAGCCGGCCGCCCCTGCGCAGCAGCGCGGCGGCGCCCCGGGCGGCGTCGGCGGACCCGGCCGCCTCGATCACCACGTCGAAGTCGCCGGGCAGTTCCTGGTCCTTGGTGCGGAAGCCGGTGGCGCCGAACTCCTCCGCCAGTGCCGCGCGGTCGGC
Source organism: Streptomyces sp. NPDC002309 (assembly GCF_053593375.1). Lineage (NCBI taxonomy): Bacteria > Bacillati > Actinomycetota > Actinomycetes > Kitasatosporales > Streptomycetaceae > Streptomyces > Streptomyces sp. NPDC002309. Next base: position 18,980 of record NZ_JBSFCI010000062.1, on the reverse strand, counting down.
GTGGGCGCCGACCACCAGCAGCTCGGCCGGGGAGGTGGCGCGCAGGAACCGCACGGCGAGCATGCCGAGGGTGCCGGTGCCGACCACGGCGACCCGCTCGCCCGGTCTCGCGGCCGCCTTCAGGGCCGCGGCGGCGACACAGGCGGCGGGTTCGAGGAGGGCGGCGGCGGTGAGGTCGGCGTCGTCCGGGAGGACGTGGAGCAGACGGGCCGGCAGGGTCAGGGTGGGGGCCATGGCGCCCGGCTGGGTGAAGCCGGTCTCCTCGTACCCGTCCGTGCACAGCGTGGTCTCGCCCGCGTGGCAGCGGTCGCACACCTGGCAGTTGCGGAAGCCCTCACCGACGACCTTGCGCCCGGCCAGCGACGCGGGGACACCCGGGCCGGTCGCGGTGACCGTCCCGGACCACTCGTGGCCGGGGGTGAGCGGGTAGCGGACGTAGCCCTCGGGCCGGTTGCCCCGGTAGAGCTCGCGGTCGCTGCCGCAGACGCCGACGGCGTGCACCCGGACCTGCGCCTCGCCGGGTTCCGGCGGGCGGGGCGTGTGCGCGACGAGCCGGTGCGCGCCGGGAGCGTCGACGACGACGGCCGTGCTCATCGCGTCGCCCCGGGCCTGCGCTGCTCCCAGCCCTCGGCCCACAGGTCGAAGCGGGCCTGCTGCTGCGGGAACTCGGCGGCGGCGTCGGTGTCCAGCTCGACGCCGAGGCCGGGGGCGTCGGAGAGGTGGAAGCAGCCGTCCTCCGGGTCGACCTGGGGGGCGCCCTTGACGACCTTCTTGATCTCCGCGTCCGCGAAGTCGTTGAAGTGCTCCAGGATCTTGAAGTTGGGGGTGGTGAAGCCGACCTGGAGCGAGGCGGCGGTGAGCACGGAGCCGCCGACGTTGTGGGGCGCGACCAGCGTGTAGTGGGTCTCGGCGGTGGCTGCGAGCTTGCGGGTCTCCCAGATGCCGCCGATGTGGCCGACGTCCGGCTGGACGATGTCCGCGGCCTGGCTCTCGAACAGCTCGCGGAACTCGATCCGGTCGTGGATGCGCTCGCCGGTGGCGACCGGCATGTCCACCTTGGCGGCGACCTTCTCCAGGGCCTTGAGGTTCTCCGGCGGGACGGGCTCCTCCAGCCACGCCGGGTCGAAGGGCGCCAGTTCGCGGGCGAGCCGGACGGCGGTGGCGGGGGAGAAGCGGCCGTGCATCTCCAGCATCAGCTCGGCCTCGGGGCCGATGGCGTCGCGCACCGCCTCGATCAGGGAGACGGCGTAGAGGGTCTGCCGGTGGTCCAGCTCGAAGTGCCCGGTCCCGAAGGGGTCGATCTTCAGGGCCCGGTACCCGCGCGCCACGACCTCCTGGGCGGCCTTGTGGTACGCCTCGGGCGTCCGCTCCGTCGTGTACCAGCCGTTGGCGTACGCCTTGACCTTGTCCGTGACCTTGCCGCCGAGCAGCTGCCACACCGGTACGCCGAGCGCCTTGCCCTTGATGTCCCAGCACGCCATCTCGACCACCGCGATGCCCGACATCACGATCTCGCCGGCCCGCCCGTAGTCGCCGTACTTCATGCGGCGGACCAGGTCCTCCAGGGCGAAGGGGTCGGAGCCGAGGATGTGATTGCCCTCGGCCTCCCTCAGGTAGCCGAGGAGCGCGTCGGTTCGGCCCAGCATCCGGGTCTCCCCGACCCCCGTGATCCCCTCGTCGGTGTGCACCTGGACGTAGGTCAGGTTGCGCCACGGCGTCCCGACCACGTGCGTGCTGATTCCGGTGATGCGCACGGCAGTTGCCCCTCGTGAACGTCGGCCTTGTTCGAAATTTCGTCACCCGTTCGAAATGCTGGCGTGACAGTAGGGAGGGGGCGGTGGGGGTGTCAATGGGGTGGGCGGGTAACGGTTTCGAGACCTTCGCTGACCGGTTTCGGGATGATGCGCGCGGGTTGCGCTCAAGCCGACGCGCCGGATGAAACCATTCCGCACAGAACATTCACAGGGACGACTATGAACGTTACCGATCAAAAACTTAACCTTCCCGCGTCATGGACTACTGCGACCCGTGCCGACGGCACCTGAATGGCGCGCTGGCCTGCCCGGGGTGCGGCACGCCGGCCGATCAATTGCACGCGTACACGGAGGAAACCGTCGTGCGCACTGATGTGCGTACGGACGCCGTCACGCCGGCCCGGGCCGCGGAGCCCGGCGAGCCGTACGACGCCGACGACAACGATGCCGACGACGCCGAAGACCTGGATGACCTGGACGACGACCTCGACGACGACGCCGAGGACGACCGCCCCGGGCGGGGATCCAGGCGCCGCCGCAACCCGAACGTCAGCCGTCGCGACCGCAAGGCCGCGGCCCACCGCCGCCGGCGCCGCCGCACCCTGCTGATCGTGGCGGGGTTCGTGCTGGCCGCCGGTGCCCTCAGCCTCGCCGAACTCGGCCTGGACGCCCCCGGTTCGGCCCCGAACCCGGCCGTGGCAGGCGACCCCTCGGCGGACGGCGGCACGGAGGTCGAGTCGGAGGAGTCGACGGACCCCCTGACCGGCGCCCCCGAGGGCACCACGCCCGGCGAGGACTCGGCCTCTCCGGACGCCTCCACGTCGCCCTCCCCCTCGAACTCGGAGAAGGACAAGGACGACAAGGAGTCGGCGAGCCCGACCGAGGCGGAATCGTCCCCCTCGGACACGGCTCCCGGCCCGTCCCCCTCCGCCCCGGCGCCCCCACCGGCCCCGGACCCCACCCCGACCCCGACCCCGGACCCCCCCTCCTCGGGTCCGGCCCCCCAGCCGTCACCGTCGGAGACGTGCAACCGGTTCCTGTGGTGGTGCACCTAGGTCCGGTGCGCCCCGGTCGGTGCCCGCCTCCTTCGCCCATCTCTCCAGGGCGTCCGTGAACTCCGACGCCCGTTCCGACCAGTCGAGTTCGGCCAGTGCCGCCGCCCGGCCGCGTGCGGCGGTGGTCTCGCGCAGCGCCGCGTCCGCGCGCAGCCGCCGTACCGCCTCCGCCGCTGCCGCCGGGTTCCCGTAGGGGACGACGAGACCGCAGCCGTGCCGCTCGACCAGGGCCGCCGCCAGAGGGTTCGGCGTGGTCACGACGGGGACGCCGTGGGCCATGTACTCGACGACCTTGGTGGGCCGCGAGTGGCGGTAGTTGGGCTGATCCTGGAGGAGGGACAGCCCCGCCGTCGCCCCGGAGAGCAGGGCGAGCGCACGGTCGTTGGGAAGATAGCCGTGCCAGCTCAGGACGCCCTCGCGGTCCGCCTCGGTCAGCGCGCCGCGCACGTCCACGTCGGCCGCGCCGATCGCGTCGACCCGGATGTCCGGAGCCAGCAGCCGCGCCGTCTCGATCAGGTCGAGCGCGCCGCGAGCCCGGGACAGATGGCCGAGATAGACCACCCGGTCCGCGCCGGGCGGCTCGGGCGGCGCGGCCGGTACGGCGGTCAGGTTCGGGACGACGGGATGAGGCCGGCGGAAACGCTCCTGGTAGGCGTCCTCGGCGAGAAGCAGCCGCACATGCCGCTCGGCCAGGCGCTCCGCCGCCCGTACGGCCAGCTTCAGCGGGGGCCGCAGCGACGCCGGCACCCAGCGTTTCATCGTGAGCGCCGCCGCCGTGTCCTCGTGCACGTCCCACACCGTCACCGGGGCCCGGCCGCCGCGCCGCCACCGGCGCAGGGTGCCGGGCAGGGCGAGCAGCAGCTCCGGGTCGTGCAGCAGCACGACGTCCGCCTCCGGTCCGCGCTCCACCAGCAGGGCGCGCGCCGCGCGCAGCGCCGCCCGGCGTTCCCGGCCCGCGGCCCGGGGGAGGTCCACGCCCTCGACTCCCGGGCGTGGCTCCACTCCGCGGGCTCCGAAGGGGGCGGCGTAGACGACCTGGTGGCCGCGTTCGGCCAGGGCCGCGATCTGCCGGTGCAGTATCCGCGCGTCCTCCGGATGGTGGACGACGGTGACCACGAGTATCCGCATCAGAGCAGCACCTTTCGGCTCCGCCCGGCCCGCTACAGCACCTCGACACCGGGGCGGAATATCCGCCCCCGGGTGTCGAAGAGCAGGCGGGCCGCGTCGGCGAGGGCGGGCAGGTCGTAGGAGGAGTGGTCCTGGAGCAGGATCGTCAGGTCGTGCCCGGCGACGGCGGCCATCGGGTCGTCGACGCGGGGGACCGGTGCGCCGTCGACGGACCACTCGTCGACGTGCGGGTCGTGGAAGGAGATCTCGGCCTCCCGCTGCCGCAGCAGCCGGGCCACCGGCACCGCCGGGCTCTCCCGCTGGTCGGCGACGTCGGGCTTGTAGGTGACCCCGAGCATCAGCACCCGGGAGCCGTGCAGCGGCCGGCCGGCGTGGTTGAGCAGGTCCTGGGCGCGGCGCACGACGTACTCCGGCATCCGGCGGTTGATCTCCTGGGCGAGCTCCACGAACCGGAACTCGTAGCCGAGCGACGAACGCACCTTGTACGAGAGGTAGTTCGGGTCGATCGGGATGCAGTGTCCGCCGACGCCGGCGCCGGGGCGGAACGCCTGGAAGCCGAACGGCTTGGTGCCGGCGCAGCGGATCGCGTCCCACAGGTCGACGCCCAGCTCGTGGCTGATGACGGCGAGTTCGTTGACGAGGGCGATGTTGACGTGCCGGTAGGTGTTCTCCAGCAGCTTGGCCATCTCGGCCTCGCGGGTGCCCTTCGCCTGCACGACGGTGTCGACGAGCTTGCCGTAGAAGGCGACCGCGCGGGCGGCGCACGAGGGGGTGCAGCCGCCGACGACCTTCGGGGTGTCGCGCAGCCCGTGCCCGGTGTTGCCGGGGTCGATGCGCTCCGGTGAGAAGGCGAGGGCGAAGTCCCGCCCGGCATGCAGCCCGGAGACCTCCTCCAGCAGCGGCCGTACGACCTCCTCGGTGGTGCCCGGGTAGGTGGTGGACTCCAGCACCACGAGCTGTCCGGGCCGCAGCCGGGCCGCCACCGCCCGGACGGCGGCGGTGACCGCGCTGAGATCGGGCCCGCCGTCCCCGTTGAGGGGCGTCGGCACGCAGATCACCACGGTCTGGACCCGGGCGAGGCACCCGTCGTCGGTGGACGCGCGGAAACCGGCCGCCAGCATCGCGCGGACGTCCTCGTCGGAGACGTCGTCCACGTGGGAGCGTCCGGAGTTGAGCCCGGCGGCGATCCGGGGGTTCTTGTCCAGGCCGACGACCTTCAGGCCGACGGCCGCCGCCTCCCTCGCGAGCGGCAGCCCGACGTAGCCGAGCCCGATCACCGCGAGTTCGGCGGTGCCGGCCATCTCTGATTCCCCGAGCTGTGCGCTCTCGTCCCCGAGCTGTGCGCTGTTGTCCCCGAGCGGTTCGGACTGGTCGACCTGCATAGGGCTGCTCCCGTCCCGTGGGCGGACTCGGATGTGAAGTTGTGCGGTCCGGCCCGCCCCCGGAGGCGGCCTGCCGGCTCCCCGGAAGGCCGTGGACCGGCTCCCCGAAGACGACGAGCGGTTCCCTGAAGGCGCCTACCGGCTCCTTCAGGAAGCCGAGGGCGTCCTCCGGGACGGCCGAGCGGCTTCTCAGAGGCAGCCGAGGGCGCGGTACGCCTCCCGGGTGGTCGCGGCGACCCGCGTCCAGGTGCGGTCGCGCGCCACGATCTCGCGAGCGGCCGTACCCCATTCGGACCGCTTTCGACTGTAAAGAAGGAATTCGATCGCATCTGCCCAAGCCTGCTCGGACGCGGGCGGAACGAGCTGCCCGGTCGCTCCCGGCTTGACGAGCTCCCGCAGCGCGGGGAGATCGCTGGCGGCCACCGGCAGCCCGCTCGCCATCGCCTCGACCGGCTTCAGCGGTGTCACCAGCCGGCACACCCGGGCATCGGTGCGCGGCACCGCGAAGACGTCCAACACCGCGTGGAAGCACCGGACTTGGGAATACGGCACCCGACCGGTGAACACGGCCGTCCCGTCGTCCAGACCCAGCCGGCCGGACAGCCGCAGCAGGGCCGGGCGCTCCGGTCCGTCCCCGACGACCAAGAGCCGCAACGGCACTCCGCGGCGCCTCAGCTCGGCACCCGCATGGAGCAATGTGCCGATTCCCTCGTGTGGAGTAAGGCTGCTGACCGTGCCGACCACGAAGTCGTCCGGCGCGATGCCGAGCCGGGCGCGCAGCGGCGCCCCGTCGGGAAGGGGCGTCAGGAACTCCTCGTCCACCGCGTTCGGCGCGATCAGCACCCGCTCCTCGGGCACCCCGCGGCCCACGATCTCCGCCTTCATCGCCGCACCCAGCGTCAGCACCAGGTCCGCCTCCCGCATGCAGTGCGTCTCCAGCTCACGCCGGGCCCGGTACGTCGGGTCGTCCGGCGTCCGCCCCGGCGCCTGGGTCAGCCAGGTGTCCTCCAGGAAGCCGCGCACCTCGTAGACCACCGGCAGCCCGTAGGCCGCGCGCAGGGCCAGCGCCACCCGCCCGTTGCCGTGGTCGGTGGCCGGATGCAGCACGGCGGGCCGCAGCCGCTCCACCAGCCGCCCGGCCAGCTCGGCGTTGCGGGCCAGTACGGCCGGCTGCCCGTACGGCAGCCACAGCGGCAGCAACCGGTGCTGCGGCACCTCGTCCACCGTCTGCGCCGCACGGGCGTCCAGCACCCCCTGCGCCACCGGGAACCCGACCCGTGTCACCACATGCGGATCGAGCCCGGCGGCCCGCTGCGCCGCGGCGATCTTCTGGGTGCGCACCGTGTAACCGGCGTGCTTGAACGGCAGCCCGTTGGTGACCAGATGAAGCACCCGGCCCGGCACCGGCCGGACCGCGCGGCCGGGCGGGGCGGGCACCCGTCCCCCGGATGGAGCAGCGGCCGGACCCGCCGTCCGGGCCCGGTCGGCGAGCCGCCTCTCCAGCGGCCGGGCCCGGTCCCGCAGGGGTGACGGCAGCAGCCGTACCCCCAGCAGTACGGCCCTGCGGGGGTCATGGCGCAGTTCGCCCCACGCCACGGATGCGGCCAGACTGAGCGCACGGGGGATATGACGCGACATGCCGTCACGTTAGGCGGCAAGAGCGGAGAAAGTACGACATGAACGGCCGCATACTTCACGTCGTCGGCACCCGACCGAACTTCGTCAAGGCCGCCCCGGTCGTCGCCGCACTGCGCACGGCGGGCTGCGACCAGGTGCTCGTGCACACCGGCCAGCACTACGACGAACGGATGTCGGACATCTTCTTCCGGCAACTCGGCCTGCCCGAACCGGACACCGATCTCGGTGTCGGCTCCGGAAGCCACGCCCGGCAGACCGCCGACCTGCTCGTCGCCCTGGAGGCCGAGCTGACCGCCCGCGACCCCGCCCTCGTCATGGTCTACGGGGACGTCAACTCCACGCTGGCGGCCGCCCTGGTCGCCGCCAAGCTGGGGATGCCCCTCGCCCATGTGGAGGCGGGCCTGCGCAGCTTCGACATGACGATGCCGGAGGAGGTGAACCGGCGTCTCGTCGACCAGCTGGCCGACCTGCTGTTCGCCACCAGCCCCGAGGCGGTCGGCCACCTCGCCCGCGAGGGCGTCGACCCCGCCCGGGTCCATCTCGTCGGCAACCCCATGATCGACACCCTGCTCACCCATATGGACCGCTTCGACCCGGCCGCCGCCCGCGCCGCCCACGGACTGCCCGAGCGCTACGCCGTGGTCACGCTGCACCGCCCCGCCAACGTCGACGACCCCGAGGCGGCCAAGGCGGCGGCCCGCGTCCTGACCGAGGCGGCCCACCTCCTCGACCTCGCCGTCCCCCTGCACCCGCGCGGCAGGGAGGCGCTCGGCGAGGCCGGCCTCGACGGCGCGCCGGGAGTCCACGTCCTCGACCCGCTGGGATACGTCGAGTTCATGAGCCTGGTGCGCGGCGCCGCCGCCGTGATCACCGACTCGGGCGGCGTCCAGGAGGAGACCACCGTGCTCGGTGTGCCCTGTCTGACGCTGCGCACCACCACCGAGCGGCCGGTCACCGTCACCCACGGCACCAACCGGCTCGTCGGCCACGCCGAACTCGTCCCCGCGCTGCGCAAGGTGCTGGACGGCGGGCAGCCGGCGCCCGACGAGGGACCGCCGCTGTGGGACGGCAGGGCAGGGGCCCGGATCGCCGCCGAGGTCGTCCGCCGGCTGGACCACCATGTCTGAACTCACCCGCCGGCACCGGGACACCCGCGAGCCCGACGACCTCGTCCCGCGCGGCCACCTCGTCCCGGTCGGCCCGGACCGCGCGGGCGACGAGATCTTCCACGCCCGGAGGCTCGGCGCCCTGCTGCAGCTGCTCGGCGACGTCGCCGACGAGTCGGCCCCCCTGTTCGTGCTCGACGCGGGCTGCGGCACGGGGGACTTCGCCCGTGCCCTGGTCCGCTGCGGCCACCGCGTCGACGCCTTCGACACGAGCGAGGAGGCCGTCACACGCGCCCGGACCGAGGACGGCGGCCCGCGCTACGCCGTCGCCGCCCTGGACGAGTGGCGCAGCCCCTGGCCCTACGACGTCGTGCTCTGCCTTGACGTCCTCTTCCACGTCCTCGACGACGAGGAGTGGGCGGCCGGCCTGCGCAACCTGGCCTCGCTGGTGCGGATCACCGGACGGCTGATCCTGACCGACGAGGACGTCGCCACCCGCCGGCCGCGCGGCGAGCACGTCCTGCACCGCCCGGCCGCCGAGTACACCGCGCTGCTCGAACCCCTCGGCCTGCGGCACACCCTGTTCACCCCGTACGGCTTCCGCGACAACGAGGTCGGCTTCCACGTCTTCACGAGGACCCGATGATGCGCCTGACCGATCTGCTCCACCCTCATCTGGACGGCGTCACCACGGTCGTGGACGCCACCGACGGCGGGCTCGACCTGGAGCCCTACCTCCATCTGCCCGACGACGTCGCCGTGCACCACGGCGAACGCGACATCGGCGAGCACGAGCTGGTGATCGTGTCGTTCGGACCCGACCCGGCGCTGCACGGCACCGAGACCGACTGCCTCGCGATGCTGCGCCGTATGCGCCCCGGCGGCCGCGGCCTGATCCTCTTCGGGCACCGCGGCCCCGAACTCCCCTACCACCGGCTGCTCGACGCCCTGGTGACCCATGGATGCCAGGTGCTGCGCGCCGCCCCGCTCGACTACACGCACCTGCACGCGGCGGCCGTCTTCGTGCGCACCGACGAACTCAGGCCCCCGCACGACTGGTTCGGCCGGCCCGTTCCGGCGGAGGGCTTCGCCACCGCGCTGCGGATCGCCGACGAGTACGTCCTCGCCGACCTGGTCGCCCGCTCGCTGCGCGCCCGTGTGCTGGACCTCGAACGCGACGCCGAGGAGGCGGAACGCGCCCGGGGGCCCGTCCACGAGGACGGCCTCGCCGAGCGCCTGGCAGCCGCCTCGCGGGACAAGGACCAGCTGACGGCCGCCCTGCACCGCGCACGGGACCGGGTCGGCCTGCTGGAGGCGCGGGTGGCCATGCTGGAGGGTTCCACCTCCCTGCGGGTGGGCCGGGCCCTGGTGTCCGCCGCCCGCTCGCCCCGGCAGGAGGCGCCACGACTGCCCCGGGAGCTGTACGGGCTGTGGCGGGGGCGGGTGACGTCCCGTTCCCTGCCCGTGTCCTCACGCGCGGCGACAGAGACGGGGCTGCGGGAGCTGTACGGACGATGGCGGGGGCGGCTCAGGCCGGGTCCCGCGGTCCTCGGCGCGGCGGGCCGGGGGACGACGCGTCCCGCATCGGACGGGTTCCCCGCCCACGTCGCGGCTCCCGACGGGCGGATGCACCTCGCCCACCGGGCGTTCCTCTCGACGCCCCGCGACCGGATGGTGATCGTCGGTGTGCTGACCGACGCGACCGCCGCCGACCTCTCGGCGGACGCGGTCGTCAACCGGGCGCTGCCCCACGACGGCCGGCTCGTCGTGCAGCGCACCGACCCCGACGCCCTGGTCGTCCAGCTCAGCGCCTGCACGGGGGACGGCCCCTGGTCGCTCACCGGCACCGGACTCGCCCCCGACCTCGACCGGAAACTGGCCGAACTGCTCACGGAGGCCCGGGCGGCGGGCCGCCGCTGCCTGCTGTGGCGGGACGGCCCGGTCTCCGCCGCCCCCGGCCTGACCCGGTTCGCCTGGGACGCCGTGCTCGACGCGGACGCCGGCGTGCGACTGACGAGCCTCGACCCGGCCGGTGCCGGCCGGCAGCGGCTGCGCGAGGTGTTCCGGGCGGACAGCACCCGGGTGCGGCTGTCGCAACTGGCCCGCCGGACCGGCGCCCCCGACCCGCTGGACCGGCGCCGGATCTGCGTCCTGGCCGGCCCCCGGGACCGGGCCGGCATCGCCCGGCTCACCGAGCAGGTGCTGAGCCAGCGCCACCGGCCCGCCGAGGTCGTCGTACCCGATCCCACGGGGCTGGACGAACTGGCCGCCGCCGGTGTCACCGTACGCACCGGCGAGCCCCTCGCGCCCTGGGTCGCCGACTGGACGGACCTCACCGAGGACCGCCCGGACACCCTGCTGCTGGACCTGATGTGCGCGCAGGAGTACTCCGGCGCCGACGCGGTCGGCTCCACTCCCGCCGCCGACGACTACACCTTCGTCCCCGAACTGCGCCCCCTCCTGGTGCGCCGGTCGCTGCTGGCCTCCGGCACGGCGCCCGAGACCTGGGCGCGCCAGGGACACCGCCTGTTCGCCTGGTGCGGGAAGGAGCCGACATGAGCCGGACACTGAACGCGCTCGTCTACGGCGACGTTGACCTCAATCTCATCGACGGTTCGGCCGTCTGGGCCCAGTCGACGGTGCAGGCACTGTCGCGGGCCGGCTGCCGGACCCGGCTGGTCCTCAAGGCCCCCGTGGTCACCGGCCGGCTGATCGACCCGCTGGCCGGACTGCCCGGGGTCACGGTGGTCCGCCCCCACGAGGAGCGGCTGCTGTCCGGACTGTCCGACCGGCCGCTGTCGCCCGTGCAGGCATCCCACGCGCTCGCCCAACTGGACCAGGACGAGCCCTGCGACCTGCTGGTGCTGCGCGGCAGGCGCCTGGTCGGGCGCATGGTCACCGAGGGTCTCTTCGAGGGACGGATCTGGGCCTATCTCACCGACATCCCGCAGTCGGCGGCCGAGATGACCGAGAGTGCCCGCGCGGAGCTCAGACGCATCGCCGAGTCCTCCCAGCGTCTGCTGTGCCAGACTGAGGAGTTGCGCTGCCTGCTGGAGACCTCCGTGCCCGAGGCCTGCGGCAAGTGCGTGCTCAGCCCGCCGTCCGTGCCCGAGCCGGGCTTCCCGCTGCCGGAGCACGAGCACCCCGACGACCCCTTCCGGCTCGTCTACACCGGCAAGTTCGCCCCGCTGTGGAACACCCTGCCCATGACGCGGCTGCCGGCGCTGCTCGCCGAACAGGGGGTCCGGGCGGAGCTGCACACCGTCGGCGACAAGATCCACGAGGACCCCTCGCACCCGGAGTTCCGGGACGCCATGGCGCACGCGCTGGCCGTCACGCCGGGGGTCGTGCACCACGGCGGGCAGCCGCGCGAGGAGGCCATGCGCCTCGCCGCCGACTGCGACCTCGGACTGGGCTGGCGGGACCCCGCGCTGGACGCGAGCCTCGAACTGTCCACCAAGGTGCTGGAGTTCGGCGCCCTCGGGCTGCCCGTCGTCCTCAACCGCACGCCCGCCCACGAGGCGCTGCTCGGCGACGACTATCCGCTGTTCGTCGCCGGGCACGCCGGGCTCGACGACGCCGTCCGGACGATCGCCCGCGCCGTGCGCGAGCCCCGGGCCCGGCGGACCGCCGCCGAACGCTGCCGGGAGGCCGCCTCCCGCTACACGCTCGGGGCCGCCGCCGCACGCTGGCGGGACCAGCTCGATCAGGCGTTCCCCGAGGCGCCGGCCGCCTTGACCGCCCGGTCGCGGCCCCTGCGGGTCGGCGTCGCGGGCCACGACCTGAAGTTCCTCTCCCGGCTCCTCGACCACTTCCGTACGGTGCCCGGACTCGACGTACGCGTCGACGCCTGGCCGGCCCTGTCCCGGCACGACCCGGCCGCCAGCCGCGAACTCGCCGGGTGGGCCGACGTGGTGGTCGTCGAGTGGTGCGGCCCGGCCGCCGTCTGGTACAGCCGCCACAAACGGCAGGGCAGCCGGCTCGTCGTCCGGCTGCACCGCTTCGAACTCGACGCCGACTGGCCCGCGCAGGTCGACATCGACGCCGTCGACCAGGTCATCTGCGTCAGCTCCTCCTACGCCCGCCGCACCCTGGAGGAGACCGGCTGGCCGGAGTCCAAGGTGACGGTCATCCCGAACTGGGTCGACACCGACCAGCTCGACCGCCCCAAGGCGCCCGGCGCCCGCTTCCGGCTCGGCATGATCGGCATCGCGCCCAGCCGCAAGCGCATGGACCTGGGCCTCGACGTGCTGGAGGCGCTGCGCGCCCGGGACCGCCGCTGGCACCTCTCCGTCAAGTCCAAGCCGCCCTGGGAGTACTGGTGGATCTGGAACAAGCCCGAGGAGCGCGCGCACTACGAGGCCGTACTGCGCCGCATGCAGACCTCGCCGCTGCTGGAGAACGCCGTGGTCTTCGACGACTTCGGCGCGGACGTGGCCGGCTGGCTCCGGCGGATCGGGAACGTGCTGTCCACCAGCGACGACGAGAGCTTCCATCTCGCCCCGGCCGAGGGCATGGCCTCCGCGGCGGTGCCCGCGCTGCTGCCTTGGCCCGGGGCGGACGAGATCTACGACCGGCGGTGGATCCACCAGGATCCGCAGGCGATGGCCGACGCCCTCGCCGGGCTGGGCGAGGAGGGCTGGCGGGAGGCCGGGCGACTGGCCCGCACCCAGGTGCGGGAACAGTTCTCGCTGCAGCGGGTCGCCCGGGACTGGACGGAACTGCTGGTCGCGCGCTGACAGCTCCGCACGGCCGACGGACGACCCGGACGACCCGGCGGACCCGGCCGGGATCAGGCCACGCGCTCCGGTTTGGCGACCCGGAACACGAACTGGCCGCAGAACGTGAGCTTGCGCAGGTTCACCAGGGCCGTCCGCCGCCCGGTCTGCTCCGCCCAGCTGTCGATCTCGACGTTGAGCGGGGACTCCTCGCTCCAGTAGCGCCCGTACTCCTGCTTCCGGCCGCCGCCGTAGGACCGCATGATCAGCGTCACCCCGTCCAGCGACGGCCGGATCTCCCGCAGCGCCAGTCCGGCCTCCTCGACCAGCACCCGGAAGCCGTAGGGCGTGTAGTTCCACAGGCTGAAGGAGTGGTACGGCTCGAACTGGGAGGTGCTGCCGATGAACAGCCCGCCCGGCCGCAGCACCCGGCCGACCTCCGCCAGCAGCTCACGCGGGCGCGAGACGTGCTCGAAGACCTGGTGCGAGTAGATCAGCGGCACGGTGTCCGAGCGGAACGGGAGCCGGACACCGTCGTAGTGCAGCAGCGGGTCCCCGTTGGGACGGTGCTGCCGGGACTCGGGGGAGTCCCGGATGTCCACCCCGACCCAGCGCACCTTCGGATCGTGCCGGCGGAACAGGGCGACGGACGCGCCCCGCCCGCACCCGAGGTCGACCACCCGGTCCGGCGCGCCCGGCGAGGTCATGACCTCGTCCAGGTAGTAGCGGGACGTGACCTGGCGGGCGTGGTCGTCCGGGATGCAGTCGCGCATGAGATCCCACAGGGTCGCCATGCGCCGAGGCTAAGGAGGTGCAGCACCCGCGGCCCAGCAACCCTGCGGCGGTTCGCGCCCGCCGCCACCCGGAAGGCGTGATGGCACGGCACACCCGGACCCACCGGCCCCGGGAGCCGGGCGGCCCTCAGCCGTCGACGGCCACCATGCGCCCGAGCAGGTCCCGCAGCGTCCGCCGCTCCTCCTCGCTCAGCCCCGCCAGCGGCTCGCGGGCGAAGCGCAGCGAGTCGCGCAGGCTGCGGGCGACCCGGCGGCCCTCGTCGGTCGCCGCCGCCAGCTTCACCCGGCGGTCGGCCGGGTCCGGGCGGCGCTCCGCCAGGCCCCGCGACTCCAGACGGTCGACGATGCCCGTGACGTTCGACGGCTCGCACTTGAGCTTGTTGGCCAGCTTGCGCATGGGCAGCGGTTCCAGGGACAGCAGGCCGAGCAGCCGCGCCTGGGCGCCGGTCAGCGCGTGCTCGGCGGCCGCCTCCTCGTACTCCTCGTGGTACCGGGCCACGACCGAGCCGATCAGGTCGACGACCTCCATGGTCAGCGCGTCGGGGCGGGTGCCGGGAGGAGGGGTCATGCCGTTCAGGGTACCCCGTTACTTGACAGCATGAAATGTTCAAGCGCATCGTTGTTTCAGATACTGAAGTATCAAGCGCGTCGTACGAGAACCCGCAGCCCGAGGAAAGGTGCCCCCACCATGACCGCCACCCCCGCCCTCCCCGACGTCAGCCGCGAATGGCACCTGGTCGCCCGCCCCGTCGGCTGGCCGAAGCCCGAGGACTTCGCCCTGGTCGAGGCCCCGGTGCCGACGCCGGGTGAGGGGCAGGTCCTGGTGCGCAACCTGTACGTCTCCGTCGATCCGTACATGCGCGGCCGGATGAGCGCCGCCAAGTCCTACGCCGCCCCCTACGAACTCGGCAAGGTCATGCAGGGCGGCGCCGTCGGCGAGGTCGTCGCCTCCCGCGCCGAGGGCTTCGCCGTCGGGGACCACGTTCTGCACTTCTTCGGCTGGCGCGAGTACGCCGCCTTCGACGCGAAGAACGCCGTCAAGGTCGACCCGCAGGCCGCGCCGCTGTCGACGTACCTGGGTGTCCTCGGCATGACCGGCCTCACCGCCTACGCCGGTCTGCTGCGCACCGCCGCCTTCAAGGAGGGCGACGTGGTGTTCGTGTCCGGCGCCGCCGGTGCCGTCGGCAGCCAGGTCGGGCAGATCGCGAAGCTCAAGGGCGCCTCCCGGGTCATCGGCTCCGCGGGGTCCGACGACAAGGTCAAGCTGCTCGTGGAGGAGTACGGCTTCGACGCGGCCTTCAACTACAAGTCCGGGCCGGTGAGCGAGCAGTTGCGCGCCGCAGCCCCCGACGGCATCGACGTCTACTTCGACAACGTCGGCGGCGACCACCTGGAGGCGGCCGTCGGCGCGCTGAACCAGGGCGGCCGGATCGCGATCTGCGGCATGATCTCGGTCTACAACAACACCGAGCCCGCCCCCGGCCCGCGCAACCTCGCGCGCCTCATCCAGACCCGTGGCCGCATCGAGGGCTTCCTGGTCAGCGACCACTACGACCTCCAGCCGCTGTTCGTCCAGGAGGTCGGTCCGTGGGTCGCCTCGGGCGCCCTCAAGTACCGCGAGACCGTCGTCGAGGGCATCGAGAACAACCTGGAGGCCTTCCTCGGCGTCCTGCGCGGCGACAACACCGGAAAGATGATCGTCAAGCTCTGAGCGCGGCCGCCCCGGGACGCTCTTCCTTGACTTTCCGGTATGCGGTAACTTCCTTCCGAAACCGTCCGGGATCGTGGGCGCGAGTCCCGGACGGACCGAGGAGGAAGACCACCGCATGCCCATTCAGCAGTCCGACGTCCTCTACACCGCCGTCGCCACCGCCCAGGGCGGCCGCGACGGCCGGGTCGCCACCGACGACGGCAGGCTCGACGTCGTCGTGAACCCGCCGAAGGAGATGGGCGGCAGCGGCTCCGGCACCAACCCGGAGCAGTTGTTCGCCGCCGGGTACAGCGCCTGCTTCCAGGGCGCCCTCGGCGTCGTCGCCCGGCAGGAGAAGACCGATGTCTCCGGCTCGACCGTCACCGCCAAGGTCGGCATCGGCAGGAACGACGACGGCTTCGGGATCGTCGTCGAGATCTCGGCGGACATCCCGAACGTCGACGAGGCCACGGCCAGGGCGCTGGTCGAGAAGGCGCACCAGGTCTGCCCCTACTCCAAGGCGGCCCGCGGCGACATCACCGTGACGCTCGTCTGACGGCACCGCGCACGCCACGCACGAGGAAGGCCGCACCCCCGTGAGCGGGGTGCGGCCTTCGCCGTGCGCCGGCTCAGACAGCCGCCCGGTGCGCCGCCCGGACGAAGCGTTCGTTCTCCGGCGCCGACCCGCCCGGGAACGCGCAGCGCCGCCGCGTGTAGCCGTAGGCCAGCCCGCTGCGCGGATCGGCGAAGGCCTGCGAACCGCCCGCCCCGCTGTGCCCGAAGGTGCCCGCGCCCAGGAACGGGTACCAGTTCTCGGCCGTCGCCTGGAAGCCGAGCCCGTACGCCTTGTGGGCCCGGGACACCAGGTCGTGGCCGACGGAATGGATCTGGCCGACCTCGGCGACCGTGTCCGGCTTCAGGAGTGGCGGCCGTCCGGCCACCTCGCTGATCGCCGCCGCGTACATCCCGGCGAGCCCGCGCGCCGACGCCACGCCGCCCGCCGACGCCGGGCCCTTGGCGCGGACCAGGCGGGAGTTGGCGTGGTCCACCAGCTCGCCCGGCTCGCCGACGTGCGCGTTGTAGGCGATCGCGGTGAGCGTGTGCGGCCCGGTCGGCTGGGCGTCCAGCACGGCCTGCTGCTCGGCCGTCGCCAGCATGGGCTGCACGGACCGGAAGCGGACCTCCTCGGCGGCGGGCAGCCCGAGGAAGAAGTCCAGCCCGTAGGGGGCGCGCACCCGCTCCTCGTACAGCTCCTGGAGGGTGCGGCCCGTGGCCCGCCGCACCACCTCACCGGCGAGCGCCCCTATCACCAGCGCGTGGTAGCCGAACGCCGTGCCGGGACGCCAGAACGGCCGCTGGTCCGCGAGCCGCTCGGCGATCATCCGGTCGTCGGCCAGCTCCTCGTCGGTGAAGCCGGCGTCGAGCCCGATCAGACCCGCCCGGTGCGTGAGCAGCTCGCGCAGGGTCAGCGCGCTCTTGCCCTCGGCGCCGAACTCCGGCCAGTAGTACGTCACCTTCCGGTCCAGTTCGAGCGTGCCGTCCTGGACGAGCAGCGCGACGACGAGGTGGGCGGCGCCCTTGGTGGACGAGAAGACGCCGTGCAGCGACTCGGCCGAGGCGCCGTCCGGACCCGCCCACAGGTCGACGACCCGCCGCCCGTGCACGTGGGCGCACAACTGCCCCTCGTAGTCGGCCCGCTCCCGGGCCACGAACGCGGCGAACTCCGCGCGCACCTCCTCGTAGCCCTCGGCGACGGTGCCGTGGATCTCCTGCGTCATCCGAACTCCTCTACCTCCTCGGCCGTCCGCTGCTCGCGTGTGTGCCGTTGCCTACCTGGTCGCCAAGGTGAACAATGCCCGCCCCACCTGAGCGAATTCCCCCTTGGGGTGATCACGGAAGAGTGGTTCCGTCCGAAAGAGCACCGCCCGCGGACCACCGACCACCGGCGCCCGGCCCGCCGCGCCGGGCCCGCCGCCGTCAAGGACGGTTCTCACAGCGGTCGTTCTCGTGATGCTGGTGCGCACGCGTACCTCCTCCGGGGTTTCCTGGGATCGGTACGGCGAGATGTACCTGTTCGACTCAACCGCAACAAGAGAGCCTTGGTGGCGCCGACGCCCGCCGTTGCCCCGGATGGCGCACCGCGGGCCCGCGGCAGGGGGCCGCCCGTCCGCGGGACCTGCGTGGCCGCCCGCGGGGCGGTCCCCGCTAGGGTTCCCCCATGCGCGATCTCGGGGTGGGTTTCAGCTATCTCCTGAAGGGCCAGCGATGGGTGGCCCGGCACGGCAGGCAGTACGGTTTCGGGCTGCTTCCGGGCCTGATCACCCTCGTCCTGTACGCGGCGGCCCTGGTGGCGCTGGCGCTGTGGGGCGCGGACTTCGTCGACTTCTCGACCCCGTTCGCCGACGACTGGTCGAGCCCTTGGCAGGGCCTGTTCCGCGGCTTCCTCACGGCCGTCCTGTTCGCCCTCGCCCTGCTGCTGGCCGTCCTCACCTTCACCGCCGTCACGCTTCTGATCGGCCAGCCCTTCTACGAGGCCCTGTCCGAGTCGGTCGACCGCGACGTCTCCCCGGACGGCACCGCGCCCGTCTCCCGCCTGCCCCTGTACCGGGAGTTGTGGATCTCGGCGCGCGACAGCCTCCGGGTCCTCGCCCGCGCCCTCGCGTGGGGTGTGCTGCTCTTCGCCCTCGGCTTCGTCCCGGTGGCCGGCCAGACGGTCGTCCCCGTGATCGGCTTCTTCGTCACCGGCTTCTTCCTCACCCAGGAACTCACCTCCGTCGCCCTCCAGCGCCGGGGCGTCGAACTCCGGGACCGGCTCGCCCTCCTGCGCTCCCGCAAGACCCTGATCTGGGGTTTCGGTACCCCTCTCGCCCTCTCCTTCCTCGTCCCCTTCGTCGCCGTCCTCCTGATGCCGGGCGCCGTCGCGGGGGCCACGCTGCTCGCCCGCGAGCTGCGCGGCGAGGAGATCGCCGAGGGGGCCCTGAGGAAGGACGGTGACCGGGAGGTGAGCCGGTGACCGAGGTACTCGCCGTCGCCGTCATCACCGTCCTCGCGGTGATCGCCCCCGGCGCGGACTTCGCGATGGTCGTCCGCAACAGCTATCTGTACGGCCGCCGCACCGGCCTGCTCGGCGCGATGGGCGTCGCCGCCGGGGTCCTGGTGCACGTGACCTACACGATGCTCGGCGTGGGCCTGCTGATCGCCTCGTCCACCTTCGTCTTCACGCTCGTCAAGCTCGTCGGTGCCGCCTACCTCGTGTACGTCGGTGTGCGCACCTTCCGTACCCGTGGCGAACTCCGGGTCGACCTGGAGCACGGGGGTGGCCTCACCCCGTTCGCGGCCCTGCGCGCCGGATTTCTCACCAACGTGCTGAACCCGAAGACCACCCTCTTCGTCGTCTCCACCTTCGCCCAGGTCGTGGACCCCGGAACACCGGTCCTGCGGCAGGTGGGCTACGGCCTGTTCATGTCGCTGGCCCATCTGCTGTGGTTCGGCGTCGTCGCCTTCTTCTTCTCGCAGGACCGGATGCGCACCCTGATGCTGCGCGGCCAGAGGGTCCTCAACAAGGTGATCGGGACCGCCCTGGCCGGCCTCGGCGTCAGCCTCGCGTTCGCCCCGTCGCACTAGTGCCGCGTCAGCCGAGGTCCGCCCCGTCGCGACGCCCGGCACGCCCTCTCGCCGCACCGGCCGAAAGCCCGAGTACGTCCAGTACGAGGGC
>NZ_JBSFCI010000061.1:0-28536 GCF_053593375.1 Streptomyces sp. NPDC002309 | reverse complement strand
GCGTGCCGGGCGTCCCCCGGCGGCCCGGGGTGGGCGGGCGTCGGCCCGTGCGGGGCGCGTTCGGGCGCCGTCGGCCGCCCGTCGCCCTCCCGTCAGTCCTCGATGTGCGGGAAGAGGTCCAGGAAGGGCTGGTACGAGGCCGCGACGCCCCTGCTGTAGGGAGCGTCGAAGTCCCAGATCAGGAAGAGCAGGAAGGCGATGAGCGCCGAGAACAGCACGGCGAGGACCAACTCGCGTGCGGTGCGTCTGATCTGCAGAGCGAAGATCATCCCGATGGTGATCACGGCCCCGGCGACGAGCCCGAACCACACCACGCCCGGCATGGTCGACCCGGTCGCGTCCGCACGTGCGTGGCGTGCGCGGTCCGCCTCGGCCACCTGGTCGACCAGCGGCTGGTAGGCCTGCGCCTCGAAGTCGGACTCCGGCTCGTGGTCCGTGACGGTCGCGCGCACCTGGTCGAGCAGTTCGGTGCCGCGGTCGGTGACCTCGCCCTTCTCGGTCATCACCTTCCACTCGGTGGTGACGACGTGTCCGACATAGGCGTTGACATCCTCCCGAATGCGCTCACGGGCGTCGGCCGGGTACACCCGGACCCGTTCCGTGATCTCGTGCAGCGCCTGCGCCTCCGCCCGCACGTGGTCCTCGGCGACGCTGCGCGCCTCCCAGACGCCGGCGATGGCCAGGCCGAGCACGATGGCGTAGACCACGCCGATCCACATCGTCATGTACTCGATGACGTCCGGCGTCTCGGACGGATCCTCGTCCTCGGACGCGGCACGGTTGCGGAGCAGGGCGATGACGACCACCAGGGCGCAGGCCGCCAGCGTCACGAGGGTGAGAACAAGCCATTCCGGCAACGGAAGCCTCCAGGGATCAGCGGGGACGCAGGGCGGCGACGGCGAGCAGCGCCGGCACGGTGATGAGCAGGACGTAGGTGACCGGCGACTGGCCGCTCCGGGTCTGCCGGTTGCGCGGCGGGGTGCGGTAGCGCGGGTAGCTCACCGGCGTCACGGTCGGACGCGGGGTGGGCTCGGCCGACGGGGCCGGGGACGGCTCGGGGGCGGGCGGCGGTGGTGGCGGTGGCGGCGTCGGCCGGGCGGCCGGGGGCGCGGGGGCCGGCGGGGGCGGTGGTGCGGGTTTGGGCGGTGGCTCGGGCCGCGGTGTGGGCGTCGGCTTCGGCGGCGGTGTGGGCTTCGGCGGAGGCGGCGGTGTGGGCTTCGGCGGAGGCGGCGGTGGAGGTGGCGGCGGGGTCGGCTCGGGTGGCGGTGTGGGTGTCGGCGTCGGCGTCGGAGTCGGACAGGGGGTGGGCGTGGGCGTGGGCGTGGGGCTGGGGCAGGGAACGGGCCAGGTTCGGCTCCCCGCGACCGCCACCGCCTCCGTGCCTCCCGGGCCGGTCGACGCGTACGCGCAGGAGTCGGCCACCGCCACACCGGCCGGGGCGCCGATGAGCGCCGCGGTCAGGGCGAACAGGACCAACATCGGTGCGCGAACGGGCGATTGGGTCGATACGGAACCATGCACGACCGAGATCATGAGGCTTCTCGCGCCGCCACATGCCGGTCGGCCGGGGGATTGCCCCGAACGGGGGAAGTGTGCGCCACGGGGTTTGATTCCCGGAAGGCCGTGCGGCCGGGCGCCCGTACGCACATACGGGCGGCTTCCGGCTCCGGAAGCAGCCCGTATGTGCGTGCTGCTTCCGGCTCCGGAAAAGAAATCCGCGATCCGGTTGAACACAACCGGCCTCCCCGTGCGTACCCATTGCCGTGCGGCGGCACGGCAGGGCGCTGCAATATCCAGGTGACAATTGGGGAGTTGACGATGAAGACCTCCTGGCGGAGCGCCTCGCTCGTGGTGAGTGCCGCGGCCGTACTGGCGCTGACCACTGCGTGCGGTCAGGAAAGCGGCACCCCGTCGGCCAGTCAGAACGTGGGCGCGACGGCCCCGGCCGGCGGATACGGGGGCACGGGGCTCGACACCGGCGCGGGTGCCGGTACGGACGCCGGTGCCGCGCCGGGCGAGCAGAACGCCGGCGCCCAGGCCGCCCCCGCGGGCAAGCTGTCGGTCGCCGACAACGCCGAGTTCGGTCAGGTGCTGTCCGACAGCGCCGGACGCACCCTTTACCGCTTCGACCAGGACACCGCGGAACCGCCGAAGACCAATTGCGAGGGCGACTGCGCGACCGCCTGGCCGCCCGTGCCCGCCGATGACGCCACCGCGGGCGAGGGAATCGACGAGGCGCTGCTCGGTGAGGTCACCCGCCCCGACGGCACCAAGCAGCTGACGGTCGGCGGCTGGCCGGCGTACCGCTTCGCGAAGGATGTCAACCCGGGCGACATCAAGGGCCAGGGCGTGGGCGGCACCTGGTACGCGCTGGCCCCCGACGGCAAGAAGGCCACGTCGGCCGACCTGCCCGGACTGTCCACGCGCAAGGACCCGAAGCTCGGTGAGATCGTCGTCGACAAGAACGGCCACACGGTCTACCGCTTCATGAAGGACTCCCAGTGGCCGATGAAGACCGCGTGCACCGGCGAGTGCCTGGAGAAGTGGCCGGTCGTCGCGCCGGTGGACGCCAAGGACACCAAGGGCATCGACCTCCAGGGCTCCACGCCGAACCGCGGCTACGTCGTCTTCGACCGGCCCGACGGCGTCAAGCAGCAGACCATCGACTGCGTGCCGATCTACACCTTCGCCGGCGACAAGAAGCCCGGTGACACCAACGGGCAGGGCGTGGGCGGCACTTGGTTCGCGGTGAAGCCCGACGGCAAGCCGGTCGGAGCGCCCGCCAAGTAGCGACGAGGCTCCCTCCGGGGCCCCTCCCGGCGTACGACCTGGCGGTCCGTGTCCCGCGCACCACGCGGGACACGGACCGCTTTGACGTTCCCCACCGGGAGCCCACCGGGAGCCCACCCGGAGCCCACCGGGAGCCCTCAGGGTTCAGCGATGGCCCTACGGGCTCGTACCTCTCCTCCAGAACGCCGTGATCCGCCGGACACGTCCCGTCGGTGTGCGCCGATGGACCGATCCGGCACGTGCCGCAGGCAGTGACCGGGAACGGACGGTCAATTTCCGTTTCAGGTCGCTCCTTTGGCGGGCGATCAGTAGCCTCTGCTCGAACACCGGATCGCCTACGCCTTGGAGAGATAGATGGAGCGTCCCGCCTGGGCCCCATGGAGCATCGACATCTCGGTGCCCAGCGTCGCGCGGATCTACGACTACTACCTGGGCGGTTCCCACAACTTCGAGGTCGACCGGGCGGCGGCCCGCCGGGCCATGGAGTTCGTGCCGGGTCTGCCGAAGATCATGCGGGCGAACCGGGCCTTCCTGCGCCGCGCGGTGCGCCACGCGGCCGCCCAGGGCATCACCCAGTTCCTGGACATCGGCTCCGGCATCCCGACGTACGGCAACGTCCACGAGGTGGCCCAGGAGGCCAGCCCCGGCGCACGCGTGGTCTACGTCGACCACGACCCGGTGGCCGTCGCGCACAGTCACGCCGTTCTCGAAGGCAACGACGACACGGCCGTCGTCGCGGCCGACCTGCGCAAGCCGCAGGACATCCTGTCCAGCCCGCAGGTGGAGCAACTGCTCGACCTCGGGCGGCCGGTGGCACTGCTGCTCGTCGCCATACTCCACTTCGTGGAGGACGCGGACGACCCGTACGGGGTGGTGGCTCAGCTGAGCGACGCGCTCGCGCCCGGCAGCATGCTCGTTCTCACGCATGCCTCGTACGAGGGAATCCCGCTGGCACCCGAGCGGGCGGGTGGCGCGGTCGACGTATACAAGGACCTCCGCAACCCGCTGATCATGCGCTCGCGCGACGAGATCGCGCGGTTCTTCGAGGGGTACGACATGGTGGAACCGGGACTGGTGCCGATGCCCGTCTGGCGGCCCGACACCGCGCCGGAGGACGAGGATCCCTATGCCTTCTCCGGGTTCGCGGGCGTGGGGCGCACGGCGTGAGCGCGGAGCCGGACGGACCGGAGGACAGACTGCGGCGGTTCGCGACGATCTGGAGCCGGGCGATCCACCCGGTGACCTCGACGTCGCTGACCAGGGCCGAGTTCGAGGAGCAACTCCTGCCGCTGGCGCGGAGGCTGAGCGCGGCCCTGTGCGCCCGGGCCTTCGACGCCGCCGAGGGCCGCGCCATCGGCGGCGCCCTGGTCGACGCCCACTGCACCGACCCGGAGGCCCTCAGCCACGCCCTGGACTGCGTCGACGCCTATCTGGTGCTCTACTGCGGCGATGACGGCCCCCAGGAGGACCTGCGGGCCCGCTCGGCCCGCCTGCAGCACGCCATGGCCGCCGGGTTCGCCCAGGCGCTGCGTGAGCGCACCCTCGCCGAGCAGGAGTCCATCGCGCAGGCCGCGCTGCGCGCCCAGGGCGTGGTGGCGCAGGCGCTGCACGCCAGCGAGGCGCGTTTCCGGGCGGTGTTCGAGGGCGCGGCCATAGGCATCAGCATCGCCGACCTCGACGGCAACGTCCTGGAGATCAACGGCGCGATGCTGCGGATGTTCGGCGGTTCCGAACAGAACCTTCGCGGGCGCAACGTCCGCGAATGGACCCACGCCGACGACGCCCCTCAGGTCTGGCGGCTCTACGAGGAGCTGGTGCGCGGCGAACGCGAGCACTACCACGTGGAGAAGGCGTTCTACCGGCCCGACGGAACGGTCCTGTGGACCAACCTCACCGTCTCCCTGCTGCGCGACCCCGACGGCAACCCGCAGTACCAGCTCGCGCTGATGGAGGACACCACCGAACGGCGGCTGCTGAACCTCCGGCTGCGCTACGAGGCCACCCACGACGCCCTCACCGGGCTGCCGAACCGCACCCTCTTCTTCGAGCGCCTGGAGAAGGTCCTCGGTACGGGCGAGGGACAGCGCTTCGGCCTGTGCTACCTCGATCTCGACGGCTTCAAGACCATCAACGACAGCCTCGGTCACGCGGCCGGCGACCGGCTGCTCGTCGAGGTCGCCGACCGGCTCCAGGCGTGCGCCACCGCGCCCGGCGAGATGGTCGCCCGACTCGGCGGGGACGAGTTCGTGGCGCTCACCACCGGACCCGACACCCAGCGCGAGGTCGACGAACTCGCCGCCCGGATCATGAACGCGCTGGTCGCCCCGATCACCGTCGACGGACGTGAGCTGACCGTGCGCGGCAGCATCGGGGTCGTCGAGGGCGCGGCCGGGGAGCGCAGCGCGGCCGAGGTGCTGCGCAGCGCCGACATCACCATGTACCGCGCCAAGTCCGCCGGCGGCAACCGCTTCGAGGTCGCCGACGCCGAGGCCGACGCCCGCGCGATCACCCGCAACGGCCTGACCACGGCGCTGCCGACGGCGCTGGAGCGCGGCGAGTTCTTCATCGAGTACCAGCCCCTGGTCCACCTGGGCGACGGCAGCGTACGCGGCGCCGAGGCCCTGGTCCGCTGGCTGCATCCGCAGCACGGCGTGCTCGGCCCCGACCGGTTCATCCCGCTCGCCGAGCACACCGGGCTGATCGTCCCCCTCGGCCGCTGGGTCCTCGAGCAGTCGGTGCGCCAGGCACGCGACTGGCGGGAGCGCTACGCCGGCACCCCCTCGGCGCCGCTGCGGATCAACGTGAACCTTTCGCCGTGCCAGCTCACCCACCCCGGACTCGTCCAGGACACCGTCGAGATCCTGGAGGCGGCGGGCGTCGCGCCGGACGCACTGTGCCTGGAGGTCACCGAGTCCGCCCTGATCGGCGCTGACGACGATCTGCTCAAGCCGCTGCGGCGGCTGGCCGAGATGGGCGTCGACATCGCCCTCGACGACTTCGGCACGGGCTACTCCAACCTGGCGAACCTCCGCCGTCTCCCGGTGAGCGTCCTCAAGCTGGACCGCTCCTTCACCCAGAGCATGCAGCAGTTCCCCGCGGACCCCGTCGACCTCAAGATCGTCGAAGGCATCGTCTCGCTCGCCCACAGCCTGGACCTCGGGGTCACGGTCGAGGGCGTGGAGACCGGAGCCCAGGCGGAACAGCTGCGGATACTGGGCTGCGACACGGCCCAGGGCTGGTACTACGCCCGCCCCGGCCCCCCGGAACGCCTCCACGACCTGGCGATGGCCGACGCGACGACCTGACCCACGGCACCCCGCCGACGCAGGCCGGTGCCGTGCGGGGGCGCCATCACACGGCACCCTCGCAGTGCCCCGCGCCACCAGGCCCTCAGGGGCGCGGGCCCTGCGTTCATGCGCCCCGCGCCACCACGCCCCAGGGGCGCCGGGCTGTGTTCATGCGCGCCGCGCCACCACGCCCTCAGGGGCCGAGGGGTCTGTGTTCGTGTGCCCTGCGCCACCACGCCCTCAGGGGCGCGGGGAACTGCGCGACCAGCCCCCACCCACCCGCACCCGGCGCCACGGCGCCACGGCGCCACGGCACAACGGCGCCACGGCACAACGGCGCGAACCCGCACAAAACCCCCTCACCGCTCCAGCAGCATCCGGTGCAGCTCCCGAGCCGCCCGAGGCGGAGCCACATCGCTGCGGTGTGCCAGCGCGATCGTCCGGTGCAGTCCGGGCGGGGCCAGCGGAGTGACCCGCAGGCCCCGCCCGGCCCGCGCGGCGACCATTCGCGGAACGACGGCCACCCCCAGCCCCGCCCGCACGAACCCCAGCACGGCGTCCATCTCCCCGCCCTCCACCGCGAAGTCCGGCTCGAACCCCGCGGAGCGGCACGCGGCGACGGTCAGCTCCCGCAGGTCGTACCCGTGCCGGAACATCACGAGCCGTTCGCCCTCCAGATCGGCGATCTGCACCGTCCGCCGCCCCGCGCCCGGAGGGGACGCCTCCGGCGACGAGACCACCACCAGGTCCTCCCGCAGCAGCTCCACCGTCGTCAGCGCCGGTGACGGCGTCGGCAGCGGCAGCACGACGAGGGCGAGATCGAGCGCGCCGCGCGCGAGATGCCGTACGAGATCGTGCGAGCCGCTCTCCTCGACCAGGAGCTGGATGCCCGGATAGCGGTCGTGGAAGGCCCGCAGCACGTCCGGCAGCAACCCCGTGCACACGCTGGGCGTGGCCCCCAGCCGCACCCGCCCCCGCCGCAGCTGCACCAGCTCCTGCACCTCGTGCCGTGCCGTGTCCGCGTCGGCCAGGATCCGCCGGGCCAGCGGCAGCAGGGCCTCGCCCGCGTCGGTCAGCGTGATGTTGCCGCGTGCCCGACGGAACAGATCGGCCCCCAGCTCCCGCTCCAGGGCCTTGATCTGCTGCGACAGCGACGGCTGGGCGACATGGACGAGATCCGCGGCCCGGGTGAAGTGCCGGGTCTCGGCCACTGCCACGAAGTACTGGAGTTGCTGGAATTGCATCCTGAGAGCATAGGACAGGGCTATCGAATCAAGCTGAACCATGTCTTGGACTGATGATTTCCGGTTCGTTTAGCCTCCCCTCCATGGCTCTGGCAACGCGGACGGACCGACGGCCGTCCTTGGCGCGCTCCTTCTGGGGATCGACCGTCGGCAAGAAGGTGGTCATGGCCGTGAGTGGCCTGATCATGCTCGGTTACCTGCTGGCCCATATGGTCGGTAACCTCAAGATCTTCTTCGGTCCCAAAGAGTTCAACGAGTACTCCCACTGGCTGCGCACCATGGGGGAGCCGGTCCTGCACTACGGCTGGGCCCTGTGGATCCTCCGCGTGGTGATGCTCGTCGCCCTCGTCGCGCACATCGTGTCGGCGTACCAGCTCAGCCGGCTGGACATCAAGGCCCGCCCCAGCAAGTACGTCCACAAGAAGGCCCGGGCGAGCTATGCCACGCACATCATGCGTTGGGGCGGCATCACCCTGGCCCTCTACCTCGTCTGGCATCTGCTGGATCTGACCACGCTGACGGTCAACGAGAACGCACAGCCGGGGATGGTGTACGAGAACGTCGTCGCGACCTTCTCCACCTGGTACGGCAACGTGATCTACATAGCGGCGCAGCTGGCCCTCGGTCTGCACATCCAGCACGGCTTCTGGAGCGCCGCCCAGACTCTCGGTGCGGGCAGCGCCAGCCGCGACCGCATTCTCAAGATGACTGGAAACCTCACCGCCCTGGTGCTCACGGCGGGGTTCATCACGGTGCCTGTCGCCGTCATGACCGGATTGGTGCGCTGAACATGAACGACTACGCCGACTACACGGCATTCGCGACCGGCGAGCCGATCGCCGACACCAAGGCGCCCTCCGGGCCTATCGCCGAGCGCTGGGACCGCCGCCGTTTCGAGGCGAAGCTGGTCAACCCGGCCAACCGCCGCAAGCACACCGTGATCGTGGTGGGCACCGGCCTGGCCGGCGGCTCCGCCGGAGCCACCCTCGCGGAGCAGGGCTACCACGTCGTCCAGTTCTGCTACCAGGACTCCCCGCGGCGCGCCCACTCGATCGCCGCCCAGGGTGGCATCAACGCGGCGAAGAACTACCGCAACGACGGCGACTCCATCCACCGTCTCTTCTACGACACGGTCAAGGGCGGAGACTTCCGCGCCCGCGAGTCCAACGTCCACCGCCTGGCCCAGGTCTCCGTCGAGATCATCGACCAGTGCGTCGCACAGGGCGTGCCCTTCGCCCGCGAGTATGGCGGTCTCCTCGACACCCGCTCCTTCGGTGGTGTCCAGGTCTCCCGTACCTTCTACGCGCGTGGCCAGACGGGCCAGCAGTTGCTGCTCGGCGCCTACCAGGCGCTGTCCCGGCAGATAGCGGCGGGCAACGTCGAGATGCACGCCCGCACCGAGATGCTCGACCTGATCGTCGTCGACGGCAAGGCCCGCGGAATCGTCGCGCGTGACCTGATCACCGGCAAGATCGACACCTACTTCGCCGACGCGGTGGTCCTGGCGTCCGGGGGCTACGGCAACGTCTTCTACCTGTCGACGAACGCCATGAACTCCAACGCGACCGCCGTGTGGCGTGCCCACCGGCGCGGCGCGTACTTCGGGAACCCCTGCTTCACGCAGATCCACCCCACCTGCATCCCGCGCACCGGCGACCACCAGTCCAAGCTGACGCTGATGAGCGAGTCGCTCCGCAACGACGGCCGTATCTGGGTACCGAGGGCCAAGGGCGACCACCGGTCGCCGAACGAGATCCCCGAGCACGACCGCGACTACTACCTGGAGCGCATCTACCCGTCCTTCGGCAATCTCGTGCCCCGCGACATCGCCTCCCGTGCCGCGAAGAACGTCTGCGACGAGGGCCGCGGCGTCGGACCCGGCGGCCAGGGCGTCTACCTCGACTTCGCCGACGCCATCAAGCGTATGGGCCGCAAGAAGGTCGAGGAGAAGTACGGCAACCTCTTCGACATGTACCAGCAGATCACCGCGGAGAACCCCTACGAGGTGCCGATGCGGATCTACCCCGCCGTGCACTACACGATGGGCGGCCTGTGGGTCGACTACGACCTGCAGACCACGGTCCCGGGCCTGTTCGCGATCGGCGAGGCCAACTTCTCCGACCACGGGGCCAACCGTCTCGGCGCCTCCGCGCTGATGCAGGGCCTCGCGGACGGGTACTTCGTCCTCCCGTCGACGATCAACGACTACCTCGCCCGCAACCCGCACCAGGAAGAGATCACGGTCGAGCACCCCGACGTCGAGGAAGTGGTGGTCGAGACCGAGAACCGGCTCAACCGGCTGCTGTCCGTCGACGGCGACCGCACCCCTGACTCCTTCCACCGCGAGTTGGGCGAGTTGATGTGGGAGTACTGCGGCATGGCTCGTACCGAGGAGGGCCTGCGCAAGGCGCTCGAGCGGATCCCGGAGATCCGTGAGGAGTTCTGGCGCCGGATCAAGGTCCCCGGCGTCGGCGAGGAGTTCAACCAGTCGCTGGAGAAGGCCAACCGGGTCATCGACTACCTGGAGCTCGCCGAGCTGATGTGCCTCGACGCGCTCGACCGCTCGGAGTCCTGCGGCGGTCACTTCCGCGAGGAGTCCCAGACCCCCGACGGCGAGGCGGCGCGGAAGGACGACGAGTACTCGTACGCCGCGGCCTGGGAGTTCACGGGCACCGGCACCCCTCCCGTCCTGCACAAGGAAGACCTCGTCTTCGAGTACGTCCACCCCACTCAGCGGAGCTACGCATGAAGCTCAAACTGCGCGTCTGGCGCCAGAAGAACGGCGACGCCCCCGGTGCCATGGCCACCTACGAGGTGGACAACATCTCGCAGGACATGTCGTTCCTGGAGATGCTCGACACCCTCAACGAGGAACTCATCCTGCGTGGCGAGGACCCCGTGGCCTTCGACCACGACTGCCGCGAGGGCATCTGCGGTGCCTGCTCGCTCGTCATCAACGGCGACGCGCACGGCCCCGAGCGCACCACCACCTGCCAACTGCACATGCGGTCCTTCAAGGACGGCGACACCATCGACATCGAGCCTTGGCGCGCCTCGGCCTTCCCGGTGGTGAAGGACCTGGTCGTGGACCGCTCGGCCTTCGACCGGATCATCCAGTCCGGTGGTTACATCTCCGCCCCGACCGGTGCCGCGCCGGAGGCGCACTCCACCCCGGTCCCGAAGGCGGACGCCGATTACGCCTTCGAGCACGCGGAGTGCATCGGCTGCGGCGCGTGCGTCGCGGCCTGCCCCAACGGCGCGGCGATGCTCTTCACCTCGGCGAAGATCAACCACCTCAATGTGCTGCCGCAGGGTTCGCCGGAGCGCGAGACCCGCGTCCTCGACATGGTCGCGACCATGGACGCGGAGGGCTTCGGCGGCTGCACGCTCACCGGCGAGTGCGCCACAGCCTGCCCCAAGGGCATCCCGCTGATGTCCATCACCGGCATGAACAAGGAGTGGCTGCGCGCCACCCGCAAGGCGGCCAAGAAGTAGCGCCGCGCAGGTAGGAGAGACGTTCGCCGACTCGGTGCGGACGGGCGGGACCGGGAGTGGTGCTCATCCCCGGTCCCGTCTCGCTTTTCTGCCCACCCCTGGCATTCAACATCCGCACATCCCCGCTCCGGGCACAGGTAACGCGCACGCCAACCGGCATAGGAAGAACTGTGGCGGCAGGCCGAACGACCCGGCCCGCCCGCTGCCGTCGTCGAACCGGCCCGTGACCAGGAGTGTGCCATGACCGGCGTTTCCACCCTCGACCGTCCCCCGCAGCCAGCGGCACCCACCCGCTACACCGTCACCCTCGCCCGCGGCGAGGACGACGTGCGTGCGGCGCAGAAGCTGCGGCACGACGTCTTCGCCGGCGAGATGGGCGCGACGCTGTCCTCCCCGCAGCCGGGCCTCGACATCGACCCCTTCGACGCGTACTGCGACCACCTGCTGGTCCGCGACACGCTCACCGGCCAGGTCGTCGGCACCTACCGGCTGCTGCCGCCCGAGCGCGCCTCCGTGGCCGGCGGGCTCTACTCCGAGGGCGAGTTCGACCTGACCCGCCTCGACCCGATCCGCCCGGGCCTCGTCGAGGTCGGCCGCTCCTGCGTGCACCCGGACCACCGCGACGGCACCGTCATCGGCCTGATCTGGGCGGGGATAGCGCGCTACATGGTCGACCGGGGCCACGAGTGGCTCGCCGGCTGCTGCTCCATCCCGCTGGCCGACGGCGGGGCCCTCGCCGCCGCCACCTGGGACCGGGTCCAGGTGAAGAACCTGGCCCCCGAGGAGTACCGCGTACGGCCGCTGCTGCCGTGGTCCGCGGACGGCGTCACCCGCCCCGCGGAGCGCACCGAGCTGCCGCCGCTGCTGCGCGGCTACGTGCGCCTCGGCGCCTGGGTGTGCGGCGAGCCGGCCCACGACGCCGACTTCGGCGTGGCCGACATGTACGTGCTGCTGTCGATGCGGCGGGTCAACCCCCGCTATCTGAAGCACTTCCTCTCGCTCGTCCCGGCCTGATGAGCGTCTGGCTGCCCAGCGCGCCCTGCACCCCCAGGGCGTGTGTGGAGCCCGCGGGGCGGGGCAGGGTGGCGGTGCTGGGCGTACTGCGGTTCACCGCCGTGCTGGTGCTGCTGCTCGCCGGGATCGTCCTGCTGCCGCTCGGCGCGCGCGTTCCCGCCCCGTGGGTGCGCCGGTGGGCCCGGACCATCGCCCGGGCGGCCGGGGTCCGGGTCCGGATCAACGGCTCCGCCGCGCCCACCGGTGGTCTGCTGCTGGTCGCCAACCACATCTCCTGGCTGGACATCCCGCTGCTCGCGTCGGTCCGCCCGGCCCGCATGATCGCCAAGACCGAGATACGGCGGTGGCCGGTCGCCGGCCCGCTGGCCGCGAGCGCCGGTGTCGTGTTCATCGAGCGCGACCGTCTGCGCACCCTTCCGGCCACGGTCGCGCACATCGCCGACCTGCTGCGGTCCGGGGCCGCGGTCGGCGTCTTCCCCGAGGGCAGCACCTGGTGCGGCCGGGCCCAGGGCACGTTCCGCCGGGCCGTCTTCCAGGCCGCGCTGGACGCCGGGGTCCCCGTCCAGCCGGTCAGCATCCACTACCGCCTCGCCGACGGCCACGCCAGCACGGCCCCGGCCTTCGTCGGCGAGGACTCCCTGCTGTCCTCCCTGTGGCGGGTGATGACGTCGCGCGGTCTGATCGCCGAGGTGGAGGTCCGGGAGCCGATCCTTCCGGGCAGCCTTCCCGACCGCCGGGCCCTGGCCCGCGCCGCGCAGCCCGCGGCGACCCCGGAGCCGGGCTGGACGCACACGGTACTGGCGTCCTAGCCGGCGGTTCCCGGCCGCCGCCCCTACGAAGGTCCTCCGGCCGCCCGAGGGACGCCCCCCTCGGGCGGCCGGAGGGCCTTCGTCCCCTACCGCCCGCCCGGCAGAGCGCGGGCCAGATACGGCGCGGTCCGGCTTCCGCCCGCTCCCGCCACCTCCGCCGGCGTTCCCGCCGCGACCACGTGTCCGCCCGCCTCGCCGCCGCCGGGCCCGAGGTCGATCACCCAGTCCGCGCCGGCCGCCACCGACATGTCGTGCTCGACGACGACCACGGTGTGCCCGGCGTCCACGAGACCGTGCAGCCGGCGCATCAGCAGCTCGACGTCGGCGGGGTGCAGACCGGTCGTCGGCTCGTCGAGGAGATAGAGGGTGTGGCCGCGGCGGCCCCGCTGCAACTCCCCGGCCAGCTTGATGCGCTGGGCCTCCCCTCCGGACAGCTCCGTCGCGGGCTGCCCGAGCCGCAGATAGCCGAGCCCCACGTCCAGCAGTGTCCCGAGGCTGCGCGAGACCCCGGGGTGGTCCGCGAAGAACTCCGCGGCGGCCTCGACGGTCAGGTCCAGCACCTGCGCGATGTTCCGTCCCCGGTATGTCACCTCCAGCGTCTCGGCGTTGTAGCGGGCCCCGCCGCACTCGGGGCACGGTGTGTAGGTGCTGGGCAGGAACAGCAGCTCGACGCTGACGAACCCCTCGCCCTGGCAGGTCTCGCAGCGTCCTGTCGCCACGTTGAAGGAGAACCGCCCGACGCCGTAGCCGCGTTCGCGTGCCGCGTCGGTGCCGGCGAACACCTTGCGGACGGCGTCGAACAGGCCCGTGTAGGTCGCCAGGTTGGAGCGCGGGGTGCGGCCGATCGGCCGCTGGTCGACCGAGACCAGGCGTCCCACGCCCGCCCGCTCCTCCGTGATCTCGCCGATGAGCGTGGACTTCCCCGACCCCGACACCCCCGTCACCGCCGTGAACACCCCCAGGGGGAACTCCGCCGTCACCCCGCGCAGGTTGTGCCGCGTGACCGGCCCGACCTTCAACCGGCCCCGTGGCGCGCGCACTTCACGCACCGGCGTGGGGGAGTCGTCGAAGAGGAAACGGGCCGTCGCCGAGTCCGCCACCTCCGCGAGACCGGCGACCGGCCCGCTGTACAGCACCTGGCCGCCGTGCTCACCCGCGAGCGGGCCGACGTCCACGATCCAGTCGGCGTCGCGCACCACGTCGAGGTGGTGCTCCACCACGAACACCGAGTTCCCGGCGGACTTGAGCCGCGCCAGCACCGTGAGCAGGGCCTCCGTGTCCGCCGGGTGAAGCCCCGCCGACGGCTCGTCCAGGACGTACACCACGCCGAACAGCCCCGAGCGCAACTGGGTCGCGAGGCGCAGCCGCTGCAGTTCGCCGGCCGAGAGGGTCGGGGTGGCACGGTCGAGGCTGAGGTAGTCGAGGCCGAGTTCGGCGACGGGGGCGATCCGGGACCTGAGGTCGTCGGTGAGGACCCGGGCCGTCTCGTCGGTGGCGACGAGGGCGTCGGCCAGACGGGACAGCGGCAGCGCGGCCAGCTCCGCGATCGTACGGCCCCCGAAAGTCACCGCCAGCGCCTCGGGCCGCAGCCGGCTGCCGCCGCAGGCCGGGCACGGCGCGCCGGTCAGGAAGCGCTCCGCCCTGGCCCGCAGCGCTGGGCTCCTGGAGTCGGAGAAGGTCTTCATGACATAGCGCCGGGCACTCATGTACGTGCCCTGGTACGGGCGCTGGATGCGGTCCGCCTCGCGCACCGGGTGGACCGTGACGACCGGCTGCTCGTCCGTGAACAGGATCCACTCCCGCTGCCCGGCGGGCAGTTCGCGCCACGGCCGGTCCACGTCGTACCCGAGCGCGTCGAGGATGTCCCGCAGGTTCTTGCCCTGCCAGGCACCCGGCCACGCGGCGATCGCGCCCTCGCGGATCGACAGCGACGGGTCGGGCACCAGCGACGCCTCCGTCGTACGGTGCACCAGGCCGAGCCCCTGGCACCGCGGGCACGCCCCGGCCGCCGTGTTGGGCGAGAAGGCGTCCGAGTCCAGCCGCTCCTCGCCGGGCGGGTAGTCGCCGGCCCGGGAGAAGAGCATCCGCAGCGAGTTGGAGAGGTTCGTGACCGTGCCGACCGACGACCGGGACGTCGGCGCCGAGCGGCGCTGCTCCAGGGAGACCGCGGGAGGCAGCCCGGTGATCTCACCGACCTTCGGCGCACCGACCTGGTGGATCAGCCGTCGGGCGTACGGCGCGACCGACTCGAAGTAGCGCCGCTGAGCCTCGGCGTAGATCGTCCCGAAGGCCAGTGACGACTTCCCGGAGCCGGACACCCCGGTGAACACGGCCACGACGTCACGCGGGACGTCGACGTCGACGTCCTTGAGATTGTGCTCGCGGGCGCCGCGCACCCGGACGCAGGGATCGTGGGGGTCGGACATGGCGGCGCGCTCCGGCCTTCGGTTCCGGTGGGGGATAAACCCCGCAATTCTATGCCAGATGGCCCGGTGACGGGCGCGGGTGCGGCGGTTACGGCTCTGTGCGAGCTTGGAATGAAGGATGCCTGTCGCCCCGCGCGAGGAAGGCCGTGACCATGACGAGTCCCGGTTTCGGTTTCGGACGCAGTCCCTTCGAGGAGTTCGACGAGCTTTTGTTCCGGTTCTTCGGCGACGCCGCACCGGCCTCCGCCGCCCGGCGGGCGCAGCGCGTCGACATCGGCAGCCTGCTGTCGGAACGGGCCCGTGAGCTGGTCGCCGAGGGCAGGCACCTCGCCGCCGTGGAGGGCGGCGAGGAACTCGACGCCCGGCACCTGCTCGCCGCGGCCACCGGGCACGACTCCACCCGGCGGCTGCTCACCGAGGCCGGCACCGACCCCGACCGGCTCCGCGAACGCCTCGGCGGTGCCACCGAGGGGGCCGAGAGGACCGAGCCGGGGACGCTCACCCCGGCCGCCAAACGGGCCCTGCTCGACGCCTACCGGATATCCCGCGCCGAGGGCTCCTCCTACATCGGCCCCGAGCACCTGCTGCGCGCCGTCGCCGCCAACCCGGAGTCGACGGCGGGCGAGGCGCTCGCCGCCGGCGGCTGGGAGGGCGCGAGGCTGCCCAGCGAGGGCACGGGCGAGCCCAAGGCACCCAGCAGCACGCCGACCGTCGACGAATACGGCCGTGACCTCACCGAGGACGCCCGCGCGGGCCGGCTGGACCCCGTGATCGGCCGGGACGACGAGGTCGAGCAGACCATCGAGGTGCTCTCCCGGCGCAGCAAGAACAACCCCGTCCTCATCGGCGACCCCGGCGTCGGCAAGACCGCCGTCGTCGAGGGCATCGCCCAGCGCATCGCCGCCGACGACGTGCCGAAGACGCTGGCCGGCAAGCGCCTCGTCTCGCTGGACCTGGCCGCAATGGTGGCCGGCACCAAGTACCGCGGCGAGTTCGAGGAGCGGCTGAAGAAGCTGCTCGACGAGGTCTCCGAGCACGCCGACGAACTGGTGCTCTTCCTCGACGAGTTGCACACGGTCGTCGGCGCCGGTGGCGGCGGCGAGGGCGCGCTGGACGCGGGCAACATGCTCAAACCCGCCCTGGCCCGAGGTGAACTGCACCTCATCGGCGCCACCACGATCGACGAGTACCGCAAGCACATCGAGAAGGACGCGGCCCTGGAGCGCCGCTTCGCCCCGATCCTGGTCGGCGAGCCGTCGGTCGACGACACCGTGGCGATCCTGCACGGACTGCGCGACCGCTACGAGGCCCACCACCAGGTCCGGATCACCGACGAGGCGCTCGTCGCGGCGGCGGAGCTGTCCGACCGGTACATCACCTCCCGTTTCCTGCCCGACAAGGCGATCGACCTGATGGACCAGGCCGCCGCCCGGGTGCGGCTGCGCTCCCGGACCCCGCTCGCGGACACCCGTGAGATCGAGGACCGGATCGCCGCCCTGAACCGGGAGAAGGACCAGGCCGTCGCGGACGAGGAGTACGAGCGGGCCAGGGAACTGCGCGACCGGGTCAAGGAGGACGAGGAGCGGCTCGCCGAGGCCGGCAAGGCGGAGGCGCGGACACCCGAGGTCACCGCCGGCGACATCGCCGAGGTCGTGTCCCGCACCACCGGGATCCCCGTGGCCGAGCTCACCGAGGAGGAGCGGGAGCGGCTGATGAAGCTGGAGGAGCACCTCCACGAGCGGGTCGTCGGCCAGGACGAGGCGATCACCGCCGTGGCGCGTGCCGTACGGCGGGCCCGGGCCGGCATGAGCGACCCGAACCGGCCCGTCGGCAGCTTCCTCTTCCTCGGCCCGACCGGCGTCGGCAAGACCGAGCTGGCCCGCGCCCTGGCCGCCGCGCTGTTCGGCGACGAGAACCGGATGATCCGCCTGGACATGAGCGAGTTCCAGGAGCGGCACACCGTCTCCCGGCTGGTCGGCGCCCCTCCCGGATACGTCGGCCACGAGGAGGCGGGCCAGCTGACCGAGGCGGTGCGCAGGCAGCCGTACGCCGTGCTCCTGCTGGACGAGGTGGAGAAGGCCCACCCGGACGTGTTCAACACGCTGTTGCAGCTGCTGGACGACGGACGGCTGACCGACGCGCAGGGCCGCACGGTCGACTTCAAGAACACCGTCGTGATCATGACGTCCAACATCGGCGCCGACCGCATCCTCGCCGCGGGTGTCGAGGACTACGCCGCGGTGCGCGAGTCGGTGATGGACGTGCTCGACCTGCACTTCCGGCCGGAGTTCCTCAACCGGATCGACGAGATCATCGTCTTCCGCGGCCTGGACCGCGCCCAGCTGCGCGAGATCGTCGAACTGCTTCTGGAGCACACCCGGCGCCGGCTGCACGCCCAGGACGTCACCCTGGAGGTCACCGACGCCGCCGAGGACCTGCTGGCCGACATCGGTCACCAGCCGGCCTTCGGGGCGCGCCCGTTGCGCCGCACCATCCAGCGCGAGGTCGACGACCGCCTCGCCGACCTGCTGCTGTCGGGCGACCTGAAGCCGGGCGACCGGGCCCGGGTGGACGCGGTCGACGGCGCGGTGGAGGTGCGGGCCGAGCAGCAGGCCGCGCTATGAGGCCGCCGCGCCAGGAGCGGACGACCGCGGCGGGGCGGCGGGCCTGTCTAAGGTAGGCGTGTGACAGCTCGAGAGAAACGCCCGATCGCCGTGTTCGACCTGGACAACACCCTTGCCGACACGGCCCACCGGCAGCGCTTCCTGGAGCGCAGGCCGCGGGACTGGGACGGCTTCTTCGCCGCCGCGCCCGCGGACCCGCCGCTCGCCGAGGGCGTCGCGATGGCCCGGGCGAGCGCCGAGGAGTGCGAGGTCGTGTATCTGACCGGACGGCCCGAACGGTGCCGGCAGGACACGCTCGACTGGCTCGCGGCCCAGGGGCTGCCCGAGGGGCGGGTCCACATGCGGCGCGACGCCGACCGCAGACCCGCCCGGCTCACCAAGCTGGAGACACTGCGCAGGATCGCCCGGACCCGGGTGGTCCGGATGCTCGTGGACGACGACGAACTCGTGTGCGATGACGTGGAGCGGGCCGGGTTCACCGTCGTACGGGCGCGCTGGGCGACCCCGTCCGAGGAGCTCCAGGTGGCGCAGGAGCGTGAGGGCCGGACCTGACGGGTCCGGATCTCAGTCGGACTCGTCCAGGCGGAAACCGACCTTCATGCTCACCTGCCAGTGTGCGATCTGCCCGTTCTCCAACTGGCCCCGCACTTCCGTCACCTCGAACCAGTCCAGATTGCGCAGGGTCCGCGAGGCACGGTCGATGCCGTTGCGGACGGCCTGTTCCATGCCCTCGGGCGAGGTGCCGACGAGGTCCGTGACCCGGTAGGTGTGATTCGACATGCGGTCGCTCCTCTCCGCGCGGCGACGAACGCGTCGATCGTCTCCCGCGTCATTCCACCGTGCCCCAAGTGGCGGCGGAGCGCGAGGCGGCCGTCGCGGGCGAGGAGGGGGTCGCCGCCATGGCGGCGGGTGCCGCGCAGGGGCGGGCGACCCCCAGTACACCCGAGTGGGCGGCCGTCGAGGCGGACAACCCCATCAAGGAGTACATGACCGAGGTGCTCACCGGCGCCGATCCGGCGACGCGGGCCCGCCGCGCCTCCCGGAGGATCACTCAGGCGCCGGCGGTCCCCTTCGGCTGAATCAGGCGGCGGTGCTCAGCGACAGCGCGAATCGTCCCTCGCCGTCCGTCCACCAGTGGGCCAGATCCAGCCCTGCGGCGGAGAGTTCGCCGCGCACCCGCTCCTGGCGGAACTTCGCCGAGACCTCGGTGCGCAGTTCCTCGCCCGCCGCGAAGTCGACGGCCAGGTCGAGGGAGGGGATCTTCACGGTCTGCGAGGTCAGCGAGCGCAGCCGCATCTCGATCCACTCGTTCCCGGCGTCCCACAGGGCCACGTGGGCGAAGGCGCCGGGATCGAAGTCGGCGCCCAGCTCACGGTTGACCACCGACAGGACGTTCTTGTTGAACGCGGCCGTCACACCGGCCGCGTCGTCGTACGCCCGGACCAGCACCTGCTCGTCCTTGACCAGGTCGGTGCCGAGCAGCAGCGCGTCGCCGGGGGAGAGCAGGGAGCGGATCGAGGCGAGGAACGTGGCGCGCTCGTCCGGCAGGAGGTTGCCGATCGTGCCGCCGAGGAACGCCACCAACCGTGGACCGGGCGTCTCCGGCAGTTCGAGCGCCACCGTGAAGTCGGCGATCAGCGCGTGCACGTGGAGACCGGGCCGCTCGGCGACGAGCGCCTCACCGGCCTGGGTGAGGGCACTGTCGCTGACATCGACCGGGACGTACATGCGCAGCCCGGTGAGCGCGTCGAGCAGGTGCCGGGTCTTCTCCGAGGAACCGGAGCCCAGTTCGACCAGGGTGCGGGCGCCGCTCGCCGCGGCGATCTCGGGGGCGCGGTCGATGAGGATCTCCCGCTCGGCCCGGGTCGGGTAGTACTCCGGCAGTTCGGTGATCCGCTCGAAGAGCTCGCTGCCCTCGGCGTCGTAGAACCACTTCGGAGGCAGCGACTTGGGCGAACTCGTCAGGCCCCTGAGGACATCGGCGCGCAGCGCGGCCTCGGTGGCGTCCTCGGGCAGGGTGCGGGTGAGAAGGAACGGACTCACGTGCGGGGCTCCTTCGAGGGTGGGGCGGCCGAGGCGTCGCTCGGCTCCTTGAGCGGGGTGAGCTGCACATCGGTGTCGCTCGCCACCAGCAGGGAGCGGTCGGGCACCTCGTGCCAGCGGGGGTCGTCGTCGTACGGCTCCGAGGCGACGACCGTGCCGCCGCCCGGCGGGCGGAGATACCAGAGGCTGTCGCCCCAGGTCGTCGCGGCGATGGACGCTCCGTCGGTCAGGAGCAGGTTCAGCCGGGAGCCCGGGGCCGCCGCCGCGACCTCGGGGACGGTGTCGGCCAGCGCCCGGCCCGGATGGTCACCGGCGCGCAGCCGGGCGAGGACGAGCGCCCACACGAGTGCGGAGTCGTTGCGGGCCTCCAGGGACAGCAGGTCCACGGCCGGCAGGCTCCGGGCCAGGCCGGCCAGGGAATGGGGCCAGCCGAGGACCGCGCCGTTGTGACTGAACAGCCAGGTGCCCGCGGTGAAGGGCGCCGCGGCGGCCTCCGCGTCGGCGCCCGCCAGCGTCGCGTCCCGCACGGCGGCGAGCAGCGTCCGGGTGCGGACGACCCGGGCCAGGTCGGCGAAGGACAGATCCGCCCAGACGGGCCCGGCCCTGCGGTAACGGGCGGGCAGCGGATCGCCCTGCGCGTACCAGCCCACGCCGAATCCGTCGGCGTTGACGGTTCCGTACCGCTGCCGCCGGGGCGCCCAGGACTGCCGGTACAGGCCGGACGGGGGCTCCGTCAGCAACGCGCCGAGGGACTGCTCGGGCCCGGTGTACGCCAGGTGACGGCACATCAGACATCACCCGGGCGCGCCGTGCGGAAGCCGGAGAAGATCTGCCGCCGGACCGGGTAGTCCCAGTTGCGGAAGGTGCCCCGGCAGGCCACCTGGTCCACGGCGAAGGAGCCGCCGCGCAGCACCTTGTGCTCGGGCCCGAAGAAGACCTCCGAGTACTCCTTGTACGGGAAGGGCTCGAAACCCGGGTAGGGCCCGAAGTCGCTGGACGTCCACTCCCACACGTCACCGATCAACTGCCGCACGCCCAGCGGCGACTCGCCCTTCGGGTAGCTTCCGGCCGGTGCCGGGCGCAGATGGCGCTGGCCCAGGTTGGCGTGCTCGGGCGTGGGGTCGGCGTCACCCCACGGGTAGCGCGTCGAGCGGCCGGTCGCCGGGTCGAACCGGGCGGCCTTCTCCCACTCGGTCTCGGTGGGCAGCCGCCGCCCGGCCCAGCGGGCGTACGCGTCCGCCTCGTACCAGGACACGTGGAGCACCGGCTCGTCGGGCGGCACCACCTCGGTGACGCCGAAGCGGCGCCGCAGCCACTGCCCGCCGTCCCGGTGCCAGAACAGCGGCGCCTTGACGGCGGTGCGCCGGACGTGCCCCCAGCCGTCGACCGTCCACCAGCGGTCGTCGTCGTAGCCGCCGTCCTCGATGAACGCCTGGTACGCGCCGTTCGTCACCGGCGTGGTGTCGATCCAGAACGCCGCCACCTCGCGCCGGTGCGCGGGCCGTTCGTTGTCCAGCGCCCAGGGCTCGGTGGAGGTGCCCATGGTGAACGGGCCTTTGGGCACCAGCACTTCGGCCGGTCCGGTGTGGAGCGGCACGGGCTCCGGGTCGGGGGCGTGCAGCACCTGCGGGCCCTTGCGGAGCTGGTGGGTGATCAGCATGGTCTCGTCGTGCTGCTGCTCGTGCTGCGCGATCATGCCGAAGGCGAAGGCCGCCTCCGTGAGCCGGGTGCCGTGGAACGCGGTGCCGGCCAGCACGTCCAGGGCCCGGCCGCGCACCTCGGCCGCGTACAGTCGCGCCTCACCGGGCGCCAGCAGCGGCAGCTTGGGCCGCTCCGCGCGCGGGTGCTCGAAGGCGTCGTACAGGTTGTCTATCTCGGGCCGTATCGCCTCCTGGCCGGCGACCGCGCGCAGCAGCCAGAGCTCTTCCTGGTTGCCGATGTGCGCGAGGTCCCACACCAGCGGGGACATGAGCGGAGAGTGCTGCGCGGTCAGGTCGGGTTCCTCGACGCAACCGGTGAGCAGCGTGGTGCGGTCCCGCGCGGTGACGAGCGACGCCAGGGCGCGCTCCCGGAAGGCCTCGCTGTCGATCTCGCTGTCCGTCTCGGTGTCGATGGCGGGGTCGTTCATGTGCGGGGGTCCTTCCCTTGCGGACGGCGGCCGTCGCCGCGCCGCATGTCGAGCAGATCGTCGGCGGGGCAGCGGCCCCGGAGGACATAGCGGTCCTGGTACGCCGCGACGGCGTCCGTCACCGCGGTCGACGCGCCGATCCGGGGCAGCGCCCGCAGGGCCGCCGCGAAACAGGCCACGGCCACCTCGTGCAACTCCGGGTCGGCGAGCCCGTACCGGGCCGCGTCGAGCCACAGCGGGTTGTGCGGGGCGGGCACGGTCCCGGCGCGTTCGGTCAGCGGTTTGACCGTGCGGTAGGCGGTCTCCGCGGCCTCCGGGTCGTCGAACAGTGCCGTCGTCACCGCGAGCGGCACGATCCACCCGTCCTCGCCGGGCTGCGCGTCGATCATGCGCAGTTCCAGATGGCCGCGCGGGCGGACCGGCGGGAACAGCGTGGTCAGGTGGTAGCCGAGGTCGTCCCAGGTGGGGGGCCTGGGCGTGCCCGACCTCGTCCACTCCCGGAAGGTCAGCCCGTGCGGGACGTGCCACGGGCCGTCGTCCTCCCGTACGCACATCACCTGGGAGTCGAGTACGTGCCGGGCCCAGGCGCCCCGCGGTTCGGCGTCGAGGGCGGGCGCGCCCGCCCGGCCCGCGCCGATCTGGACCCAGCGCAGCTGCCGGGTGGAGAGCCAGCCGGTGGGCTCGCGGCGGGCCAGCGGGGAGTTGGCGAAGGCCGCCAGCAGGACGGCGCCCAGGTGGTGCGCCAGCCACCAGCGCCGTACGTGGCCCAGCGGTCCGGGCTCCTCGTACCCGGCGTCCAGGCACACCTGGACCGAGGCCGAGGTGCACATCATGGCGCGACCGGCCGGGCCGGTGCGGTCGAGGAAGGTCTCCATCGCCTGGTAGCGCGGCTCCCGCAGGAATCTGCGCGGGGCGTGCCACGGGTCGTGGCCGATGCCGAGGATGCCGAGGCCGAGTTCGCGCAGTCCCGCGCGGACGGCGCGCAGATCGGCGGAGACGGTGTCCACGCACTCCGTCAGGGAGGCGGCGGGCGGAGAGCTCAGCTCCAGTTGGCCGCCGGGTTCGACGGTCAGCGCCGACCTCAGCGGGACGGTGCGCAGTGCGGCGTACGCCGCTTCGAGTCGTTCGGGTGTGACGGGGAGCCGCGGGTCGCGCAGCTCTTGGACGAGCCATTCCACTTCGACGCCGACGGTGCGCGGCGGTCCGGTCTTGAAGCAGATGCCCCGGACCAGGGCCTCCACCTCGGCTTCGGTGACGGCTGTACGGGGTTCCGTACAGCCGCTGACTGAGTCGGACATGTCGGGATCCTCCTGAGATTCCACCATGCCGCCGGTCCCCAGAACGGCAAGTCGGACCGGCAGACTCGTTCCACCCAAGCCCCTCGTGTCGCGTCGTACAAGAGTGCGTATCCGGACTTCCCGGACCGGATGGCCGCGCCCCGGGGCTGGGGGAAACTCTGTTGCACCGCAGGTCCAGCATCGCTCACGATGCGTTCATGAGCACGACGGGGGAGATCGCGGGGCACGCGGTCGTGGCGCCCACGGGGGTGGCGCCATGAGCGCGCGCCTGCGCGGCATCGCGCGGGAGACCGAGGAGATCGTGACCGCCGGCGCCTATCAGGCGTCGAACGGTCGTACGGTTTCCATCGCGGCGGCGGTGGCGGCCGCGCGGGACGCGACCCGCATGCTCGGCCCCGAGCCGGTGCCGGTCCCGCCCGCGCCGGTCGTGGACACGGTCGTCGAGGTCACGGGCGAGAGCAGTCTGGAGGCGGCCCGCCGGATCGGCGACGCCGCGGTGCTGAACTTCGCCTCCGCGCGCAATCCCGGCGGCGGCTTCCTGAACGGCGCCCAGGCGCAGGAGGAGGCCCTGTGCCGCGCCTCCGCGCTGTACGCGTGCCTGCGGCGGGTCCCGGAGTTCTACGCCCACCACCGCACCCACCGCGATCCGTTCTACACCGACCGCGTGATCCACTCACCGGCCGTGCCGGTCTTCCGCGACGACCGCGGCCGCCTGCTGGACGAGCCGTACACGGCCGCCTTCCTGACGGCGGCCGCCCCCAACGCGGGGGTCGTGCGCCGTACGGTGCCCGGGCGGGCGGCCGAACTGCCGAGCGCCCTCGCCGCACGTGCCGGGCGCGTCCTGGAGGTCGCCGCCCACCACGGCCACCGGCGGGTGGTCCTGGGCGCCTGGGGCTGCGGCGTCTTCCAGAACGATCCGGCCCAGGTCGCCGGTGCCTTCCGGGACCTGCTGGGGCCGGACGGGCGATTCTCGGGCAGGTTCGCGCATGTGGTCTTCGGTGTGCTGGACCGCACGGCGGGGGCGGTCACCCGCCGTACCTTCGAACACGCGTTCCTGGATCGTCAGCTCCAGCCGTAGCGCTCACGCAGCCGGTGCCGGACCGAGTTGAAGCGCATCCGGTCCAGGGCGCACGCCTCCCGCCGCATGCCCTCCTCGTGGAGCCGCAGCACCCGGTCCACATCGACCCAGGAGTCCCGTCCCGACCGGTCCCAGGGCCCGTTCCCGATCGGCACCCACTCCCGGTCACCGTCATGCCGCTTGCTCGACAACTGCACCGCGAGGAAGGTGCCCCCCGCCTCCCGGGCCACCACCAGCACCGGGCGGTCCTTGCCCCGCCCGTCGTTCTCCTCGTAGGGCACCCACGTCCACACGATCTCCCCGGGGTCCGGGTCGCCGTCGTGCGCGGGCGAGTACTCGGTGCGTACCCGGCCCACCTCGCGGGGGTCGCAGGCGGTGGTGGCGGTGGGGCCGAAGCGGCCGGGGACGTTCTCGTCCGTGAAGGCAGTCACGGGGTCACGGTAACCGGCGGCTGTGAAGCCCCGGCCGACGGGCGGGCGAACACCCTTACGCCGCAGGGGACTCGGAGGTGACCGGCTCCGGCGGGCGCAGCTCGTGCCAGCGCAGCTCGGCCTCCAACTGCGCGGCGAGCGAGACGAGCAGCGGCTCGCTGTTCGCGGGGCCGAGCAACTGGGCGCCGACCGGCAGACCGCCGGTCACGAAGCCGGCCGGGACGTTGACACCGGGCCAGCCCAGCACGTTCCACGGCCAGGCGTAGGGGCAGGCCGCGATCATCGCTCGGTCGGTCGCCGGCCCGCCGAGCCGGAGCAGGGCGCCGACCCGGAGCGGGGGAGCGGCCGTGGTCGGC
Organism: Streptomyces sp. NPDC002309; assembly: GCF_053593375.1. Lineage (NCBI taxonomy): Bacteria > Bacillati > Actinomycetota > Actinomycetes > Kitasatosporales > Streptomycetaceae > Streptomyces > Streptomyces sp. NPDC002309. Next base: position 3,513 of record NZ_JBSFCI010000061.1, on the reverse strand, counting down.
GCCAGGACCACGTCGTACGACGAGAAGAACGCGCCGATGCGGCGGTGCAGCGCCGTTTCCGCGCGCCGCGCGGCCCGCAGCGGGGCCCCGCCGAGCAGCCGGCCCAGCCGCGCGGCGCTCCGGGTGCGCGGGTCGAGCAGCGCGGCGTCGGGTGCCTCGCGGACCCAGTCCGCGACACCGGCCGTGGCGCGGGGCACGAAGGTCAGCCCGATCCGGCCGTAGGGCGGGTCGGCCTCATCGACGGTGTGGCCCGACGCGGCGAGTCTCTCGGCGAGTTCGACGACCCGTGCGCGGATCTCGGGGTGCAGCCGGGCGGGCACCGCGGTGAACGGCGGCTTCAGCGCGAGGGCGATGCGCAGCCGGCCGGGGTCACGGCCCACGGCCCCGGACACATCGGCCTCGGGCGGGCGGTGCGGGTCCTGGTCGTGGTTGCCACTGGCGCAGTCCAGCAGCAGGGCGGCGTCCGCGACCGTACGGGCCAGGGTGCCGTTGACGGTGATGCCGTGGAACGACTCGCCGCGCGGCCACGTGGAGATGCGCCCGCGTTGCGGCTTGATGCCGACCAGATGGCTCCAGGACGCCGGGATGCGCACCGACCCGGCGCCGTCCGAGCCGAGCGCGGCCGGCACCAGACCGGCCGCGACCGCCGCCGCCGAGCCGCCCGACGAACCGCCGGGCGTGTGCCGGGTGTTCCATGGATTGCGGGTCGCGCCGAACGCGGGTCCCTCGGTGAACGGCCACTGCCCGAGTTCGCAGGTGTTGGTCTTGCCGACGATCACCGCGCCGGCCGCGCGCAGCCGCCGTACCGCCTCGCAGTCCTCGGTGGCCGGGGCGAAGGTGCCCGGGCAGCCGAACGCGGTGGGCTCGCCGGCCACGTCCATGTCGTCCTTGACGGCCACGGGTACGCCGAGGAGCGGCCGTCGCGCACCGGCGGCCAGTTCGCGGTCGGCGGCCCCGGCCTCGGCGAGCGCCGCCTCGGCCCGGACGATCCGGAAGGCGTTGAGCGTGCCCTGCGTCGCCTCGATCCGGGCCAGGGCCGCCTCGACGAGCGCGCGCGAGGTCACCTCGCCGTCGGCGAGCGCACGGGCGGTCTCCGCCAGTCCGGCGAAAGGGTCGAGCGTCATGCGGGACACCTCCGGAGCGTGTTGTCTACCGAACGGTAACGTCAGGAGGACCGCGGGGGAACGGGGTGGGGGCAAAGGGGGGAGCACGTGGACGGCCGGCGCCCTCGCGGTTGCGCGGGGCGCCGGCCGTGACGGGTGTCAGGCGTTGGGGTCGAAGGGGATTCCGGCGGGCATCGAGCGGGCGAGGGCGTACTGGTAGTCGCCGTCGTCGATCTTGATGGTGGCCGAGCCGAAGTCGGCGCTCATCAGCTTGTCGCGGTATCCGGCCGGGTAGCCGTTCCAGCCGACGAGCCGCGGGTAGAACCAGCCGCCGGTGGCGTTCTCCGGCGGCTCGTCGTTGCCGCTCGCGAACCGGAAGCAATGGCTCCCGATGCCGTCCTTGTGGTAGACGATCTTCGGATGGGTGCCGTCGAACCTGATCGACGAACGGTGCGCCACCTCATAGGTGTTGTGCTGGGAGACGGACACGTACTGGGCCTCGTTGCCGTTGACCCACACGACCACGTGCTCCCAGTCGTGGGTGTGCCCGATGGCTCCGGGGCCGAGGGTCACCTGGTCCTTCTCGAAGTAGCTGGCGTACATCACCGCGCACCAGCCGTTGTTGCACTTGGCGCGCGAGTACGTGTTGGCGTTGGCCAGCTGGGCGTAGTCGTGGCAGCGGCCGTTGACGTCACCGCCGAGCTTCAGACCGGGGTTGAGGGTGCCGTCGGCGCCGATCGCGGCGGTGGCGTAGCAGCCGTCGCCGTCGTAGTCGTAGGCGGGGGAGAAGGACTGTTCGAGGCCGTCGGCGTTCTGCGGCAGCAGTTGCAGAACGTTCGCGTGGGCGGTCGCCGGGACGGCCACGAGCAGCGCCATCGCACCGAGCGCGCCGAGGACGGCCCGTGCTAAGGGTCTTGCGTTGCGCATCACACCTCCTGGGGCGGCGCCGCCGTCAGCAGTAGAGGTTGCCGCCCGGGGAGACCCCGAGGATCGAGGTGAACCGCTGGTAGGCGCTCACGCGGCTCTGGACCTGGGCCGGGTTCCTGCCGTCGCACTCCAGGGAGCCGTTGATGCTGCGGATCGTCTGGCCGAAGCCGGCGCCGTTGACCATGGCGTTGTGCGGGGTCATGGTGCCGGGGCCGGACTGGGTGTTCCAGTACCAGAGGCCGGTCTTCCAGGCCACGGACGCGTCGTTCTGCACGAGCCAGGGGTTGTTGAGCAGGTCGATGCCGAGCGAGTCGCCCGCGGCCTTGTAGTTGAAGTTCCAGCTCAGCTGGATGGGACCGCGCCCGTAGTAGGCGGCCTGGCCGGCCGGGCAGCCGTACCACTGGTTCCAGTCGCAGTAGTGCGGGTAGTTGGCCTGGTTCTGCTCGACGATGTGGACGAGACCGCCGGTCTCGTGGTTCACGTTGGCCAGGAAGGCGGCGGCCTCCTGCTTCCTCACGGTGTCGCTGCCCGTCTTGGCGAAGCCCGGGTAGGCGCTCAGGGCGGCGGTCAGTCCGCTGTAGGTGTAGAACGAGTTCCGGCCCGGGAACATCTGGTTGAACTGGGCCTCGGAGACCACGAATCCGGTCGGGTTGGTGGGTCCGCCGCTGCCGGGCGCGTTCCACTTCTGGTTCGCGGCGCCGGTGCAGCTCCAGATCTGCAGCCGGGTGGCGTTGGCGCTGCTGTTCCCCCGGACGTCGAGACACTTGTTCGCGGCCGGATTGACGATGTCCCGCGCGCCGGTGACCACCCACTGCTGGTTGGCGCCGCCGGAGCAGTCCCAGAGCTGGACCGACGCGCCGTCGGCGGTGCTGCGCTCGACCACGTCCAGGCACTTGCCGAGGGCGCGCAGGGTTCCGTCACCCGGGTTGGACCAGACCTGGGCGCCGGTCCCGTTGCAGTCGTAGAGCTGTACGGCGGTGCCGTTGGCGCTGTTGGCGCCCGCCACGTCGACGCACTTGCCGGCGAGTCCGGTGATCGTGCCGTCGGCGGCCTGGGCGGGAGTCGCGGTGAACAGGGCCGCGACGACGGCGGTGAGGGCGGCCAGGGCCGTGAGTCGGCCCATCGGGTTCCGTCGGGTGCCGGGACGTCTGAGGTGGGAGATGCGCATGCTGGACGACGCTCCTTGGGTGGCGGTTCGCGTCAGCGCGCGCTCGGACGACCTGCGGATGGTTCGTCAGGTGGCAACGCTCGACGCCACGTTCACCCTGGGGACGGCCGAGTACGCGGACGGGGGAGGTATCGCCCCGTGAAACTAAAGGTATGGACCATTCTCGTCAAGGCGTGAAGTAAGAGTTGAGGTAAGGGAGTTGGGATCGGCGCGTGCGGTGTCCCCGGAAACGTGGACGGCCGGCTCCGACCCCGCTCGTGCGGGTGGGGTGCGCCCCGGGGGGGGGGGCGGGGGGAAGGCGGCCGGCGGCGCCCC
>NZ_JBSFCI010000060.1:0-32168 GCF_053593375.1 Streptomyces sp. NPDC002309 | reverse complement strand
CGGTGGTCGTCGTGCGGAGACGGCTGGGCCGTCTCCCGCACCGCGACCGTCCGCGTGCGGGACCTATCCCGGAACGCGGTCCGCCCCCGCGAGATCCGCGCCATGGCGGGCCAGCAGCGAGGTGAGGATCTCCCCGGCCCGTACGGCGGTGGTGGACAGCAGGGTGGACGTGAGGCCGTGGGTGTGCTCGGTGCCGCCCTGGAGGTAGATGCCGGCGGTGACGTTCGACGTCGTCACCACCCGGTGGTCGCGGCCGACTTCGAGAGTGTCCTCCTCGTCGCGCACGCAGAGCTTGGCCAGTTCGCCGAGGTTGTCGGCGATGCCCTGCGGCTGGTAGCCCGTCGCGTACACGAGCAGGTCGGAGGCGATGACCTCCCGCTCGCCGGTCGGCAGGAACTCCACCGTCACCTTCACGTCGTCCGCGCCGGCCTCGACCTCGCGGATGCGGGAGACGTTCATCATCCGCAGCCGTTGCCTGCCCTGGACCTTCTCCTGGTACATCGTCCGGGACAGCGCCTCGATCAACTCCATGTCGACCACGGAGTAGTTGGTGCCGCGGTGGTACTCGAACAGCGCCTGCTTCACCTCGCGGGGCGCGCCGTAGTACAGGTCGACGGCCTCGGGGTCGAAGATCCGGTTGGCGAAGGGGCTGTCGTCCGCCGGGGTGTAGCCGTACTTGGCGAACACCGAGCAGACCTCGGCGTCGGGGAAGGAGCGGTGGAGGAAGTCCACGGCCTCGGCGGCGCTCTGACCGGCCCCGAGGACGACGGCACGGCGTACGGGCGTCGCGGAGCCCAGGAGCCGGTCCACCCGCGGCAGCAACTCGCTGGTGTGCCACACCCGTCCGGACCGCTCGGCGCCGGGCGGCAGACGCGGCTCCAGACCGGTGGCCACGCAGACGTTGCGGGCCCGGCGGACCGTCAGCCGCTCCGGGTCGGCCGGGTCGCGGCTGGTGACGTCGAACCAGCGGACCTCGCCGTCCTCGGTGACGGGCCGCACGGAGACGACCTCCGAGGAGTACGCGACGAGCGGCGCGACGCGGCTCGCGGCCCACTCGAAGTAGTCGTGGAACTCGATACGCAGCGGGAAGAGCGTCTTCTGGTTGAGGAAGTCGACCAGCCTCCCGCGCTCGCGCAGGTAGCACAGGAAGCTGAAGTCGCTTGTGGGGTCGCGCATCGTGACCAGGTCCTTGAGGAAGGACACCTGCATGGTCGCGTCGTCGATGAGCATGCCGCGATGCCAGCCGAATCGAGGCTGTTTCTCGAGGAACAGCGCCCGGATCCCGTCTCCTCCGGCCGGTGACGCGCCGTGCTCCTGGAGCGCGATCGCCAGGGCGAGGTTGGACGGTCCGAAGCCGATGCCCAGAAGGTCGTGGACGTGATCCGGCTCGCTCTGCAGTGTTCTCACCGCTTCATCGCCTCCCATGAAGAGGGGAGGGCGTTCCGGAAGTTGGAACACGGCCTCCCCCAAGCAGGCACATGCTAGATAAGGTTAGCCTTACCTAGCAATGCCTGAGGAGGCCTATATGCGGGTCGTCATGTTCGGCTATCAGACGTGGGGGCACCGGACGCTGCGGGCTCTGCTCGCCTCCGACCACGAGGTGGTCCTCGTCGTCACCCACCCCAAGAGCGATCACGCGTACGAGCGAATCTGGAGCGATTCGGTCGCCGATCTGGCCGAACAGCACGGCGTGCCCGTGCTGTTGCGCAACCGGCCGGGCGACGACGAGCTCCTGCGCGCGCTCAAGGAGGCCGAGCCGGACATCATCGTGGCCAACAACTGGCGCACCTGGCTGCCCCCGGAGATCTTCGAGCTGCCACCGCACGGCACGCTCAACGTCCATGACTCGCTGCTGCCTTCCTATGCGGGCTTCTCCCCGCTGATCTGGGCGCTCATCAACGGCGAGAAGCAGGTCGGGGTCACCGCCCACCGCATGGACGCGGAACTCGACATGGGCGACATCCTGCTCCAGCGCGCGGTACCGGTCGGTGCCACCGACACCGCGACGGACCTGTTCCACCGCACGGTCGACCTGATCGGCCCGATCGTGACCGACGCCCTGGACCTCATCGCCTCCGGCAAGGCGGTGTGGACGCCGCAGGACCGGTCCCGCTCCAGCTTCTTCCACAAGCGGTCCCTGGAGGACAGCCGGATCGACTGGACCTGGCCGGCCGAGGACCTGGAGCGGTTCGTACGGGCGCAGTCCGACCCGTACCCGAACGCCTTCACGCATCACCGCGGCGAGCGGATCCGGATCGTCTCGGCCGCCGTCTCCGAGGGCCGCTACGGGGGCACTCCGGGGCGGATCTTCATCCGCGAGGGCGACGGCGTGGTCGTCGTCGCCGGCGCCGGGGCGCGCTCCGGACGGCTGCCCGGCCTGGTCGTCAGGCGGGTGCGTACCGCCGACGGCACCGAGCACGCCGCCACCGACTACTTCCGCACCATGGGCGGCTATCTGACGCCGCATCCGTAGCGAAACCCGTCGGGCGGGCCGGCGACGCCACCGGCCCGCCCCTCGTCAGCCGGCCGCGCCCGGTACGGCGACCGGGGCCGCGTCCTCCGTGCCCTCGTGGTGGCGTCCCATGGGGATGACCATCGGCGTCCGGCTGACGGGGTCCTCGCCGACCACGCAGCGCAGCCCGAAGACCTCCTCCACCATCGCGGCGGTGACGACGTCGGCGGGCGCGCCCTCGCCCACGACCCGGCCCGACTTCATCGCGACGACGTGATCGGCGTACCGGCACGCCTGGTTGAGGTCGTGCAGCACCATCACCACCGTGCGTCCCTGATGCCGGTTCAGGTCGGTCACCAGGTCGAGGACGTCGATCTGGTGCGCGAGGTCCAGATAGGTTGTCGGCTCGTCGAGCAGCATCACCGGGGTGCCCTGGGCGACCGCCATGGCGATCCAGGCCCGCTGCCGCTGGCCGCCCGAGAGCGCGTCGACGGGCCGGTGCGCGAGGTCCGTCATCGCGGTGGCCCGCAGCGCGCCGTGCACCGCCTCCTCGTCCGCGGCCGACCACTGCCGCCACCACGTCTGGTGCGGTGAACGCCCGCGCCCGACCAGATCGATGACGGTCAGCCCCTCGGGCGCGACCGGCGTCTGCGGCAGGATGCCGAGCCGCTGCGCCAGGGCGCGGGTGGGTATCGCGTGCACCGAGCGCCCGTCGAGGTAGACGGCACCCGCCTTCGGGGTCAGCAGCCGGGCCAGCGCCCGCAGCAGGGTCGACTTGCCGCACGCGTTCGCGCCGACGATCGCCGTGATCCGGCCGGAGGGGATCACCACGTCGAGGTCCTCGACGACCACCCGGTCGTCGTACGCCAGCCGCAGGCCCTCGGCGCGCAGGTCGGGCCCCTCGCCGGCGCCCTCGTACACCTCGTGCTTCGATGACACGTCTTCAGCCTCCTGAACCGGCGCGGTTGGCGCGGACGAGCAGCCACAGCAGTACGGGGGCGCCCAGGACGCCCGTGACGATCCCCACCGGGAGTTCCGTGTCCGGGATCAGCTTCCGGGCGATCAGGTCGGACACCAGCACCATCACGGCGCCCGTCAGACCTGCGGCCACGGGCGGCGGGACGGCGGTGCCGGACAGGCGCTGGGCGATCTGGGGCGCGGCGAGCGCCACGAACGCGACCGGTCCGGCGGTCGCCGTGCCGAAGGCCACCAGGCCGACGGAGACGAGCAGCACGGCCACCCGGACCGTCTGGACGCGGGTGCCCAGTCCCCGGGCCACGTCGTCGCCCAGTTGCAGGGTCCCCGTCTGCCGTCCCAGCAGCAGTGCCGCCGGCACCAGCACGGCCATGGTCGCCGCGAGCGGGCCGATCTGGTCCCAGGTGCGGCCGTTGAGGTTGCCGACCAGCCAGCCGAGGGCCGCCTGCGCCTGGAACCGGCTGCCGTGCGCCATGAGGTAGTCGGTGACGCTGGTGCAGATCCAGGCGATGCCGACGCCGACGAGGACGATCCGGTAGCCGGTGGTGCCGCGGCTCCACGCCAGGACGTACACCAGTAGCGCGGCCGTCAACGCGCCGAGCAGGCCCAGGGCCTGGGTGCTCAGGCCCGTGTCCCAGCCGAGGACGATGCCGGCCACGACCGCCGCGCCGGCGCCCTGGGTGATGCCCATCATGTCGGGGCTGGCGAGCGGGTTGAGCGTCATGGTCTGGAGCAGGGCGCCCGAGATGCCGAACGCGATGCCGACCAGCAGGCCCGCGAGGGCGCGCGGCAGGCGCAACTCATGGACGATCAGCCGGGTTCCCGGGTCGCCGCCGCCGAACAGGGCCCGCATCACGTCGGTGAGCGGAAGGCCGATGTCCCCGATCGCGGTCTCCACCGAGAACGCGAGGAAGGCGCATGCGGCGAGCACCAGGCAGACGGCCGCCGGCCGGAGCCGCAGCACCCCGGAGACGGGCGGGAAGCCGAGCCGGAAGGAGACGCGGCCGGGTGAGCGGGGGACCGTTGTCAGGTCCGCCGCGTCCTTCCTCCCGGCCCCGGGCGCGAGTTCGGTCGTCATACGGTCACACCTTCGTGCGTGGGTTCGTCTGGGGCCGGCTCGGCGCCCCGGTGCGGTGAGGCCCATGGACTCCGCGGCGACGCCATGGCTCAGAGCTCCGCGAGACGTCGGCGGCGGACCAGGGCGATGAAGAACGGGCCCCCGATGAAGGCGACCAGGACGCCGGCCTGGATCTCCACGGGGCGGGCGATCAGCCGGCCGGTGATGTCCGCCGCCAGCAGCAGGCAGGGGGCGAGCACCGCCGACAGGGGCAGCAGCCAGCGGTGGTCGGGGCCGATGCCGGCGTACTGGCTGAGGACGCGCGCGATGTGGGGCACGACCAGGCCGACGAAGACGACCGGCCCGATCACGGCGACCGCTCCACCGGTGAGCAGCGTGACGGCGACGACCCCGCAGACACGGACCGTGCCCAGCTTCAGCCCGAGCGACTTGGCGACGTCGTCGCCGAGCGCGAGGCTGTTCAGCGCGGGCGCGCAGGCGAGGGCGAGAACCGCCCCGACCACCAGGAACGGCAGGACGCGCACGAGGACTTCGTCGTTCTGGTCGGCGAGCGAGCCCGCGGACCAGAAGCGGTAGCGGTTGAGGGCGTCCGGGTCCGTCAGTGCGATCGCGCTGGTCAGCGAGAACAGCAGAGAGGTCACGGCCACGCCGGCCAGGGCCAGTTTGACCGGGGTGGATCCGGAACGGCCCAGCCCGCCCAGGAGGTAGACCAGCACACTGGCCACCAGCGCGCCGGCGAAGGCGAACCAGATGTAGCCGTGGACCGTCCCGATGCCCAGGACACCGACGGACAGCACGACGGCGAAGGCGGCGCCCGCGCTGACGCCCAGGATGCCCGGGTCGGCCAGCGGGTTGCGGGTGAGGGCCTGCATCAGAGCCCCCGACAGACCCAGCGCCGCGCCGGTGGCGAGGCCCAGTGCGGTGCGGGGCAGCCGCACCGACCAGATCACGTTCTCGACACGGGAGTTGGGCGCGTCACCGACGAGCGTGTCCCAGACCTGGTCGAGGGGTACGGCGAGCGCGCCGTACGCCATGGAGAGGGCGCACAGCGCGAAGAGCGCCACGCCGCTGAGCGCGAGCAGTGCCACTGCGCGGGGGCCTTTCGCCGCCCGGACCGCCGAGGTCCCCACGTGAACTTCCTTTGATGAGGCTTGCCTTAGCCAAGCGTAGGGCGAGACGGCCCGGCATCCCACCCCTGGGTGGACCCTGCGCCGACCCTGTGAATAAGGTAACCCTTACCTTAGTATGTCGCCGACCCCCGGCCCAGGGCCGGGGCAGACCGGCTGGGGAGGCACGCTGCTGTGTGCGGTTCCGAAGAAGTTCTGGCGTACTGGCGGCGGATTCTGACCCCGCTTCCGCTGGAGATGTCCCTGCCCACCGACCGGCCGCATCCGGCGGAGCCGCCGGCGCTGCGGGAGACCCGCACCCTGGCCGACGTACCCGACGCCCCGGACACCGTGCGGCTCGCGGCGTTCGCGGCCCTGCTGCACCGCTACAGCGGCGCGCCCGACGTCACCGTCGGCCACGACGGGCTCCCGGTGCGGGTCTCCCTCGACCACGAGCCCACCTTCACGGAACTCGTGCGCCGAGTGACGGAGGCATGGGAGGAGGCGGAGACCCACCGGGTGCCCGCCGAGCTCCTCGTCGACGAACTGCGCCCCCGGCCGACACGCGGCGGCGGCCTGTTCTTCCACACGGCGTTCGCGACGGCCGCCCGCCCCGCCGGCGACCTGCCCGCCCCCGTCGACGTGCTGCTGGAGGTGCGCGAGGGCGAGGCGCGGGTGACGTACGACCCCCGCCTGTTCGACGGCGCCACCGTGGAGCGGCTGCTCGGCCACTACCGGGTCCTGCTCGCCGACGCGCTGGCCCGGCCCGGGACCCCGGTCGCCCGGCTCGACCTGATGGGCCCGGACGAGACGCGGCAGGTCGTCGCCGACTGGAACGCCACCGGGCACACGGTGCCGCCGCTCACCTGGCCCGCGATGTTCGCCGCACAGGTACGGGAGCGTCCCGACTCCGTCGCCCTGGTCCTCGAGGACGAGGAACTCACCTACGCCGAGCTGGACGCCCGGGCGAACCGTCTCGCCCACGCCCTGATCGCGCGCGGCGCCGGCCCCGAACGCATCGTCGCGCTGGCCCTGCCGCGCTCCACCGACCTGATCGTCGCCGAGGTCGCCGTCCTCAAGTCGGGCGCCGCCTATCTGCCGATCGACCACGACTACCCGGTGGACCGCATCGCGTACATGCTCGGCGACGCGGCACCGGTCTGTGTCGTGACGACCGAGGAGAGCGCGCGGGAGCTGCCCGAGCACGACGGCATGACCCTGCTCGCCCTCGACGCGCCCGACACCGCGGCCGAGTTGGCAGGGCGCCCCGCCCATGACCCTGCCGCACCCGTCTCGCTGCTGAACGCCGCCTACGTCATCTACACCTCGGGCTCGACGGGCCGCCCCAAGGGCGTGGTCCTCGCCCACAGCGGCGTCGCGAAACTCGTCGCCACCCAGAGCGAGCGCTTCGGCATCGGACCGCACAGCCGGGTGCTCCAGTTCGCCTCGCCCAGCTTCGACGTCGCCTTCTGGGATCTCTGCCTCGGCCTGCTCTCCGGCGGCCGGCTGGTCGTCGTACCCACCGAACGGCGGGTGCCCGGTCCGCCGCTCGCCGACTACGCGCACGCCCACGGCATCACCTTCATGATCCTGCCGCCCGCGCTGCTCGACGCCATGCCCGAGGACGTGCGGCTGCCGCCCGCGGCGACCCTGCTGGCGGGCACCGAGCGGGTCTCCCCGGAACTCGTGGGCCGCTACGCGCGCGGACGGATGATGTTCAACGCGTACGGGCCGACGGAGGCCACCACCAACTCCACCCTCGGGCTGTGCGATCCGGACATCCCGGCCGGCTCCATCGTGCCGATCGGCGTCCCCGACCCCGGCACGCGCGCGTACGTCCTCGACGCCTTCCTCCAGCCGGTCCCCGCCGGTGTCACGGGAGAGCTCTACCTCGCGGGAGCGGGCCTCGCGCGCGGCTATCTGGGCCGCCCGGACCTGACCGCCGAGCGGTTCGTCGCCGACCCCTTCGGCGCGCCCGGCGAACGCCTCTACCGCACCGGTGACCTGGTCCGCTGGAAGGCCGACGGACGGCTGGAGTTCCTCGGCCGCGCCGACGCCCAGGTGAAGATCCGCGGCTTCCGCATCGAACCCGGCGAGATCGAGTCCGTGCTGCGCGGCCACCCCGCCGTCGACCAGGTCACCGTGGTGGCCCGCGAGGACCGCCCCGGCGAACGGCGGCTCGCCGCGTACGTCGTGCCCGCCCTGGACGGGCCGCGCGACGCCGACCGGGACACCCAGGTCGAGGAGTGGAAGCAGCTGCACGAACTCCTCTACGGCGCCGCCGGGTCCGAGGGGTCCCGCGAGCACGCCGACGGCTTCCGCGAGAACTTCGCGGGCTGGAACAGCATGTACGACGGCCGGCCGATCCCCGTCGAGGAGATGCGCGAGTGGCGGGACGCGACCGTCGAGCGCATCCGCGGACTCGGCCCCGCCCGCCGGGTGCTGGAGATCGGCGTCGGCAGCGGCCTGATCCTGTCCCGCATCGCGCCGCACTGCGAGGCGTACTGGGGCACCGACCTGTCCCGGCAGGCGATCGACGCCCTCGGAGCCCAGCTGGCTGCCGACCCGGAACTGGCCGCCAAGGTCGAGCTGAGCGCCCGGCCCGCGCACGACACCGAGGGACTGCCCACCGGCTGGTTCGACACCGTCGTCCTCAACTCCGTCGCCCAGTACTTCCCCAGCGCCGACTATCTCCAGGACGTACTGCACAAGGTCGCGGGGCTGCTCGCGCCGGGCGGACGCGTCTTCGTCGGCGACGTCCGCAACCTGCGGCTGCTGCGCACCCTGCGCGCCGCCGTCGAGACCCGGCGCTCGGCGGGTCAGGACGAGGCGGACAAGAGCGCCCTGCGCACGGCCGTCGAGCAGTCGGTGCGCTGGGAGGGCGAACTCCTCCTCGACCCCGACTTCTTCGCCGCGCTCGACGGGTTCGACAGCGACATCCGCGTCAAGCGCGCCGCCCACCACAACGAACTCAGCCGGTACCGGTACGACGTCGTCCTGCGCCCCGCGAGTGCCGCGGCCGGCGTACCGGACGAGCGCGAGGTGCACTGGGCCGCGGCCGGCGGACTCACCGGCCTCGCCGGACTGCTGGCCGAGCGCCCACGGCGGCTGCGGGTCACCGGTGTGCCCAACGCACGGCTCGCCGACGACCTGGCCGACCTGCGGTGGCTGGAGGGCAGCGGCCAGGAGGCGGCGCCCGGCGTCGACCCCGAGGACGTCGACCGCCTGGCCGCCGAGCACGGCTACGGGGTGGCCCTCACCTGGAACGGCACCGCCGACGACGGCGCGTTCGACGTGCTCCTCGGTCTCGACGGCCCGCTGACCGGGTCCTACCGCACCGCCGGGTCGTACCCGCACGCCAACCGCCCCGCCCCCTTCCGCGACGTGACCGCCCTGATGCGGAGCCTGCGCGCGCACGCCGCCGAGTGGCTGCCCGACTACATGGTCCCGTCCGCGTTCGTCCCGCTGCACACCCTGCCGGTCACCCCCAGCGGCAAGATCGACGCCAAGGCCCTGCCCGTCCCCGACCGTTCCGCGATGAGCTCGGGGCGCCCCCCGCGCACCGTTCGCGAGAGACTGCTCTGCGGGCTGTACGCCGGAGTGCTCGGGTTGGACTCCGTCACGGCCGAGGACGACTTCCTCGCCCTCGGCGGCGACAGCATCACCGCCATCCAACTCCTGGTCCGGGCACGGGAGGCGGGCCTCCGGCTCACCACCCGTGACGTGTTCCGCCACCGCACCGTCGAAGCCCTCGCCAAGGCCGCCGTCGAACGCACCGGCGAACACACCGCCGACCACCCGCTGGTGGAGGCCGACGCGGCCGAACTCGCCGAGATCCAGGGCACCCGGCCGCTCCCCGTCGCGGAACTGCTCCCGCTCACCCCGCTCCAGCAGGGCTTCTTCTTCCACGCGCTGAGCGGCGGCCCGGACGGCGACGCCTACGTGGTGCAGCAGGTGCTGGACCTGGCCGGACCGGTCGACGGCCCCACCCTGCGCCGCGCCGCGCAGCGCCTCCTGGACCGGCACGCGCCGCTGCGCGCCGCCTTCCGCCAGCGCCCCGACGGCACCCCCGTCCAGATCATCACCCGGGACGCCGAGCTGCCGTGGCGGGAGATCGACCTCTCGGCACAGGACGGCGAGGTCCGCGAGGCGCTGGGCGACGCGGTCGCCGAGGACGAGCGTTCCGGTGGCTTCGACCTGGCCGCGCCGCCGCTGCTGCGCTGCGCCCTGATCCGGCTCGGCGAACTCCGCTGCCGGCTCGTCCTGACGTTCCACCACATCGTGGCCGACGGCTGGTCGCTGCCCGTCCTGCACCGCGAGCTGATGGCCTGCTACGGCGACGACACGCCGCCCCTGCCCGACGTCACCCCCTACCGCGCCTTCCTGCGCCGCCTCGCCGAGCAGGACCGTGACGCGGCCGGCGACGCCTGGCGCACCGCCCTCGCCGGGCTCGACGAGCCCACCCGGCTCGTCGACACCCCGGGGACGGGAGCGCCGGTGCGGCCCGCGCACATCCGCGTGGAGCTGCCCGAGTCGACCACCGCGCGCCTCACCGAGCGGGCCCGCGCCCACGGCGTCACCCTCGGCACGGTGGTCCAGGCCGCCTGGGGACTGCTGCTGGGCAGACTGACCGGCCGGCACGACGTGGTGTTCGGCACCACCGTCTCCGGCCGCGACAGCGAGGTCGACGGCATCGCCGCCATGGTGGGCCTCTTCATCAACACCCTGCCGACCCGCTTCCGCTGGGCGCCGGGCGAGCCGCTCGGCGAGCTGCTGGTCCGCCTCCAGGACGAGCAGGCCCGCCTCCTCGACCACCAGCACCTGGGCCTCGCCGAGATCCAGCGGCTGGCCGGGCACGCGGGCGGGGGCGAACTCTTCGACACCCTCGTGGTGTTCGAGAACTACCCCGCCGAGACGGACCTGCGGGACTCCTCGGGCGGCATCCGGATCACCGGCGACGCGTTCCACGACGCCGTCCACTATCCGCTGGCCCTCGTCGTCAAGCCCGGCCGCCGGCTCGACCTGCGGCTCAAGCATCACACGGAACGGCTGGACGCCGACGCCGTCCGCGCGCTCGGCGACCGGCTCGCCCGCATCCTGGAGGCGATCGCCGAGGACCCGGAACTCCCCGCCGCCTCCGTCGAACTGCTGTCGCCCGACGAGGCATTGCGCGCCCACCCGGCGGGCGAGGAACACCCCGTCCCGGACACCACCCTGGCCGAGGCGTTCGCGGCGCAGGCCACCCGCACCCCCGACGTGACCGCCGTCCTGTTCGAGGACGAGCGGCTGACGTACGCCGAACTCGACGCCCGCGCCGAGGCGCTGGCGGCCCGGCTGCGCCGTCGCGGCGCGGGTCCCGGCGCGTTCGTCGCGGTCGCGGTCCCGCGGTCCGTGGAGCTGATGGTCGCCCTGATCGGCGTGCTCAAGTCGGGCGCCGCCTACCTGCCGGTCGACCTCGACTACCCGGCCGACCGGGTGGCCCACATGCTCGCCGACTCCGGCGCGACGACGCTGGTCACGCTGTCCGCGTCGGCCGGCCGGCTGCCCCGGCAGGCCCCCTCGGCCGTGCTGCTCGACGCCCCCGAGACGGACGCCGAACCCGTCACCGGGCCCCCGGCCCGCCCCGGCGATCCCGCCTACCTCATCTACACCTCCGGCTCGACCGGCCTGCCCAAGGGCGTGGTCGTCACCCACCGCGCCATCGTCAACCGGCTCGCCTGGATGCAGGCCGCCTACGGGCTGCGCGCCGACGACCGGGTGCTCCAGAAGACCCCGTCCAGCTTCGACGTGTCCGTGTGGGAGTTCTTCTGGCCGCTCCTCGAAGGCGCGGCCGTGGTCCTCGCCCGGCCCGACGGCCACCGCGACCCGGCATATCTGGCGGCGCTCGTCCGCGAGCGGTCCGTCACCACGATGCACTTCGTGCCGTCGATGCTGGAGGCGTTCCTCCAGTCCGACGACGTCACCGCCGACCCCGCCTGGGCGGCGTCCCTGCGCTGCGTGCTGAGCAGCGGCGAGGCGCTGCCGACGGCCGCCGCGAGCCGCTGGCTCGAGCTGACCGGCGTACCGCTGCACAACCTGTACGGCCCGACCGAGGCCGCCGTCGACGTCACCCACCACCCCTGCGACGGCGACACCGGCACGACCGTGCCCATCGGGCGGCCGGTGTGGAACACCGGCCTGCGCGTGCTCGACCCGTGCCTGCGGCCGGTGCCCGACGGGGTCCCGGGTGAGCTGTACCTGACGGGCGCGCAGCTGGCGCGCGGCTACCACGGCCGCCCGGCGCTGACCGCCGAACGGTTCACGGCCGACCCCTACGGCCCGCCCGGCACCCGGATGTACCGCACCGGCGACCTGGTACGGCGCCGCGCGGACGGCGTGGTCGAGTACCTGGGCCGCACCGACCGGCAGGTCAAGCTGCGCGGCAACCGCGTCGAACCCGGCGAGATCGAGGCCGCGCTGGCGAGCCTGCCCGAGGTGGCGCAGGCGGCCGTGACGGTACGGGACGACGCGCTCGTCGCCTACGTCGTGCCGGCGGCCGGCGCCCACGCCGACGCCACGGCGCTGCGTGAGGCGCTGTCCGGCGCCCTCCCCGCCCCGATGGTCCCCGGCGCCTACGTCCTGCTCGACGCGCTCCCGTTGACCCCGAGCGGCAAGCTGGACCGGGCCGCGCTGCCCGCCCCGCGGGCCGTACGGGCCGTGGCCCGCGCGCCCCGCGATCCGCGCGAGCAGCTCCTCACGGAGATCTTCGCGGCCGTGCTGAAGCTCCCCGACGCCGGGGTGGACGACGACTTCTTCCTGCTCGGCGGTGACAGCATCACCTCCATCGCCGTGTCCAGCCGCGCCCGTCGCGCGGGTCTGGCCATCGGCCCGCGCGACGTCTTCGAGCACCGCACCCCGGCGGCCCTCGCCGCGGCGGCCACGGTGGAGGAGCGCCCCGCCGAACCTGCCGGGACGGCTTCCGCGTTCGTCCTCACCGCGGAGGAACGCGCCCGCGTAGAACGGCTCGCCCCCGGCCGCGTCGAGGACGTGTGGCCGCTCGCGCCGCTCCAGGAGGGCCTGTTCTTCCACTCCACCTACGACGACGGGGTCCTGGACGTCTACACCGTCCACGAGTCCTTCGACCTCGCCGAACGGGTCGACACGGACCGGCTGGTGGCGGCCACCCGCACCCTGCTCGCCCGCAACCCCGGCCTGCGCGCCGGCTTCACCAGCGAGGGCCTGTCCCAGCCGGTGCAGTTCATCGTGCGGGACGCCGAGATACCGCTCACCGAGGTCGACCTGACCGGACTGGAGACGGCCGAACAGGACGCCCGGATGCGGGAGTTGATGGAAGAGGAGCGCTCCCGCCGCTTCGACCTCACCAGCCCGCTGCTGTTCCGCATGCTGCTCGTGCGGCTCGGGGAGGGCCGAGGCGACCGCCTGGTGATCGGACGCCATCTGATCCTGTGGGACGGCTGGTCGGCCTGGCTGTTCCTGGACCAGCTGTTCGCCCTGTACGAGAACGGCGCGGACCCCGAGGGCCTCGACCGGCCCGGCTCGTACCGCGACTACCTGACCTGGCTGGAGCACCAGGACGACGCGCAGGCCACCCGCGCCTGGCGCACCGCCCTGGCCGGGTTCGAGGAGCCCACGCTGCTGGCACCCACGGTCTCGGACCGGGGCCTGGAGCCGGTCATCCCCGAGCAGCTCGACACCGTCCTCGCCCCCGAGGTGGCCGAACGGCTGCGTGACACCACCCGCGGGCACGGCCTCACCCCGAACACGGTCCTCAACGCGGCCTGGGGCCTGGCCCTGGCGACCGTCACCGGCCGCACGGACGTCGCGTTCGGCACGACCGTCGCCGGACGCCCCAGCGAGGTCCCGGACGTCGAGAACGTCATCGGCATGTTCCTCAACACCGTCCCGGCCCGTCTCGCGTTCGACCCGCGCGAGCCGGTCCTCGACCTGCTGCGCCGCGTCCAGGGCGAGCGCCTCGCGCTGATGCCGTACGAGTACCTGGGCCTCGGCGTCCTCCAGGCCGAGACGGGCCACCGGCGCCTGTTCGACACGCTGTTCGTGCTGCGCAACGCCGACACCGACGAGCGGCTCGCCGAGCTGCGCGAACGCCACGGCGCGACCGCCGTCGCCAACGTGGACGCCACCCACTACCCGGCCAACCTGGTCGTCACCCCGGGCGAGCGGGTCCGGGTCGCCCTCGCCTACCGTCCGGACCTGCTGGACGAGGCGTACGCGCGGCGCCTGCTGGACCGGTTCGTGCTCCTGGCCGGCCTGCTGGTGGCCGACCCGTCGGCGCCCGTCGGCTCGCTGCACGCGCTGCTGCCCGCCGAGGCCGACGCGCTGGCCCGTGAGGAGGCCGAGAACCGGCAGCCGGTGCCGCACGAGACCGTCGCGGACATGCTGGCCGCCCAGGCCGCCCGCACCCCCGACGCGACGGCCCTCGTCTTCGGCGCGCAGACCCTCACGTACGCCGAACTCGACGCCCGCTGCAACCGGATGGCCCGGCTGCTCCTCGCGCGCGGCGCCGGACCCGAGAAGGTCGTCGCGCTCGGCCTGCCCCGGTCGATCGACATGGTGGTGGCGCTGTTCGCGGTGCTGCGCACCGGGGCCGCGTACCTGCCGCTGGAGCTCGACCACCCGGCCGAGCGGCTGTCGCTGATGCTGGCCGACGCCCGCCCGCTGCTCCTGCTGTCGACCGGGGCGGTGTCACGGACGCTGACGGGCGACACCCCGCGCGTCCTGCTCGACGCCCCGGACGTGGCGAGCGAGCTCGCGGGGCTGCCCGCCGGCGCCGTGGACGTCACCTTCAGCCTCGACCACCCCGCCTACGTGATCTATACGTCCGGCTCCACCGGCCGCCCCAAGGGCGTGGTCACGCCCTACGTCGGCCTGACGAACATGCAGCTCAACCACCAGAAGGAGATCTTCGCCCCGGCGATCGCCTCGGCGGGCGGACGGCGGCTGCGCATCGCGCACACCGTGTCCTTCGCGTTCGACATGTCCTGGGAGGAGCTGCTGTGGCTCGTCGAGGGCCACGAGGTGCACGTCTGCGACGAGGAACTGCGCCGTGACGCCACCGCGCTGGTGGCGTACTGCGAGGAGCACCGCGTCGACGTGGTGAACGTGACGCCCACCTACGCCCATCTCCTCATCGAGGAGGGCCTGCTGGAGGGGCACCGGCCGCCGCTGGTGCTGCTCGGCGGCGAGGCGGTCACCGAGACGGTGTGGAACACCCTGCGGGACACCGAGGGGACGTACGGCTACAATCTGTACGGGCCCACCGAGTACACGATCAACACCCTCGGCGGCGGCACCCACGACAGCGCCACCCCCACCGTGGGGCGGCCGATCCGCGCGACGCGCGCCCGCGTCCTCGACGCCTGGCTGCGACCGGTGCCGGACGGCGTACCGGGCGAGCTGTACATCGCCGGCGTGGGCCTGGCCCGCGGCTACCTCGACCGCCCGGGACTCACGGCCGAGCGGTTCGCGGCCGACCCGTACGGGCTGCCGGGCGAGCGGATGTACCGCACCGGCGACCTGGTGCGGCGCGGCCCCGACGGCAACCTCGACTTCCTCGGCCGCACCGACGACCAGGTCAAGATCCGCGGGTACCGGGTGGAGCTGGGCGAGATAGAGAACGCGCTCGCCCAGCACCCCGAGGTGTCCCAGGCGGCCGTCGTCGCCCGCGACGACACGAGCGTCCCCGGCACCAAGCGGCTGGTGGGCTACGTCGTCCCGGCGGAACCCGACGCCGAGGCGCTGCGCACGGCCGAGCGGGACCAGATCGGGGAGTGGCGGGAGATCTACTCCGCCGAGTACAGCGAGATCGGCACGGCCGTCTTCACCGAGGACTTCGCGGGCTGGGACAGCTCCTACGACGGCGCCCCCATCCCCGTGGAGCACATGCGCGAGTGGCGCGAGGCCACCGTCGAGCGCATCCGCGAGCTGCGGCCACGGCGGATCCTGGAGATCGGCGTCGGCTCGGGTCTGCTGCTGTCGCGGCTCGCCCCGGACGCGGAGTCCTACTGGGCGACGGATTTCGCGGAGCCCGTGATCCGCAAGATCGGCGAGGACCTGAGGGCCGATCCCGAACTGGCCCGCAAGGTCGAACTGCGCTGCCAGGCGGCCGAGGTGACCGAGGGCCTGCCGGCCGGGTTCTTCGACACGGTCGTCATCAACTCCGTCGTGCAGTACTTCCCGAGCCTGGACCACCTGCACAAGGTGATCCGG
This sequence comes from Streptomyces sp. NPDC002309, assembly GCF_053593375.1. NCBI lineage: Bacteria > Bacillati > Actinomycetota > Actinomycetes > Kitasatosporales > Streptomycetaceae > Streptomyces > Streptomyces sp. NPDC002309. The sequence continues at coordinate 16,330 of NZ_JBSFCI010000060.1, read as the reverse complement.
GGCGCCATGCGCCTGCTCGCCCCGGGCGGCGCCCTGTTCCTCGGCGACGTGCGCGACCTGCGGCAGGCGCGGGTGTTCCAGACGGGCATCCAGCTCGCCCGCGCGGGCGCGGGCGCGGACACCGACCCGGAGTCGCTGCGCCGGGCGGTGGACCGCGGCCTCGCGCTGGAGAAGGAACTCCTCGTCGACCCCGACTGGTTCAGCACCCTCGGCCTCGGCGTCGAACTGCGCACCAAGGCCGGACGGCACCACGACGAACTGACCCGCTACCGCTACGACGTGGTGCTGTACGAGGGTGAGGACGCCCTGCCGGTCGACGACGCCCCCGTGCTGGACTGGGCGGGGACGGGTGACCTCGTCGCCCGCCTGGACGGCGCGGAGCTGCTCAGGGTCCGCCGGATACCCGACGCACGCACGGCGGACGACCTCGCGGCGACGCGGGCGACGGAGGCCGGACGGCCCGTTCCCGTCCCCGAGGGCGAGGAGCCCGAGCGGCTTCGCCGGCTGGGGGAGTCGCGCGGTTACCGGGTCCTGACCACCTGGTCGGACGAACCGGGCCACTTCGAAGCGGTGTTCGTCCACGGCACCGACCCCCGGCGCACCTCGGGACTGCACCGCCCCCGCCAGGACCGGGGCGCCGTCCCCTACGCCAACACCCCGACCGCCACCCGCGGCAACGGCTCGCTCGTCCGCCGGCTGCGCGAGGAGCTGGGGCAGCGGCTGCCCGGCTACATGGTCCCGGCCGCCTTCGTGGTCCTGCCGCGGCTGCCGATGAACGACAACGGCAAGCTCGACGTGCGGGCACTGCCGGACGCCGAGCCCGCGGTGGCCCTGTCGGAGGGCCGCGGGCCGCGCACCCCCGTCGAGGAGGTGCTGTGCCGTCTGTTCGCCGAGGTGCTGGGGCTGCCGCGCACCGGCGCCGAGGACAACTTCTTCGACCTGGGCGGCCATTCGCTGCTGGCCACCCGGCTGATCAGCCGGGCCCGCACCGAGCTGGGCGCGGAACTGGCGATCCGGGACCTGTTCGAGGCCCCGACCCCCGAGGCGCTGGCGCTGCGCGCGGAGGCGGGCCGGCCCGCCCGGCCGGTGCTGAAGGCCGTACCCCCCGCCGAACGGCCCGCACGCATACCGCTGTCGGCGGCCCAGCGGCGGCTGTGGTTGGTGGAGCGGATCACCGGCGGCGGCGTCGCCTACAACTTCCCGCTGGTCGTCCGGGTACGCGGAGCGCTCGACGCCGACGCCCTGCGGGCCGCGCTGTGTGATGTGACGGATCGCCATGAGACGCTGCGCACTCGGTTCGTGGCGGAGGACGGCGAGCCGCATCAGTGGATCGTGCCGCCCGGCACGGCCGAGCCCGAGGTGCGGGTCACCGACTGCGCCGAGGAGGACCTCGCCGCACGGATCGAGGCTGCCCAGCGCCGTCCCTTCGACCTGGGCGCCGAACTCCCCGTCCGGGCCGAGGTCATGCGGCTCGGCGCCGAGGACCACGTGGTCGCGATCGTGCTGCACCACATCACCACCGACGAGTGGTCGGACCGGCCGTTCCTGGCCGACCTGAACCGCGCCTACGCGGCCCGCGCCGCAGGCGAGCTGCCCGAGCGGGCGCCCCTGCCGGTGCAGTACGCCGACTACACGCTCTGGCAGGAACGACTGCTCGCCGAGGTCGGCGACGAGCAACTCGCCTACTGGTCGCGCATCCTGCGCGACCTGCCCGAGGAGATCCCGCTGCCGCTGGACCGCCCCGGCGCGGCCCGGACCACCGGCCGGGGCGCGGTCGTGCGCCTGGACCTGCCGGCCGCCACGGCGGCGGCACTGCGGGAGCTGGCCGCCGGCCACCAGGTCAGCATGTTCATGCTGTTCCAGGCGGCGACCGCGGCCCTGCTGCACCGGCTCGGCGCCGGGGACGACATCCCGCTCGGCGCCCCGATCGCGGGGCGCACCGACAGCGCGGTGGACGAACTGGTGGGCTTCTTCGTCAACACGCTCGTCCTGCGCACCGACCTGACCGGCGCCCCGACCTTCACCGAACTCCTCGGCCGGGTGAAGGAGGCCGCGCTCGCCGCCTTCGAGCACCAGGACGTGCCGTTCGACCGTGTGGTCGAGGCCGTCAACCCCGCCCGCGTCGCCGACCGCAACCCGCTGTTCCAGGTGATGCTCGGCTACCACCACCGGCCCGACGGCGACCCCGACCTGTTCGGCCTGCCCACCGAGTGGTCCGAGATGGACACCGGCATGGCCAAGTTCGACCTGGACTTCACGTTCGTCGACCACGGTCCCGGACACGACATGGCGCTGCTCCTGGAGTACGCCACCGACCTCACCGACGCGGAGACCGCCGCCCGGCTCGTCGCGCGGCTGGTCGGCCTGCTGGAGCAGGTCGCGTCCGACCCCGCCCGCCCGGTGGGCTCGCTGACCGTCCTGACGGCCGACGAGGAGACGGCGGCCGCCACGGTCTGGAACGACACCACCAGGCCGCTGGAGGCCCGCTCGATCCCGGAGATCCTCGACGAGGTCGTCCGGGCCCGGCCCGACGCCCCGGCGCTCGTCACCGGCGACGAACGGCTCAGCTTCCGGGAACTGGCCGAGCGGGTCGACGCGGTGGCCCGGCTGCTGCTGCGCCGGGGCGCCGGCCCCGAGACGGTCGTCGGACTGGCCCTGCCCCGGCAGCTGATGGTCCCGGCCCTGCTCGGCGTCCTGAGGACAGGGGCCGCCTACCTGCCGCTGGACCCCGAGTACCCCGCCGAGCGGCTGGAGTTCATGCTGCGGGACACCGCGTCCCTGTGCGTCCTCACGACGGCCGACCTGGCGCCGCGACTGCCGCACGACTGCGTGCCGGTGCTGCTCGACGAGGCCGACGCGCCCACGGACGGCGAGGCCCCGGCCACCGCGTCACCCGTCCCGTCCGGCGCCGCGTACGTCATCTTCACCTCCGGCTCCACCGGCCGGCCCAAGGGCGTCGTCGGCACCCACCGCGGACTGGGCAACCTCTTCGCCGTGCAGTGCGACGACATCGTCACACCCGCCGCGCGGGCCGCCGGCCGCGACGCACTGCGGGCCGCGCACGCCGCCTCGTTCAGCTTCGACGGCAGCTGGGAACCCCTGATCTGGCTGCTCGCCGGTCATGAGCTGCATGTGACCGACGAGGCCACCATGGCCGACCCGGCCGCGCTGCTGGCCTATGTGGACCGGGAGCGGATCGACTACCTCGACGTCACCCCGACCTATCTGCGCGAGCTGATCCACCACGGCTTCCTCGCCCCCGGCGGCCATGTCCCGGCAGTGATCACGGTGGGCGGCGAGGCGATCCCCGCCGCGCTCTGGCAACGGCTGTGCGCGCTGCCGGACGTCCAGGTCCACGACATGTACGGACCGACCGAGTGCGCGGTAGACGCCTACGGCCGGCACCACGACGCGTCCGGCCCCTGGGCCGCACCCGTCGGCAACATCCGCGCCCACGTCCTCGACCGGGCCCTGCGGCCCGTCCCCGCGGGCGTCACCGGTGAGCTGTACCTCGCCGGCGAGGGACTGGCTCGCGGCTACCTCAACCGGCCCGGCATGACCGCCGAACGCTTCACCGCCGACCCCTTCGGGGCGCCGGGCAGCCGCATGTACCGCACCGGCGACCTCGCCCGGCGCCACCGGGACGGCACGCTGGAGTTCCAGGGCCGCGCCGACAGCCAGGTCAAGCTGCGCGGCTTCCGCATCGAACTCGGCGAGATCGAGGCGCTGCTCACCGGGCACCCGGACGTGGCGAGCGCCGCCGTCGTCGTGCGGGAGGACACCCCGGGCGTGCGCAGACTGGTGGCGTACGTCCTCGCCGCCGACGGCCGTGAGCCTGACCCGGCGGACCTGCGCGCCCGCATCGCCGCCGCCCTGCCCGCGCACATGGTCCCGACGGCCTTCGTCACCGTCGCCGCGCTGCCGCGCACGGTCTCCGGCAAGCTCGACGAGAAGGCGCTGCCCGCGCCGGACCTCGCCGCGACCGGCTCGGGACGCAGGCCGCGCACCGCCCGCGAGGAACTGCTCTGCGAGGCGTTCGCGGCGGTGCTCGACCTTCCCGAGGTCGGCGTCGACGACGACTTCTTCGCCCTGGGCGGCCACTCGCTGCTGGCCATGCGGCTGACCGCCCGGATCCGCGCCGCGCTCGGCACCGAGGTGTCCCTGCGCACGGTATTCGACGCGCCCACCGTGGCCCGGCTCGCGGAACGCGTCTCGGACGAACAGGACGCCGCCCGCTCCGCCCTGACGGTCCGCCCGCGCCCCGAACGGCTTCCCCTCTCCTCCGCCCAGCAGCGGCTGTGGGTGCTGTACCAGGTGGAGGGCCCCTCCGCGACGTACAACATCCCCACCGCCTGGCGGCTGACCGGCGCTCTGGACGTCGAGGCACTGCGCGCCGCCGTGCACGACCTGGTGGCACGGCACGAGACGCTGCGCACGGTCTTCCCCGACGAGCAGGGCCGAGCCTTCCAGCACGTGCTCGACGCCGCTGACGTGCGCATCCCCTTCGAGGTGGTGGACACCGACGCCGTCCTGCTGCCCGGGCGACTGGAGCGGGCCGGGGCGTACGGCTTCCGGCTGGAGAGCGAACCGCCCCTGCGCGTCCATGTGTTCCGCACCGGCGCACAGGAGTGGACCCTGCTGCTCCTGCTGCACCACATCGCCGGCGACGAGTGGTCGGAGGCCCCGCTCAGCCGGGACCTGGGAGCCGCCTACGCGGCCCGTGCGGCCGGGCGGGCCCCCGAGTGGGAGCCGCTGCCGGTCCAGTACGCCGACTACACGCTGTGGCAGCGTGACGTCCTCGGCGACGAGAAGGACCCGCGCAGCCTCGCCGCGCGGCAGGTCGCCCACTGGCGCGAGGCGCTCGACGGGCTGCCCGAGGAACTGGCGCTGCCCGTCGACCGGCCCCGCCCCCTGGAGGCGAGCTACCGGGGCGGCGCCGCCGACCTGTCGCTCGACGCCGAACTGGCGGCGGACCTGCACCGGTTGGCACGCGACAACGGCGTCAGCGTGTTCATGGTGCTCCAGGCCGCCGTGGCCACCCTGCTCACCCGCCTCGGCGCGGGCCACGACATCCCCCTCGGCAGCCCCATCTCCGGCCGTACCGACGCGGCCCTGGAGGACCTGGTCGGGTTCTTCCTCAACACCCTGGTGCTGCGCACCGACACCTCCGGGGACCCCACCTTCCGGGAACTCCTCGGCCGGGTACGGGAGACCGACCTCGCCGCCTTCGACCACCAGGACGTCCCCTTCGAGCGACTGGTCGAGGCGCTCAACCCCGCACGCTCCCTGGCCCGGCACCCCCTGTTCCAGGTGATGGTCGTGTACCTCGCGTCCGGCGGGGACGACGCCGGGCCGCTGCCCGGACTGCGGGCCCTCCGCGACGACGTGGCACAGACGACCGCCAAGTTCGACCTGTCCTTCGACTTCGTGGAGCGCGCCGACGGCCGCGGGGTCGACGGCGTGCTGGAGTACAGCGCCGAACTCTTCGACCACGCCACCGCGCAGTCCTTCGCGGACCGCCTGCGGCGCGTCCTGCGGGCCGTCACCGCGGACCCGGACGTCCCGCTCGGACGCGTCGGCGTCCTGGACGCCGAGGAGGAGACACGGCTGCGCGCCGGCTGGAACAGCCGCCCCCTCGCCGCCGCGCCGACCACCGTGCCCGCGCTGTTCGAGGAAACGGTGCGCCGGTACCCGGACCGGCCCGCCGCGGCCTCCGACGGCGTCGAGCTCAGCTTCACCGAACTCGACGCGGCGGCCAACCGGCTGGCCCGCCTCCTGGTCGGGCACGGCGCGGGCCCCGAACGGTACGTCGCCCTCGCGCTGCCGCGCACCGCGCACTTCCTGGCGGCCGTGCTCGCCGTGCACAAGGCGGGAGCGGCGTATCTGCCGCTCGACCCGGACGCGCCCCGCGAACGCACGGCCGACGTGCTCGCCGACGCCCGCCCGGTGCTGACCCTCACCACCCGCGCCCTGGCCGGCGCACTGCCACCCGGCACCGAGTCCCTCGTCCTCGACGAGCCCGGCACGGCCGAGCGGATCGCGGTGCAGGACCCGGGCGCCCTCACGGACGCCGACCGGTCGGCCCCGCTGACGCCCCGCCACCCGGCGTACGTCATCTACACCTCCGGCTCGACGGGCCGCCCGAAGGGGGTCGTGGTCACCCACGAGACCCTCGGGCACCTCTTCCACAGCCACCGCGAGACCCTTCACCGGCCGGCCGCCGAGGCCACCGGGCGGCGGCACCTGCGCGCGGGCCACGCCTGGTCCTTCTTCTTCGACGCCTCCTGGCAGCCCCAGCTGTGGCTGCTCGACGGGCACTGCGTGCACGTGGTGTCCGAGGAGGTCCGACGCGACCCCGAACTGCTCGCGGCGGCCGTCGCCGAGCACCGCTTCGACTTCCTGGAGGTCACCCCGTCGTTCTTCGCGCAGATGGCCGACAGCGGTCTGCTGAGCGGTGACGACTGCCCCCTCGCCGTCGTCGGGGTCGGCGGCGAGGCCGTACCGGGGGCGCTGTGGCAGCGGCTCGCCACGCTGCGCGGCACCGAGGCGTTCAACCTCTACGGGCCGACGGAGTCCACCGTGGACGCCCTGGTCGCCCGGGTCCGCGACAGCGAACGCCCGCTCGTCGGAAGGCCGGTGGCCGGCACCCGCGCCTATGTCCTGGACGGGCTGCTCCAGCCGGTGCCGCCCGGCGTCACGGGCGAGCTGTACCTGGCGGGCGGCGGTCTCGCCCGGGGCTACCTGGGCGCGCCGGGGCTCACGGCCGAGCGCTTCGTGGCCGATCCCTTCGGCGCGCCGGGCGGGCGGCTGTACCGCACCGGCGACCTGGCCCGCTGGACGCCCGACGGGCGCCTCGACTACCTCGGCCGCGCCGACGACCAGGTCAAGATCCGCGGCTTCCGCATCGAACCGGCCGAGATCGAGGCCACGCTGACCGGACACCCGGCCGTCGCGCAGGCACTGGTGACGGTACGTCAGGAAGGCCCGCGCAAGCTGCTCGTCGCCCATGTGATCCCGGCCCCGGGCACCGCCCCGGACCCGGGGGCACTGCGCGGCCATGTCGCCGCCCTGCTCCCGGACCACATGGTCCCGGCGGCGGTGGTCGTCCTGGAGCGGTTCCCGCAGCTGGCGAACGGCAAGCTCGACCGCGCCGCGCTGCCCGCGCCGGACTTCTCCGCGCTCTCCTCCGGACGGGCACCCGCCACCCCCGTGGAGGAGCTGCTCTGCACGGTCGTCGGCGAGGTGCTGGGGCTGGAACAGGTCGGTGTGGACGACGACTTCTTCGCCCTCGGCGGCGACAGCATCGTCGCGATGCAGCTCGTCGGCCGCGCCCGCGCGGCAGGTATCCGCATCAGCCCCCGGCTGGTCTTCCGGCACCGCACGGTCGCCGGGCTGAGCGCGGTCGCCGAGGCCGCGGGCGAGACCGGCTCCCGCCCGGTGGACGACGGCACCGGGACCGTGCCGCTCACCCCGGTGATGCACTGGCTGCGCGAACTGGGCGGCCCGTTCGCCACCTACCACCAGGCGGCGCTCGTGCGCACCCCGGCGGACCTGGACCTGCCCGGCCTGACCGCCGTCCTCCAGGCGCTGGCCGACCGGCACGACCTGCTGCGGGCCACCCTGATGCGGCCCTCGCGGGACGCCGTCGAGGACTGGTCGCTGCACGTGCCGCCCGCCGGGGCGGTCGACGCCGCCGGATGGATCGACCGCGTGGACGTGGCGGGCCAGGACGCCGAGACCCTCGCCGCGACCGTACGGGACGAGACGCACGCGGCGCGGGCGCTGCTCGACCCGGACGCGGGCGCGGTGCTCAGAGCGGTGTGGTTCGACGCGGGCGACGCGCCCGGACGACTGCTGCTGATGGCCCACCACCTGGTCGTGGACGGCGTGTCCTGGCGGGTGCTCCTGCCCGACCTGGCCGCGGCCTGGCAGCACGTCGCCGCCGGGCGGCCGGCGCGGCTCACCCCCGTCGAGACGTCCTTCGCGCGCTGGTCGCGGCTGCTGACCGAACTGGCACAGGACCCGGCCAGGGAGGCGGAACTGCCCGTGTGGACGGCCGTCCTGGACGGCGGCACGGAACCCTTCCCGCTCACCCGGGAACTGGACCCGGAGCGCGACACGACCGCCACCCAGCGGGAGGTCGTCCTGCGGATGCCCGCCGAGCACACCGGCCCGCTGCTGTCCACGGTGCCCGCCGCCTTCGGTGCCGGCGTCAACGACGTGCTGCTCGCCGGTCTCGCGCTGGCCTTCGCCGACTGGCGGCGACGGCACGGCGGGAGCGACACCTCCGTCCTGGTCGACCTCGAAGGCCACGGCCGCACCGAGGAACTCGGCGGCGACGACATCGACCTCTCCCGTACGGTCGGCTGGTTCACCAGCGTCTTCCCGGTGCGGCTCGACCCGGGCCCGGCGGACCCGGCCGACGCCTTCGCGGGCGGCCCGGCGGCGGAGGAGGCCGTGCGGCGGGTGCGCGCGCACCTGGCGGCGCTGCCCGCCGACGGAGTCGGGCACGGCATGCTGCGGCACCTCAACCCCCGCACCCGTGAGGTGCTCGCGAGCCGCGAGGCGGCCCGCATCGAGTTCAACTACCTCGGGCGGTTCGGCATCCCCGAGGAGACGGACTGGTCGTACGCGCCCGAGGAGGACGCGGCCGACATCGGCCCCGAGGGCGCCATGCGCGAAGGCCACGCGCTGAGCATCAACGTCGTCACCGAGGACCGGGCGGACGGGCCGGTACTGGCCGCCCACTGGTCCTACCTGGAAGGACTGCTGCCGCGCGAGACGGTCCAGGACCTGGCCGAGACCTGGTTCAGGGCGCTGGAAGGGCTCGTCGCGCGGGCGGAGCGGAACATCCGGTCGTGAACGATCCGGTCGTGAACGATCCGGTCGTGAACAACGAGGAGAGGAAGAGCATGAGCAATCCGTTCGAGGACCCCGAGGGTGTCTACCTGGTGCTGGTCAACGACGAGAACCAGCACAGCCTCTGGCCGGACTTCGTCGACGTGCCGGCCGGCTGGCGCGTCGTGCACGGGCCCGCCGGCCGGCAGTCCTGCCTGGACCACGTGGAGACCCACTGGACCGACATGAGGCCGCGCAGCCTGGCCGAGGCCATGGACGGCTGACGTCCGGACACACGGAAGAGGGGGGCGGCCGTACGGCCGCCCCCCTCTTCGTCGTCGTCCGTCGTCAGGACGCGGGCTGCTCCACCTTGGTGTCCGCCTTGCCGTCGACGGCCGCCGCCAGCTGGGGCACCAGCCGCTCGATCACGTACGGCAGGCTGAGCGCGGAGACGAACGACGTGGCGTTGCCGTAGTCGCCGGTCTCCTGGACGAAGACCTCACGGCCCTCCTTCACGACGGCCAGGTCCTTGTACGAGGCGTCCTTGTGCAGCTTGCCGGAGTCCTTGGCGACGTCACCGACGATCCAGACGACGGCGTCCTGGTCGAGCAGGTCGGTGCGCTCCTTGCTGATGTTCGCGCCGAACTGGTCGCCGATCGCCTTGTCCAGGTCCTTGGGCAGGGCGAAGCCGAGCCCCGTCAGGATGCGCGAGCGCGCGTCCTGGCTGCCGAAGACGAACATGCCCTCGTACGGCGTGGCCATCACCGCGCTCGCCCCCTTGAACTCGGGGTGCTCGGCCGCCGCGGCCGCGATCCCGGCCTCGGTGTCCTCGACGATCTTCGTGGCCTCCTCCGGCTTGCCGAGCGCCTGGCCGACCGTCTCGGTCAGCTCCTGCCACGGCACGCCGTAGTCGTTGTACTCCTTGGGCTGGGCGACCACGGGCGCGAACTTGGACAGCGACTCGTACTGCTCCTTGGTGAGGCCGCTGTACACCGCGAGGATCAGGTCGGGCTTGAGGGCGGCGATCTTCTCGACCTGCGGGCCGGTGCCGGTGTCCTTGAGGACGGTCGGCACCTCGCCCCCGGCGAGCTTGTCCTCGGCCCAGGGGCCGATGGCGCCCTTGTAGCCGCCCAGCCACTCGGTGGTGGCGACCGGCACCTTGCCGAGCGCCAGGACGGCGTCCTGCTCGGTGAGGCCGACGGTGACGATCCGCTGGGGCTCGGACTTGATCGTCGTACTGCCGAACTTGTGCGCGACGGTGACCGGGAAGGCGGACTCCGAGGAGGAGGCGCTCGCCTTCGCCCCGCCCTCCGACGTGCCGGCGGCCGAGTCGTCACCACCGCAGGCCGTGGCGGCGGTCAGGAGCAGGAGGGCGGAGGCGAGCGCGGCGGCGAGCCGTGGTGCTCTGCGGGAGCGGAACATCGGTGGTCCTTCGTTCTTCGGGGCCAGTGGAGCCGGGCGGTGCGGGGGGTGGAACTCGTATGTACGTCCGGTGCGGGTGCGGGTGGGGGTGGGGGTCAGGTGCCGGTGTCGCGGGTGTCGGACCAGGCCCGCCAGATGGCGGCGTAGCGCCCCTGGGCGGCGCGGAGTTCGTCGTGCGTGCCGCTCTCGACCACGCGTCCCGCGTCCATGACGACGACGCGGTCGGCGGTCGCGGCCTGGCTGAGCCGGTGGGCGACGATCAGGGCGGTACGGCCGTCGACCGCCTGCGCGACCGCCTTCTCCAGGGCGCGCGCCCCGGAGCTGCCCGCCTCGGCGGTGGCCTCGTCGAGGATCACCAGGGGCGGGTCGGCCAGGATCAGCCGGGCGAGGGCGAGCGCCTGCGTCTGCGCGCCGCTCAGCCGGTGGCCGCCGTCGCCGACGACGGTGGCCAGGCCCTCGGGCAGCGCCTCGGCCCAGGAGAGGGCGTCCACCCGGTCGAGCGCGGCGCGCAGTTCGCCGTCGGTGGCGTCGGGCTTGGCGAGCCGCAGGTCGTCGGTGAGGGGGCCCGCGAAGACATGGGTCTCCTGGGTGATGAGGGCGACCGTGCGGGTGGCGGACGCGCCGAGTTCGGTGGGCGGCACGCCTCCGACGAGGACAGTGCCGGCGGAGGGCGGCTGGATGCCCGCGACGAGGCGGGCCAGCGTGGTCTTGCCGGCGCCGCTGACACCGACGAGGGCCACCCGCTCGCCGTGCCGGATCGTCAGGTCGACGTCCCGCAGGACGGGGTGCCCGGGCCGGTACGCGTGAGTGAGTCCCCGCACGGTGACGTCCACTCCGCCCGCCGGGACCGAACCAGTGGTCTCCGGGGGCGGCGGCTGGTCGGTGACCCCGACGAGCCGCGACAGGCCCGCCGTCGCCGACTGGGCGTCGTCGAGGAGGACCAGCGCGGCGTTGACCGGGGTGAACAGGCTGTGGAAGTAAAGGGCGGCGGCGGTCGCCGTGCCGATGGACGCCGAGCCGTCGCGGACCAGCCAGTAGCCGGTGAACAGCACGGCGGCGAGTCCGGCGTACTCGGCGACGTGCAGACGGCTGTAGAAGCCCAGCACGAGGTGGACCCCGCGCATCGTCAGCGCCACCACCGACCGGGACCGCTCGGCGACCCGCTCGGTGTGGTCCCTCTCCAGCCGGAACGCGCGCACGGTGGAGCTGCCGGCGATCGTGTCGAGCAGTTGCTGCTGCTGCGCGCTCGCGGCCCTGCGCTGTTCGGCGTAGAGCGGGACGGCGCGGGACACGTACCAGCGGGCGGTGGCCGCCTGCACGGGCACCGCGATCAGTGCGGCCAGCAGGAAACGCCAGTCGAGCAGTGCCAGGGCGCCGAGGGTGAGGACGATGGTCAGCAGCGAACGGGCCAGCTCGGGCAGGGCGTTGCGGATGGCCTCCGCGATGAGTGAGACGTCGGCGGTGACCCGCGCGGTCAGGTCTCCGGCGCCGGCCCGCTCGACGCGTTCCAGCGGCAGGGCGAGCGCCCGTTCCACGAAGCGCTCACGCAGCCGGGCCAGGGCCGTCTCGCCCAGCCGGGAGATCAGCGACAGACCGAACCCGGCGGTGACGCCCTGCGCCACGGCGACGGCGAGGAGAAGCGCCGCGGTGGTCGTGACGGCGTCCACGGAGCCTCGGCGGGCGGCCAGGTCGACGATCCGGCCCAGCAGGGGCTGCACCAGCAGCCCGACGGCGGTGGAGGCGACCATCACGGCGAACGCGGTGAACGCCAACGGCCTGTGCGGGCGCAGCAGTTCGGCGACGGCGGCCCGGGTGCGGGCGGGCGTGGCCACGGGCAGGAGAGAGGACTCGGTGCCCTCGCCGGACTCCGTCCCCTCGCGGGACTCTGTGTCCTTGCGCGTCTCGGTCATGTGAGGACCGCCGTCCGGTAGGCGGCGCGGTCGTGCACCAGCCGGTCGTGGGTGCCGGTCGCGGTGACCCTGCCGTCCTCGATCAGGACGACCCGGTCGGTCACGGCGAGCAGCGCGGGGCTGTTGGTCACCAGGACGGTGGTGCGGTCGCCGCGGACGTCCCTGATCCCGGCGGCGATGCCCGCCTCGGTGACGGCGTCGACGGCCGTCGTGGGCTCGTGGAGCACGAGGACCGGCGCGTCGGCGGCCAGTGCCCGGGCGAGCGCCACCCGCTGCCGCTGGCCTCCGGAGAGGGAGCGGCCGCGCGCGGTGACGGCCGTCGCGGTTCCGTCGGGCAGGGCGCGTACGACCTCGTCGGTGCCCGACGCGGCGATCGCTGCCGCGACGGGCGCGGCGTCGGGGGTGCCGAGCGCGGCGGTGACGGATGCCGCGTCGGGGGTGCCGAACGCGGCGGTGACGTTGTCGAGGAGCGTGCCCTCGAACAGGTCCGCGTCGTGTTCGGCGACGAGGATCGCGGCCCGTACCTCCGCGAGGCCCAGCGCGGGCAGCGCGGTGCCGTCGAGTTCCACGGCGCCGCCCTCCGGGTCGGCGCGCCGGCCCAGGCACCGCAGCAGCGCCGAAGCGTCGGCCGGGTCGGTGGTGACCACGCCCACCGTCTCGCCCGGGGCGACATCCATGTCCAGCTCGCGCAGGGGACCGTAGGACAGACCGCTCAGCCGCAGCCGGCCCGCGGGCCGCCCCGGCAGGTCGCCGCCGGGCGGCGGTCCCGGGGGGACGGCCCGGCCGGCGTCGAGCACCTCGGCGATCCGGGCCGCGGACGCCCGGCCCTGCGCCAGCTCCGCGTTGACCCAGGAGAACTCGGAGAGCGGGCCGATCAGGAAGAGCGCGAGCGCGACGGACGAGACGAGTTCGCCGAGGCTGATGTCGCCCCGCGCGGTGAGCCGCCCGCCGACGAGCGCCACCAGCGCGAGGAACGCGCCGGTGAGGATGGTGACGACGCCGCTCTGCCAGGCCTCGGCACGGGCCGCGCGCAGCGTCGCGGTCAGCGACTCCTGGCTGGTGCGGCGGTAGCGGGCGACGGCCGCCGGTTCGGCGCCGATGCCCTTGAGCACCCGCAGACCGGTCACGAGGTCCGCGGCGACGCCCGAGGCCCGCGCCGCGCGTTCCTGCTCGGTCTCGCTGCGCCGCTCCAGCGGCTTGCTGAGCAGATGCACCAGCCACAGCAGCAGCGGGGTGCCCAGCAGGACGAGCAGGCCGAGGGGGAGGGAGATACGCAGCAGGACGACCGCGCCGACCGCCAGGCCGGTGGCGGCCCCGATGCCGACGATCAGGGCCATGGTGACGGCACCGACCCGCTTGGCGTCCTCGGTGGCGGTGTTCGCCAGCTCGCCGGGCAGCCGGCCTTCCTCCGCACCCCCCTCGGGGGCGAGGACGCGGCTGACCAACCGGGTCCGAAGGAGGTGAGCCGCCGTCACGGAGGCACGTTCACCGGCCCGGGCGCCGAAGCGGAAGCTGTAGGAGAGCCCGATGTAGACGAGGGCCAGGACACCGAGCCACATCAGCAGCCCACGGGCGTCACCGGCCACGACCCCTCGTTCGACAGCCAGTCCGATGAGTACCGGCACCAGGGCCTCACCCGTCTGGTGGCCCATGCCCAGCAACGCCCCGAGCACCACGTCCCGGCGCTGTCCGCCCACCGCACCCCACAGGACACGCCGTCCCGGCAGGTCCGCCTTCTTCACGCATTCCTCCGGAAGGGGGTTCACAGGGCCCCTACATCGCGCACAAAACTTAGGTAAGGCTAATCAGATCTGACTCTCCCGGCTACCCCCTTGGAGATTCGCGGGGGCGTCGTCCACACGGACGAGCCGGTAGCGGTGTTCGTAGGCCGAACCGCCCCGCCTTTCGGTCCGTTTGGACCGGGCGCGGCGCGCCGCGAGGACGAGCGCGTCCACCTTCGGGCGTTCCTTGCGCAGCCGGTAGAGGGCCGCACGCGGCATGCCGGCGAGCGCCGCGGCGGACGCGTGCTGGGCGCCCGCGCGGATCGCCTGGAGCAGCACGAGCAGTGCGACGGGGGTCGGCGGACGTGCCGCGCCGTTCCCCTCGGGCGCGTGGGACCGGGCCAGGTTCCGCGCGCCCGACATCGCCGCGGCGAACGAGGGGTTGCCGTCCTGCCAGCTGCGCAGCAGTCGTTCCGGTACGCCGGCCGCCGCCGCGCAGCCCGCCGGGCCGAACCCCAGGGCCGCCGCCCGCACGGCCTCGGCCATCCGGGCCAGCGTCTCCTCGCGCAGGCTCGGACCGCGCCCGAGAGCGGCGAGCAACTCGGCGTCGATTCCTTGTTGCGCGTCGATACGCGCGAGCACACCATCGGCCCAGGCCGCCAACTCGCGGTCGGGGCCCAGCGTTTCCTCCACCGGAAACCCCCTTAGGTTAGCCTTACCTAAACACATGTGCGGACTGTGTGCCAGCAGTTTCGCCTGGGAAACCGAAAAGGAGCCGTCCTTGCTCTCGTCGAGGATCACCAACGCCCGCGTCATCACGATGGATCCGGATCGCCCGATCGCACGGGAGCTGGGCATCTGGCGCGGCCGCGTCGTCGGCCTGGACGAGGACGTGGCGGGGTTGCCGGCGCGGCGCACCCACGACCTGGACGGGGCGGTGGTGCTTCCGGGCTTCATCGACAGCCATGTCCATCTGGCCTGGACCGGGTTGAAGGCCGCGGTCCCGAGCGTGGCACCGAGCACCCGCGCCGACGACGTGCTCCGGGTCGTCGCCGAGGCCGTCGCCCAGGCACCGGCCGGCGCCTGGCTGGACTTCGGCGGCTACGACCAGCGCATTTTGGACCGCCCGTTGACGGCAGCCGACCTCGATTCCGTCAGCGCCGGCCGCAAGGTGTACCTGGGTCATCTCTCCGGACACGCCTGCCTCGTGAACACGGCGATCCTGAGGGAGCTGCCCGCCGAGGCCGTCAGTCCCGACGGCTTCCTCGTCGAAGGCGCCATGGGAGCCGCCCTGCGCTCCCGGCCGCCGCACTCCCTCGACGAACTGGCCGAGGCGATCGAACGCGCGGCCCGTGTCTGCCGCTCCGAGGGCGTGACCGCCTGCGCCGAGGCGGGAGTCGGCGCCCGACTGTTCCGCCACAGCCCCGTCGAGGCGGCGGCCTACCAGCTCGCCCACGACACCGGCCGTCTGCCGGTACGCGTACAGCTGATGGTGGCCGCCGACGCACTCGCATCCGTGCACACCGCTCCCGAGGACACCACGACCCGCGCTCTCAGCCTCGGCCTGCGCACCGGCTTCGGCGACGGCGCCCTCTCCCTGGGGGCCCTGAAGATTTTCACCGACGGCGGGATGATGGCCCGTACGGCCGCCCTGACCAGTCCCTACCTGGGCACCGGCGGATCCGGGCAACTCCAGGCCAAGCCCGAGGAGTTGGTGGAGACGATCGTGGCAGGGCACCTCGCGGGCTGGCAGCTGGCGATCCACGCCATCGGGGACCGGGCGGTCGACGTCGCCCTGGACGCCCTGGCGCGGGCGCAGCGTCTGCTGCCGCGCCCCCGGGCACGCCACCGCATCGAGCACGCGGGCCTGGTCCGCCCGGACCAGCTGCCCCGGCTGGCCGCGCTCGGCGTCACCGTCGTCGTCCAGCCGAACTTCCTGCGCTACTACGGCGACGACTACGCCACCGTCATGGGCGACGACAGGGCCGGCTGGCTCTACCGGGGCCGGGGCTTCCTCGACCACGGTGTCCGGCTGGTGGGAAGTTCGGACCGGCCGGTCGCCGACGGCGCGCCGCTGCGAGCGGTCCAGTTCATGGTCGAACGGGCCTCTGAGTCGGGCCGGGCCATCGGCCCCGAGGAGTCGATCACCGTGGACGAGGCCCTGCGGGCCTACACCGTCGACGCCGCCCACGCCTGCCACTGGGAGTCCGACGCGGGCAGCCTCGCGCCGGGCAACCGTGCCGACCTCGTCGTGCTGGGCGACGACCCGTACCGGGTGGACCCCTCCCGGATCGGGGACATCGAGGTGCTGGGGACGTTCCTGGAGGGCGAGGGCGAGGGCGGGTTCTGACCGGCGCGGCCCGGCACGCCGAAACGCGTGCCGGGCCGCGCGGAAACGCCGCGCGGAAACGCCGCGCGGAAACGCCGCGCGGAAACGCC